>CAYJJK010000091.1:0-9266 GCA_964370445.1 uncultured Oscillospiraceae bacterium | reverse complement strand
AGACAAATCAATTTCGGCAACGGTAAACGGATTTGCTAAATTTGAAAAAGACTGGCATGAGCCAACCACATCTTTGGTTTCTGTAGACTGTGAAATTAGGCTATCCAGGCACTCGATATCAAACGCTTGAGGAACGCCAATAATCCCCTCATCCAACCCCAACTCACGTACTTCTAAAATGGGCACGGTTACAGTGACGCTATCTGTTGGGTTGATGGTAAGCAACGGTGACTCCACCTCATTACCATCCTCATCTAAAAGCGTGAGAGGCACATTAAATCCACCGCTTTCCAAAAGAACTTCTTCCTCTTCAACCACCGCCACAACTTGTGCTCCTTTTTCCATTTCACTGCTTGGGCCTGTAACGGATACCTCATTTTGTGAAGAGCTTGCCGTGTCTTTAAAATAATCGGTTGCTGCTGTAATGCCTGTTGCTTGCACATTCACGGGGAAACTATGGGTTTGCACTTCTTCAAAGGTTAAGCTAACCGTTGTGATTGGCGAGTCGTCTAAAGAATGCTCCTCATTGTGTAAAGAAAAATTTTGGATGTTGTAAGAACCTGTGGTGGTTTTGTCTGCCTCTAAGGGTATATTATAAGTGCCGGGGCCAATAACAGCACTATAATCGGCATATACTGTTACATCATTGTTCGAAAAACCACTAATTAAAGAAACATCTCCGCTTACTGTCACCTCGGCATAGCTTAAATCGGCAAGGGCTGTAACCAGTTGCAAATCATAAATACGATAATCTTCGGCCCGTTGCTCATAATCAATAAGAACATTTGACAACACCAAGGTTTGGCCGGGATTGACAAACCCTGCAACAATCACCCAGCTTAAAAAAGCCAACACAAACGAAGCTAAAAGCACCACACGTTTGTCGTTAAACAGGCGGAAGCGAATTTTCTTTTTCATGCGCTTTCCCCTTTCTTCCGCGCTTTTTCTTGGTTTGCACTTTTTCAGGCTGAATAAGATCACTGATAAGCATATTGAACAAATTTTGGCGATCTAAACGGCGAATCATTACACCGTTTTTAGCAAGAGAAATAATGCCGGTTTCCTCACTTACAATCACTACAATAGCATCAGAGGTTTCACTCATTCCAAGAGCCGAACGATGCCTCGTTCCCATATCTTTGCTAATTTCTAAGTTGTTAGACAACGGCAAAAAACAACCTGCCGCTTCAATGGCACCGTCTCGCACCACAACTGCACCATCGTGCAAAGGCGTACCCTCAAAAAAGATGGTCTTTAAAACCTCCACGTTCGGCTCACAGCGCAAGGTGGTTCCGCTGCGAATCACCTCTATCAAATTGGTATTGCGTTCCATTACAATAATAGCGCCACCACGTTCTTCTGCCATATGTTCACTGGCATCACACACAGCTACAATAGCCTTTTTCCACTTATTTCGCTCCACTTCACTCATGGATGGCGGCCTGAAAATCCGCGAAGTAACTGCATTGAGTTCACCCATTTGTTCCATGGCCCTGCGCAATTCCGGTTGAAAAATAACTGCCAACACAATGATACCAAAACTCATGATGGATTCTAAAATAAATTCCATTGTACGCATATTGGTGGCAGACACAAACACATATGCCAAAATAAGCAGCACGATGCCTTTGGTTATTTGTGATGCACGCGTATTGCGCACTAAAATAATTACCTCATAAACCAGCAACGTAACCAACAGAACATCTAAAATATCGGTAATGTTTACATCCCGAAACAACAAAACTATTTGACCCCAAAAACCACTGAGAATATTGTTTAGCACCCCATTCAAGGCCACTCGCCTCCTTGTTTATACTATTAACCATTATACCACAAAAAACGGCCAACTCAAAGCGGTAGGCCGTCTTGTAAATTTTCTGTAATGGCACTTTTACTATTGTGCATACAAAAGCGCCACACAATGTGCTGCAATACCCTCTTCTCTTCCGGTGAAGCCAAGGCTTTCTTCTGTTGTTGCTTTCACACTCACACAGGAAAGTTCTATTTGTAACACCTTGCTCAAATTTTTACGTATGGCCAAAATGTGCCCGGACAGTTTTGGGTTTTGACATATCAAAGTTGCATCAATATTTTGCACAACATAACCTTGCTCTCGCACCTTTTTCTCACACTCGCCAAGTAACCACAGGCTAGATACTCCGGCATAGCTTGGGTCTGTATCCGGAAAATGCATGCCAATGTCCCCCAGAGCCAAAGCACCTAGTAAAGCATCCATAACCACATGACACAAAACATCTGCATCTGAATGACCTTGTAACCCTTTTGGATGAGGCACGGTGACACCACCCAAAATAAGAGAACGCCCTGTAACCAAACGGTGTACATCATAGCCATGGCCAATGCGCATGGGCCGTACATTAATTTCCCCAAGCAGGTCCTCAGGGCTTGTTAATTTTCGGTTGCTTCGCTCCCCTTCTACAAGCATCACCGGAAAAGAGGCACGCTCTAGCACCATACAGTCATCTGTTAAAAAAATATAATCATCTTCATCAATTTCGGCTAAAGATTTTACATATCGCTCGCGCAAAAATACCTGTGGCGTTTGCACCGTGGTAAGATCTGCCCTTGGTACAGTTTCGGCCACTACGCTTTCGCTCACGCGCTTCACTGTGTCTTGCACAGCCAACGCAGGGGCCGCCGCCCCAACTTCTGCAGCCACTTTTATAAGCCTTGTAATCAATTCTTCCGATACAAACGGACGTGCTGCATCGTGAATGGCTACAAATTGTGCATCCTCTGCAGCTTCAACACCCGCTTTTACAGAATGTGCTCTGGTTTCGCCTCCTTGCACAATGCGCACCGGCTTTGGTTGCGGGGTCTCTTCTAAAAGGCGCGCCAGCTTTGCCATATTGTCGCCCGCCACAATTACAACATTATCGATATTGGGGTGCATTGTTAATTTTTCCAGAGATATCAACACCACCTCACGGCAGTGAATACGGTGAAATAATTTATCAAAACCCATACGCTGCGAGCGGCCTGCAGCCACCAAAACCCCGGTTACTTTTTTTCCATCTATCATACCGTCTCCTCTTTTCACTCGGTTTTGCAACTGATGAATTTACCAAACAAATGGGGTGCATATTTTTTTAAGATGGTATGTTCAACTGAACACACTATCCCTTATAGTTTTTATACTATACCCTATTTTTATTATAAAATCTACCATTTATCTACATTTTTTACATATTGTCACCTTTCGCTTGTAAAACATAGGAAATCACTGTACAATAACACTATACTTTGATGTAAATTATAAATTATATGTTACTTTTAAACCGAAAACAACATCGGTTGCAGAAAGGAAATTTTATGGTTACAGGTCGATTTCAGGTGCGTGGCATGAGCTGTGCCGCTTGTGCTGCTACAATTGAAAAAGATGTAAATGCTCTTGCCGGTGTGCATAAGGCTGAGGTAAATTTGCTTGCAAATGGCATGCGTGTTGAATTTGATGAAGCTGTGCTAAATGAAAATGATATTATTGCCACCGTGCAAAAAGCAGGTTATGAGGCCAGTTTTCCACAAAAAGATGAGGAGCATATTGTTAAACAAAACGCAAAAACCAGCAATGAATCTTCTGAAATTACTGCAATGAAACACCGCCTTATTGGTTCTATTCTATTTTTGATTCCCCTGATGTATCTCAGCATGGGCCATATGGTAGGGCTTGCCCCCCCTGCATTTTTATCAGGTGTAGAAAATGCAGCAAACTTCACTTTAACACAGTTTTTACTCACTTTACCCATCGTGTTGCTCAATTCAAAGTATTTCACAAGCGGTTTCAAAGCACTTGTTCGGCGGCACCCAAACATGGATAGTCTAGTGGCGCTGGGCAGTTTTTCTGCACTTGCCTATGGTATATTTGCCTTATATCGAATTGGCTATGCGCTGGGACATGCCCAGCTTTTTATCGCCGAACAATACCTTGGCGATTTGTATTTTGAAAGTGCTGCCACCATTTTAACACTCATCACCTTGGGTAAAACACTGGAAGCCATTGCAAAAGGACGCACAGGTTCTGCCATTTCAGCCTTGCTGGACCTTTCGCCCAAAACCGCCTTACTTTTAAAAGACGGCCAAGAATACACTGTACCCATTTCTGAAGTACAGGTAGATGACATTTTGGCCGTAAAACCCGGTTCGCGCGTCCCTGTGGACGGAACTGTTCTTTCAGGCACCTCTGCCATAGATGAATCAGCCATTACAGGCGAAAGTCTTCCGGTAGATAAGAACGTTGGCGATACTGTTACAGGAGCAACTGTTAACCAAAATGGATATTTTACCATGAAAGCCAAACGTATAGGCGAAGACACCACGCTTTCCCAAATCATTGCACTGGTAGAGGAAGCCGGCGCCAGCAAAGCACCCATTGCTAAATTGGCCGACCGTGTCAGTGGTATTTTTGTACCTATTGTAATGGTAATTGCCGCATCGACATTTTTAATTTGGCTGATTTTGGGGATGGGTTTTGAGTTTTCCTTATCACGTGCTGTCACAGTTTTGGTGATTTCTTGCCCTTGTGCTCTGGGGCTTGCCACTCCGGTAGCAATCATGGTGGGAACAGGAAGAGGTGCCAAAAACGGCCTTTTGTATAAAAATGCTGAGTCTCTAGAAACATTAAGTTATATAAACCAAATTGTTTTGGATAAAACCGGCACTGTAACAAACGGAAAACCGCAACTTGTTGCTATGTTGCCGTTTGGAATTTCTAAAGAGGAACTTCTTTCAGTAGCGGCTGGCCTTGAGCAAAAAAGTGAACATCCCTTGTCACTTGCAATTTGTAAAGCTGCAAGCGAACAAAACATTACAGCAATTTCTACAGATAGCCTAAACGCTTTATCTGGGCTTGGTATTGAAGCTACAGCAAATCACCATCATTATTTAGCCGGAAATCGTCGCTTGATGGAAGAACATGATGTGGATATAACCGATGCCGGCTTGCAGCAGGCAGAAGCTTTGGCTAAAAAGGGTGAAACCGCCCTGTATTTTGCCCGCAACAATCATTTAATTGGCCTTCTTTCTGTGGCAGATCGCCCACGGGAAGATAGTGCCGCTGCAATTGCCGCATTTCAAAAACAGGGCATCCGTGTGGTACTTCTTACAGGCGATCATCAGCTGACCGCACAGGCCATTGCAAAAGATGTAGGGGTGGATGATGTAGTGGCCGAGGTGCTCCCCGCTGATAAAGACAAAGTGGTTCAGAATTTAATGGATGCAGGAAACAAAGTGGCCATGGTGGGTGATGGCATTAATGATGCACCTGCATTGATGCGTGCTGATGTGGGTGTGGCCATTGGTGCCGGCACCGATGTGGCCATTGAATCCGCCGATGTTGTACTGATGAAAAACAACCTCAGCGGTGCTGTTTTTGCCTTTGAACTTTCACGTGCAGTGGTGCGCAATATTCGCCAAAATTTGTTTTGGGCTTTCTTTTATAACATCATCGGCATCCCCATTGCTGCAGGGCTGCTTTATCCTGCCTTTGGGCTGTTGCTAAGCCCCATGATTGGTGCCGCCGCCATGAGTTTATCCAGTGTATTTGTGGTGACAAATGCTTTGCGCCTCAATCATTGGAAACCCACACTTATCCCATCTTCAAAGGCAAATTTGCCACAAAATACAGCTATTCAAAAGGAGGATACTATGACAAAAACCATTCACATTGAGGGCATGAGCTGCCACCATTGTAGCTCCCATGTTGAAAAAAGCCTTGAGGCTCTTTCAGGAGTTACAAAAGCAAGCGTCTCTTTAGAAGACAAAACCGCGCTTGTATATTTACAAGATACTATGGACAACGACACCCTCCGTGCCGCCGTCACAGAGGCCGGCTATGAGGTGACAGGCATAGAGTAAAGCACCCTGTGTATGTTTTAAAAACCGAGCTTACCCATCTTTTATTGCCATGCTCCATTTATACAAAAACAACACTCTCTACCATCCTTTAGGTAGGGAGTGTTGTTTTGAAAATATGAACTTCTATTTTAAGTGTTGTTTTGCCTCTATAATTAATTCCTCAGCAATGTCCGAAAGAGCCAATTGTTTTTTTACAGCACCAATATCATAGGCAACTTTAGGCATGCCATAAACAATACTTGTGCGCTCATCTTGACCAAAGGTAAACGCCCCAGCTTTGCGCATTGCAAGTAATCCGGCTGCACCATCTGCCCCCATACCTGTTAATAATACCCCAATAGCATTCTCTTTTGCCTGATTTGCCACTGATTGAAACAACACATCCACCGAAGGCACATGCCCGCAAACTTTTTCCCCTGCACGAGAACGAACAAAAAAACCATTCTGATCTCTCATTAAGCTCAAATGTTGCTCGCCTTTTGCCACAATAGCCTGCCCCTGCTTTAGCCGCATTCCATCCACAGCCTCATAAACCTGCATGCGACATTCGCGCTGCAAGCGTTCGGCATAAAGCGTGGTAAATCCCACAGGCATATGCTGCGTAATCAAAAGTGCAGGAAAATCGGCCGGCAAATTCTTTACCACTGCCAATGTAGCGTCAGTCCCTCCTGTAGAGGCACCAATAGCAATAACACCATTTGTTTGTTGCCCAAACAATGGTGTTTCCTTTTTAACTTGCTTTGGAGGTGTTTGAATATTTGCTTTGGTAGACTCTCGTGTTTGGGCCACCGCTCTAACAGACTCTGTTACCTTTGTGCTAAATTGGATGTGGTTTATAGGTAAAATTGAATCCTTTGGTATAAAATGCACTGCACCGGCAGCCAAAGCTGCCGCAGCTTTTTTTTCGTCCCGAGAAACAATCACCACAGGCACTTTGTATGTTTTAAGTATGCTTTCCACAAATTCTATTCCAGAAATTTGTGGCATGTGCAAATCACATACAATCACATTCGGCTGTATTCGCATCACATCTTTTAATGCTTTAACGCCGTCGTTATAGCATCCCACCAATTCCATGTCATTTTCATATTTTATAGCCGCTTGCATCACGCCTAAATATACCGGTGAGTCGTCCACCAACATCACACGTATCGGCTGCATTTACACCTCCTCATTGAGGCATAACCAACATTGGCTGTTCATTTTGACCAAAAAGTGCCTCATATTTCTTTTTGAAACGCCGACGGGCGCACAGTTTTGAAATTATCTTTCGCTTGCCCAATGTTTTCTGAATGGCTGATGAAAAAATAGCCACCGGTGGCTGTCCATTTGCAAAACTTTCTTATCAGTTCATCCGTTTTTTGTTTCTCAAAATATATCATTACATTACGGCAAAATATAATTTCAAATGGTGCTGTGAAACAAAACGAATCCATCAAATTAAACACACGGAACGTCACCTTGTCTTTGATGGCTTGACACACCTGGTAATCCCCACTATCAAGACGCTGAAAATATTTTTGGCGCCATGCCGCAGGCACCTCTTTAAGGGCCTGCTCACTATAAATTCCAAGCAATGCACTGCGCAATACTTGATGTGAAATATCAGAAGCCAACACTACAAAATTGGGCTTTTTACCGCATGATTCAAAATAATCCGACAAAATCATGGCTAAGGTATACGGTTCTTCTCCCGAAGAACAACCTGCACTCCACACGCGCAGAGGTTTGCTTGACATTTTGGGAACCAGTGTTGGCAAAGCTGTTTGTGTCAAAAAATCAAAATGTTCTTGCTCCCGCATAAAATATGTAATGTTGGTGGTAAGGCGGTTGAGCATCTGCTGTACTTCCACGCCGCTTTTGTCATCCACCACATAACGGATATACTCATCAAAAGACTTCATACCCTTATCTGCCAGCACTTGCGATAGTCTGCCTTGTATCAGCATCCGCTTTTTAGATAAATCTATGCCATAATTCGACAAGACGAATTCACTTAGCTGTGCAAATTCTTGATCATTCAACGTTATCATATTTTCCCCATATACTTCTAAGTAATCCCTAAAATATTATCATCCTCCAAGATGGTTTCACAATTTAGGTTCATAATTAAATTTCCACCTGTGTGGGACACAGAGGTCATGTATCGATTGGCATTGACATTGGCAAACTCCGGTAATGTTGTGGTATCCACCTGCTCATGTCGGATGACATTTGATACCCTATCCACCACAAGGCCTACCGTTATATCATTCAGCATCGTTACAATAATATTGGTAAATTCATCATATTCTTTTTCCGGTTGGCCAAACTTAAGACGCACATCCACCAATGGTACAATGCCACCACGCAGGTTGATAACACCTTTTACATAGGCCGGTATCCCCGGAACTCTTGTAATTGGCTGCACACTGATGATCTCTATCACATTGGTTAGTGGCAGGCTATAAATTGTGTCTGCTATAAAAAATGTGAGAGATGTATTGCGTAACTCTTCTTCTGTAATGTCTTGTGGAAGGTCTAAATCTGCCAATGTTTGTTCGTTTTTCATAGCAATACTCCTTCTTCACTTCATATTTCAAGGCCTTAGGCAAAACTCCTGCTATTGGCATCGCTGTGATAAGCACCCAGTAAGCAATTGATGTCCAATATAAGGCTAATCGAACCATCGCCCATAATTGTGCACCCAGAGAAACCATAATCTTTCACATTATATCGCCCGAAAAAGCTTGGGAAACTCTTTACAACCACCTGCTGTTCACCTATCAATCTATCGGTGAAAATGCACGCGCGGTTTTCTCCACTTTCTACAATAATCATTATGCCATCTGTAAATTCTGTAATGGCTCCTTCAATTCCATAAATTTCGTGCAAGCGAATAATGGGATAGCACTCGCCACGCACCATCACCATTTCAGTACCATCTGTGTCGTACAAAAGTTCTGTATCCGGGCTTAATTTGTATATTTGGCTGATGGAGGTTATAGGAACTGTAAAGGTTTCTCCTGCCACGCCAATTTCCATGCCGGCCACAATGGCAAGTGTAAGCGGAATTTTAATAGTAAACACTGTGCCTTCGCCAAAAAGTGAATCCACAGATACAGATCCACCCACTTTTTCAATGTTTTTGCGCACTACATCCATGCCCACACCGCGCCCAGAATACTCGGTAACCACTTCGTTGGTTGAGAAGCCAGCCATCATAATCAGCCCAAATGCCTCTTTGTCACTGTATTCATTGCGGGGTTTTGTTAAAATACCGTTGCGTTCCGCCTTATCTAAAAGCACATCGCGATTTAAACCTTTTCCATCATCCTCAATTTTAATGATGATATCGCTACCAACGTTTTGTGCCGATAAAATGATTTTACAATGTTCACTTTTTCCACAGG
>CAYJJK010000090.1:0-9508 GCA_964370445.1 uncultured Oscillospiraceae bacterium | reverse complement strand
TGGCCAGCGTGTAAAGTTAAACTTTTTAATTTCCCCCTTGACAAACACTATCAGAAGAAAAAATCCTCGGTAACTTGACCGAAGATCGTTATCAAAAGCTCTCGCAAAAATACGAAGATGAGCAGGTGGAGTTAAACCAAAAACTGAAACATCTTAGAAAAATTGTGAAAGAAGAACAGCTACACGAAATGAATGCCGACGGTTTTTTAACGATGATTAAGGAAATGACCGACGTTTCAAATCTAAACCATGATATTTTAAATCGCTTCATTGATAAAATCATTGTTCACCACAGGGAAGAGCGCTTTGGCGAGACGGTGCAAAAGGTCGAGATTTTCTACAAGATGATTGGCAAGGTAGAACTTCCCGAAATGGACAGTGAAGAAAAGGAGCGGTACCTAAGATGTTTTGGTAGAGAAAAAAGTGAGTAGACATAGAAATGAGCACCCACAAAAGGCTATGCCCCTTATGAGTGCTCATTATGGTGCGGAGGATGGGACTTGAACCCACACGCCATAAGACACACGCCCCTCAAACGTGCCTGTCTGCCGATTCCAGCACCTCCGCATATAATACAATACAATTGCGAACTTTATTTTATCATAATTTACAAGCGGAAGTCAACTTGTTTAATAAAAAAAATGCAAAAATTGAGTTTTCTTAATCAAAACATGAATAAAGCTGGTAATTCTTAATTCTTTGCTTTATACTATAAGTATGCGAATTTTTGAAAGGGGTTAATGGTTTATGAACAATCAAAATTATCCTGTACAAAATAATCAGCCTGCACAGCCTTATGGGCAAACACCGCCTCAGGCGCAACAAGCACCGCCTCAATATGCGCCACAGAACCCGCAAGGTTATCAATATGCACCACCGCCACCACCGCCCGGTTATGGTGCCCAGCCACAGCCGGTTGTGGTAACCGTAGCCCAAAAACAAACTATACCCGGCAAAGGCAAAGCCACAGCTTCTATGGTTTTGGGTATTATTTCTCTTGTTGTGGCTATTTTTGGAAGTGTGGTTTCCAGTATTTTATATGCCACTTATATCGGGGCATTGGTTGCTTGGATTATCCCTATCATTCCGTTTGTTTGCGGTGTTATCGGCCTTATCTTAGGCATTGTGGCTCGTAAAGAAATGCCAGAAGGGCAAGCCGGTGCGGCAACGGCAGGTATTGTATGCAGTGCCATTAGCCTTGTTTTGCAAATTTTATTGGGCATTGCTGTTTTGGCCTGTTTTGGTCTTGGGGCTTTGGCGCTTGCAGGCGCTTGTGCTTCTGCAGAAGCCGGCAATTATTATTAATTCTTTATGAGGGCAACACCATTATAAAGGTTTTGTTTGCATCACATAGGTTGTTTTGGCAAAAGCAAACGGCTTCAATTAAAAATAAAAATCCCTCCTGTAAAAAGCAGGAGGGATTCTCATTTAAAAAATACAGGGGGATAAGATGTTTCCATATATAGAGATATTTGGGCTAACCCTGCCAAGCTATACCTTATTGTCTCTGCTGGGTGGCATATTTGCCATTGGGTATGTTTTGCTGATGAACCAAAGCGGGCGTTGTGGCAAATTACCCACTGAAGATTTTGTGTATATCCTTATGCTGGGCGCTGTGGGTGTTTTGGTGGGCGGCAAAGTGCTGTATGTGCTGGTAACACTGCCACAACTATTGCAAATGGGCGGTTCTGCTTGGCAAAACCCTTTAGTTGCGTTATCACTTTTGTTTGGTGGCATGGTTTTCTACGGTGGATTGTTCGGTGCCTTTTTTAGCACCATTTGGTACTGCCGTCGTTTCAAAATTTCTTTGCGGCTTGTGGCCGGCGTTGCCACTCCGGCCATTCCTTTGTTTCACACCTTTGGGCGCACGGGGTGCTTTTCTGTGGGTTGTTGCTGGGGTTTACAGTGGCCTTTTGGCTATGTTTTTCACCATTCTCCTGTTGCGCCAAATGGTTTAACCCTTTTTCCAACACAGCTTACCGAAGCGGTTATAAATGCTGTTTTATTTGTGTTGTTGTTGTTTTTAGCGCTACATTGGGGAGAAAATAACGCATGGAAAACCTTTCCGCTTTATCTTCTTTTGTATAGCGTGCTGCGCTTTGTTCTAGAGTTCTTTCGTGCCGACACGATTCGTGGAGTGTGGCTGTTTTCTACCAGCCAGTGGGTTTCGATTGGCATTTGGATAGGGCTTGCCGTTTGGTTTTGCAGATATTATGCAAAGCGCACAAGCCAATAGTAGAGCATTGCGCTGCAAGCACGATAAGCCCATAAAATTAAAGATTGAGCGTATAGGGATATTAAAAGCAGTTTTGCGCAGCAGCTGTTCCGGCAATGCGGCCGAATACAAAACATTCTGTAAGAGCACAGCTGCCCAAGCGGTTTGCCCCATGTAGGCCGCCGGTTACTTCTCCTGCTGCATATAGGTTTTGAATAAATCCGCCATCACGGTGATAAACACGCGTGTATTCATCAATTCCGATACCACCGCCAACATGATGAACCTTTGGCCACACACGCATGGCATAAAACGGAGCCTCTTGAATGGGTTTGGCGTTTTGCAAAATGAGCTTTCCAAATTGCTTGTCTTCCCCCGATAAAACACCTTGGTTGTATGTGTTTAGTGTATTTTGAAATTCTACAACCGGAATGGAGTAAGCGCCACATAGCTCCTCTATACTTTGAAAGGCACGCACCACCCCTTTTTGCACAGCTCTTGAAAAATCCCAGCCGGTATTTTCAAATACATAGTTATCCACAATGCCTACACAGGGCATTTTTTGTTGCAACAAAAGGTCTGCATGACGTTTTCGGTCTGCCAGTTCATTGGTAAAACGTTTTCCGGTTTTTGGATTTACCACCATGCCATATTGATACACGGCATACTCTGAAAACATCGGGCCTACGCCTAGCCCCTTTTCATCCGGGCAACACCAAGGCCCCATTTGGATGCTGGACAGCTGCACCGGCACGGCACCAATATGAAGGGCCTGTTTTAAGGCCTCTGCTGTGGCGGTGTAATAGTTCGTGTTATCAACGCTTTCATCCAAACGGGGATCTTGCATTTTACGAAAAGAGACATCTGCTCCGTAGCCACCGCTTGCCAGCACCACACTTTTGGATGCGATGTTGGCCGCATCACCCAAGATATTTTTTTGATGTCATGCCCGTGATATACATGCGCACCCACAACGGCCCCGGTTTCATCGGTTAAAAAATGGTCAAAATATACCCCTGTGTAAATGGGTACTTCTAATTGCTGTAATCGTTCAAGCTGCTTTTTAAGAATGGTAGCGCCCGTTACATGCTCGGCTGTGTAGCATCGGTGCACACTATGGCCACCAAAAATGTCAATACGGTCTTTATACATCACACCAAGGTCATCCCGTGTCCACTCAAAGGCCGTTTTTGCGTTTTTTACAAAGGTTTTAACCAAATTAGGATGATTGATATATAAGCCCGAGGCCATCATGTCTTCAAACATCTGCTCTTCTGAATCCACATAGCCATATTTTTCTTGTATATCTGTCATGGGCGCGGCCACACCGCCATCACTTTTGCGCGAATTGCCACCGGTGAGTTTTGATTTTTCAATCACAGCTACAGTTGCCCCGTGTTTTTTTGCCTCAATGGCTGCCGATAAACCTGCAAAACCACTGCCGATCACAAGAACATCCACTGCATTTGGCATTGTCATGCTGTTTTCCTTTTATGTGTGCTATTTTCTTTTACATAGAAATAGCGTTTGTTTTTGGCGCGGCCTAAATTTTTTTGCGTAAAATCATGTGCTTGATCACCCTGTCTACCACATAGCTTTTTGTAAGCAAAATGGGTTCTCCCCAAAAATCAAAACCCAAATCCTCAAGGCAAAGAACCGGGCTTCCTACGGGAAGTGCAAGGTGCTTTGCCGTGTTTTTATCTGCGCCAAGGGCGCGTATTTCAGATAGGCTTACATACACTTCGGTGTTTTGGTATTTTTTTAAAAATGTGAAGATAGAGGGTTGAAAATGCCTGCTAGAGTATTGGCGGTTTGGCACATTGTCTTTTGGAACATAATCTACACAGTAGATGGCCGGTTTTTCGTCGCAGTAAATCAAACGCTCTGATACCAATAAAGGGGCATCCTCTTGCAGGCCCAGGCTTTCTGCAATTTCGCTATCCGCTTTTGCATTGTGAAAACGCACAAAAGAAACCGTTGCTTTTTTGCCCATTTTTTCCAAGGTTGGCACAAGCTCATCACATAAATCCACACGGGTTTCTGCCATTAAAATTCGCCGGTTAATCAGGGTTCCCACGCCTTGTTTTCGGCTGATCATCCCCTCTTGTTCCAGCTGGGATAAGCACTCACGCAAAGCGGTGCGGCTGATGTTAAAATATGTGGTTAGTTCATGCTCTGGGGGTAAACGATTTTCTTTCGAAAAACAACCATACTTCAGCTCTTCTAAAAGTTTTGTGCGCACCTCATCTGATACATTTTGCGTTGGTACCTGTTTACTCATAGTCTACACCTTTGCCCTTTCTGCCATGCTTAAGTAAATATATAAGGGATTACAGGCCGGTAAGTTAATCACAAGAGTATGCGTGGGGGTGTTTTTTTATGGCTATAAATGTTGCACGAGTATATTTTTTAAATCATACTAAATAAAATTCGTTTCGTCAAACAAAAATTCAGAAAAACCCCTAAATGACACACCTAAAAAATGAGAACCAATTTAAAAAATACACCTTTTGACCATGCATTTTAACGATTATATAGTTTACGGCAATGATGATGCTAAAACAGCATAAATGTCATTTGAGGCAAAATTTAGGGGATTTTAGGCCCAAAAGTGGGGTTTGTTTTTAAAAAATTATACAGTTTACCACACATCTAGCACAAAAGCTCACATTTTACACATAATATTTTGTTTAATTATAATAAAAAATATTGACATTTACAAGTGGTAATGGTAACATAAGAAAATAAAATTGATATGACCAATTAGATGTTATCTATTTCGGCTTCGTCGGTGGCGCATTTGCCACTTGGGTAAAAAGCTGATTTTAAGAACTTTTCAAAAAACAGACTTCTTTTGAACATCAATCCTTTTTGAGGAGAAAGCAAGGAGCGTCTTTTCATGAAAAGCAGGTATGATGCAATTGTGGTTGGTGCCGGGATTTTAGGCACTTCGATTTCTGCATTGCTTTCAGAATACGGTTATCAGGTTCTGATCTTAGAGCGAGGCGAGGTGGCCTGTGGTGCATCCGGAGGCAACCTTGGGCAGATTTCTGTTACCGATCGCACCCAGGATTGGCATATGCCCTTGGTGCTGGATTCTCAAAAATATTATCAAGAAACTTTAGCACAAGAATACCCCATAGAGTACGATCCCTCTGGCGGCAGTTTGTTGATTAAGGGCGAAGCGCAAATAGACCTTGCGCTAAAAGCCAAGCAAAATTTAAATAAATTTGGGCTTTCTACACAGTTGTTGCAAAATGGATGTGATATCCAAAAGGTAGAGCCCCACATCGACTTAAAATCGATTGATGCTTTGTTTTTTAACCCCTACGAGGCCAAGCTAAACCCGCTGGTTACCACCTTGGCATTTTTAAAAAAAGCACAACAAAATGGAGCTACTTTGCTATGCAACACCCCGGTAACCGGGTTTATAAAAGAGGGGAACCACATTACAGGCGTGCAAACCCCAACGCAAACTTTTGAGGCCAAATGGGTGCTAAACTGCGCGGGGCCGCGGGCTGCGTTTGTTGGCAAAATGGCCGGTGTAACACTTCCTGTGTTTTTTCATAAGGGAACGGCTTTTGTTTCAGAACCTGTGAAAAAATGCATTTGTGGCACTTTAACCGGCGGAGGTTCTCTTTTTCCTGCTAAAGCAGAGCACCCAAAGCGCCATATCGGTTTTGGTTCTTTGCAAACGGGCGACGGAACTCTTTTAATTTGCCAATCTACCGAGCTGTGTGAAACAGACGACCGTACCGTCAACATGCCTTCTTTGCAATTGGTGGCCCAAAATTTCTTGCAATATTTTCCGCAACTGAAAAATTTACAAATTGTGCGTGCGTGGGCCGTGCCAACCACATATGCCAAAGACGCGTATCCGGTATTTGGCACAAGTAAGTTTGCCGAAAATTTCTTTACGGTGGCCGGTTTTAAAGGGGCTTTTACCGTTGCACCGGCCGTGGCAAGGCTGGCGCTGGATGCGCTGGAAAACCGTGGAAATCCCCTATATGCCACATGCTCGCCAGATAGAATGCTAGAATAAAATAACAAGTATTTTCAATAAAATGTCCTAGCTTGGCAGGGCGAAAAAACAACCCAATTTAGCAAACACTGCACTTCCAATCACAGCTCTTTGTTCAGCATGTATACTGCGTTATCGCTTATTTTTGACAATCATCAAAATGGTAAAGCGGGGGAACAAATTTATGCTATTGATTCGAAATATTTCGCACTTGATTGTGTGCGCGGATGAAATTTTGCAGGATGTGGATGTGCTGATTGACGGCACGACCATCAAGGCAGTGGGTAAAAACCTGCCTTGTGAGCTTTGCGAAAAAGTGATTGACGCTACGGGACAAATTGTGTTTCCGGGTTTTATCAACACACACACACATCTTTATCAAAACATGTTAAAAGGAAAAGGGGATACTTTGCGCCTAAAGGAATGGTGCGAAGCAGTCACTTTTCCTTTTTCGCATGTGTTGCATCATTATAATCGTGTGTTGCACGATTACTCTGTGGGCTATGCCTATGGCATGCTGGGTGCAATGGAAATGTTACAAAGTGGCATCACTGCCTTTATTGATATGGATACCATCACAGATTCTGTGCTGGAGGCTTGGCAGGACCTTGGCATTCGTGGTGTTGCAGCGGTGCAATCGGTAAACCGGTGGGTGCCAAAAGAGCTGATGATACCAGACGAGCTACGTTTGGAAAGGCTGGAGGAAATCATTGTAAAATGGCATAATAATGGCTTGCAAGATGTTTACATTGGCCCCTCTACCCCATTTACCTGCACGCCGGACTTTTTGCTGAAGCTAAAACTGTTGGCTAGAAAACATGACATTAAAATCCAAACCCATGTGTCTGAAACCACCTGGGAGGTGAACCAATCTTTAGAGGAAGTGGGCATGACCCCCCTGGCCTATTTAGAGTCGATTGGGTTTTTAGAAGACCCGCTTATCGCGGTGCACTGTGTGGATTTAACAAACGAAGAGATTGATATTTGCAAAAAACGTGATTTAGCTGTATGCTATAACACAAAATCCAACCGGAAATTGGGCAGCGGCATTGCACCCATTGCCACGCTACGCGATAAACAGGTTCGCTTATGCCTTGCCACAGACGGTGCAGCCTCCAATGATTTATTGGATATGTTTGAAGAGATGCGTTTTGGCTCTATGCTGCAAAAATTAAAGCATGAAGACCCCAGTGTTTTTGGAGAAAAAGATGTATTTAAAATGGCAACCGAGGGCGGTGCTTCAGCCATGGGGTTAAATGCCGGACGAATTGAAGCCGGACGCCTTGCGGATATTGTTTTGATGAATGTGAGCCGACCCGCCATGTCGCCTTTGCACAACCCGCTTTCTGCCCTTGTATATTGTGGCAAATCAAACGATGTACAAACGGTGATTATCAATGGTCGCGTGGTGATGGAAAACCGAAAAATCCTTACAGTGGATGAAGAAAAAATGCTAAGCAATTCGATTGCACTGGGTGAAAAGTGTTGTGCCGAGGCCACCCAAAAACCCATGGATGCCGAATTTTAAGTTAATAACGCCCTAAGCATTTTTAATACACTGCTTTTGTAAATACAGGTTTTAAAGCGAAAGTATGCATAATTGTGCATAAAGAAAGGAGATGGGTGATGAGTGTTTTGACCATCAGCGGTGCCATCAACACAAGTCGAGAAGGGTTTTCGAAAATGATTTCTACGCGCAATGCAGATGCAGTTTTGCAGGAGGCACGGTTTGCCGCCGGATGTCGTGCGCAGTGGATTGGCCTAAACTGCTCTAGCCATAGTGAAACCGAAACGGAGGATTTACTTTGGCTTTGCAAAACCATTCAAGACGAAATAGAATTGCCACTGTGTATCGATTCTTTAAACCCTGTGGCAGTGGAAGCCGTGCTTTCGGTGCATCGGCACGGAAAACCCATTGTGGATGCACTGAACTGCGAAAGCGCACGTTTAGATACGTTTTTGCCCTTACTAAAAAAATATGATGCCTATGGAATTTGCCTTTTGATGCAAGAGGGAAAAATGGGTATGCAAGTAGAAGACCGCATAAACTGCATTCCTGTTTTGCAGCAAAAACTGGCACAGTATGAAGTGGACGAAACCCAAATTTTGCTAGATCCTTTGGTTTTTGCGCTTTCTACAGGTGAAGAATATGCCACCGTATTCTTAGAGACATTAAAAAAGGTAAAAAAACAATATCCAAACTTTTTAACCTGTTGTGGGCTAGATAATATTTCACACGGAATGCCTTTAAGAGAACACATCAATGAAGTATTTTTGATTAATTGTATTTTGGCAGGTATCGATTCTGTGAGGATTATTCCCACAAAAACCATAAACAGTTTTCTTGCCATTCAAGACATGATTGCAGGGGAAAACGATAGCAGCTTAGAATTTATCAGCGCCTACCGAGACGGATTTATGGCATAGAAGTTGTTTTTTTAAGACAGCTTTTGCAAAATACGATGGTGTTTTCGAGGAGGAAAGTATGGATTTAATTGAATATTATCCGGGTAGTTCATTCCTACACAAAATGGATCCGAGAGTGAAAATTATTTTGTTGCTATGTTTAACCATGGCTGTGTTTTTAACCTCTAATTTCTATGTGCTGTTTTCTACCTTTTGCCTTTTGATGTTGCTGTGGGCTATAACAGGTCTTCCGATTAAAAAAGTGCTTAGTTATGTGAAGTGGATTGTGGCGTTAACGGCTTTTATCACCATTATGCAAGCTGTTTTTGTGGAGGGTGAGATCGCCCTGATTAAACCGCTTATCCCAGAGATTGTTCCACTTCTTGGTGGGTATGGTGCCATCTATTTAGACGGTATTTTACAGGGCTTGCTTTTGGGCTTTCGTTTGCTCGTTATCATTTGCCTTATGCCCATGATGACAATGACCACCCCCATCAATAAACTTTCCATTGGTCTTGTTCGCCTTGGGCTAAATTATCAAATTGCCTACATGGCTACCACGGCGTTAAACCTAATTCCCACCTTGCGTGAAGAGGCCAGCCCCATTTTGGAGGCACAAAAATTGCGTGGATTTACTGTTTTTGAAAAAGGCACCCGTATGCAAAAGCTAAAAGCTTACGGGCCGCTTGTTATCCCGCTGGTAACGGGCTCTATGCGCAAGGCTCAAATGATGGGCGTGGCCATGGATTCTAGGGCTTTTGGCGCTTATAAAAAAAGAAGCTATGTGGAAAATATAAGCATTACATCAAAGGATATTGTCATTCTTTGCATTGGCTTGTTGCTTAGCATTTTAATCGTTGTGTTAC
>CAYJJK010000089.1:0-9621 GCA_964370445.1 uncultured Oscillospiraceae bacterium | reverse complement strand
ACAATATCCTTTTTTGACCACATGAATAGCCACAGACAGCACCGGAGTATATGTGGACAAGAGCATTAAAGAGTGCTAGAGAGTAACCTTGACCGAGCGGAAACGGCTATAAATGGGCATAAAAGTGTAAAAAAATATAAGTAGACCAATTCGGGACGCAGAGGCCGCGAGTTCGAGTCTCGCCACTCCGACCATGCGATGGAGCAAGATGCTCCATCGCAGCTTTTTATTAAAAAAGTGGTTTTGGGTTAAAGTTGTATGGGAATTTTTGGGGAAATGTAGGGCAGAACTGCCTTTGCCTGAAAAAATTAAGTTTAAAATCATTTGATAAATCGAATAAAATTGAAGCTTGAGAGTTGTCCGAGAGGTCGAAGGTGCAACACTCCGATGTTCTATTAGGACTAAAATTTTTAGGTGAATATGGAGGTATCATTAATGAAAATAATCGGCATTGTAAATTAAAAGGCGATGTCGGGCAGTTGGTCTCAGTGGTAAATATCACTACTCATTATAATTGTATCGGCTTTATCGAGACACTGGGATTAAATCCAGCTTCGGGTTCAGTTCATATTCTTTACTAATTTCACTTAAGGGAATGATGTGGTGTACATGGATAAAACCCTTACCATATTCGCCATACAATTTTGAGGAATCTAAACTGCAGACATGGAAGTAACACCCATGTTTTTCAATGCAAGCGCTTCTGTGTTAACTTTGGCAATGAGCCAGATTCGAGAATGTTTTCCATCCAAAGGACTGTAATATCTATCCAATTTATCTTTATGCCAAAACTCTTTGTTGTTTTGGATATCTTCCCGAGTTAGGTTGATTTTTTCAACTGCACCTTTATGGGGGACAGAAATGAATTAGGAGATATATGGAAAGGCAATGTACACAGCATAAAAAATGAGGAGTTTGTGGGATACTGTATTCAAGGGTACTCCCACAACACGTTATAAGGCAATAAAGCCCAATTCACACAGCGTGAAGGAGGCTTTATTGCCTTTAGGCAAGAATATAAGTGAGTGCAATTGTGTTTTAAGATTTTGTAGCTTGCTTTTTCTCTTTGGATTTTGCCAATATTTCAAGGCGTTTTTCTTTGGTGATTTTAAGCCAAACCAAAGTGGCTCCAATGGCAAGAATTGTAAAGGCAACTAAATATGCGAAGATGATTTGATAGCCTTCGCTTCCGGTGTATGTATCCAAAACACGACCAGCCAATAAGGGGGCCACGGCATCCGGTAAAAAACCTACCATACAAATCAGGCCAATGGCTGTACCGCTGGATTCTTCCGGAAAACTCCCCTCCTCCATAATGGCAAAGTGCATGGTTTGGGTTGAATACATAGCAGCGTACACAATCAAAGCACCGATAACAACAGGGATGACACTGCTTTGCGCTGGCGTGAAAATGATAAATGCAAGGCCGAGTAAAGAGACAATCTCGCCGATGAGCATTACCTTGGAGCAATTGATTTTGTCAGCCAATACACCGGTTCCCATGCAGGAGAATGGACGGATATATTGTGATGATGAAGCCAAAAGTGCAGCCGTGACAGTGGTGACACCAAATGCCTCTGAAGCATAAGGTGAAAAATAGTAATAAGAAGTGTTTATCATGTATACGCTGAATAAAATAACCATGTTTAGCCATAATGTTGGTTTTTTAATCACAGCACCGATGTGTTTGAAATTAAGGCCACTCGCACTCTTTTTTTCTTCCTCTTTTTCTTTCATATTGCGAAACAGGAAAAAAGCGGCAATTCCAAGCAAAATGGTGACAGAGGAGTAAAAAATCAAAATGGATTGAATGCCCATACTGTTACCAAGGGAACTTGTGAAGTAACCAAAAATAAGTACCGCCAAGGAGAATACAACCGTATTGATAATGCCACGTCCACTTTCAAAAATACCAAAAGCACGGCCTTGTTCGTCTTCATTGGCGGTGGCGCGGATGGCTTTTATTAATGCGGGCCAGAAGGTTAGAATCGTGGTGATGCCCCAAACCCCATGAACTAAGGCAACCATGAATGGTGAAGGGAATGTCAATAGATAAAAGCCCAATGCACCGGTTACAATCATTGAAATGGAGATTAGTTTTGAAATGGGAACTTTGTCGGCAATTACACCGCCAACCAAATAGGAAACCACGCCAAACAGACCATAGTATGTTCCGCAAAGTCCCATTTCGGTATTTGTCATATTAAAAGCTTCGCGGAAAGCATCATAATAGTACGATCGAAAGTAAGGTAAAGTGTAAATAAAAGCGGCGGACAAGGTCAAAATAATCAAAATGAAGAGATTTTTTCTAAGTTTTGAGTTTGAT
The DNA here is from genome assembly GCA_964370445.1 of uncultured Oscillospiraceae bacterium. GTDB lineage: Bacteria > Bacillota > Clostridia > Oscillospirales > Ruminococcaceae > JAAYCI01. The sequence goes on along the minus strand of CAYJJK010000089.1, from coordinate 7,295 downwards.
GTTTTTGCCATAAACGGTAATCCCCCTTAAAGACTGTTGCTTTTTTTTAGTCGTGTTTGGTAATCCTGGCAAGTGCTATGAAACTCTGTTTTTGCAGTTTCAAGCAGGGTAGAGTCTGTTAGTAAGTCATAGGCTGCACAGGCAAATATTTTTGCTGCATGAACCACGATGACATCGGCAATGCTGGAGCCAAATGAGGCAGTGGCCTGCCACGAGTGGAACGGAACACCGACGGGCACGCCGGCAAGCGCAAAAGAGGCAAGCGGCACCAAGTGTGAAACATCTCCAACATCAGAAGAACCGCCGTCAGAAAAACCATGCCCGTAACGGCCAATATCATAGTCAGGCAATATGGTACCCTCATTTAGACCATAGAGAGTAATGTCGTTTTCAATCCATTCTTGTGGAACCGATTGCATCATTTCTTTTGCAAAAGCGTATTCTTTTTCGGTGAAAGGAACTTTCCCTAACTCTCTGAGGTTCTTTAATAGGACATCTTCAAGAACTGAATTTGGAGCAGTGTCATAACAATCTGCTTTTATAAGATAATCTACCGTGGTATCCGTGGCTAGTGCAGCTCCCTTGGCACAGTTAATGATTCTGTCAAAAATATCATAAACAATATTTTTTTGAGCGGCCCGAATATAATACCAAACCGAAGCTTCTGCGGGAACGATATTGGGGGCAATGCCACCATTTGTGGTTACATAGTGAATGCTGGATTTTTTGGTAACATGCTCACGCAAATAGTTTGTGGATACATTCATAATCTCTACGGCATCCAAGGCACTGCGTCCAAGTTCCGGGCTGGAGCCTGCATGAGATGCCAAGCCGTGGAATTGAAACTCAACAGATACCATGGCATCTGTTGTATTGCCATATACACCATTATAGGTGAGGGGATGCCAAGCCAAGGCACAGTCAATACCGTCAAATGCCCCGCGCAACTGCATTTGGGTTTTACCTGAAAGCACTTCTTCTGCAGGACAAGAGTAGTAGCGAATGCTTCCCTTCAAATGATTATCTTTCATTGTTTTTTGCAGAGCAAGACAGGCCCCGATACCTGCCATACCGAGAATATTGTGCCCACATCCATGTCCCGGTTCCCCTTGTACAACAGGGTCTTTTTGGTTTTGCACTTTTTGCGATAATTGTGGAAGGGCATCGTATTCGCCTAAAATGGCAATAACTGGTTCACTTTGCCCATATTGAGCAACATAAGCTGTAGGCATCCCCTCGATTTCTTGTACGGAAAACCCGTGTTCGCGAAACATTTCTTTTGTGAGGGAGCAGGCAAAAGATTCCTTGTAGGCGAGCTCCGGTTTTTCCCAAATTTGCCTTGCTCCTTTTACCAGCGTGTCTGACAGCCGGTCTACTTCTTGAATAAGATCCTTTTTCAATTGAACACCCCTTTCATAGTTGGTTCTATTTGTCCTCACCCTTGTATTATTATACGAACGTTCGATTCTTGAAGATATCAAAATTGTGTGTTAAAATATAACAATCTACTGCAAAGTGCGAATGGTGTCGAACAGATTACTGGACGAGGTGGGGACGATTTGAAAAAAAGTGTGAACCAAATGATTTCGCAGGTAAATGATGTGATTTTAAGGCATGATTTACAAGAACTGACAAAGCACGGAAACACTCATTTCCCGCTTGCAATTTATGAAAATGATTTGCACCACACTCCGAAAATTGGATTTAGTGCACACTGGCACAGAGAATTACAATTTTATTATACTTTGGATAACTCTTATTTAGAAATACACGTGGGAAGCAATAAATACCAATTAAAACCTAGAGAGGTTGTGTTCATCAACAAAGAAAAATTACATTCAGCCTATCCGATTGGGAACCACTTGGCCATGATAGGGAGCATTGCTTTTGGAGAAGAACTTATTGGGTCGTTTCCCGGCAGTGCCTTAGAAACTGAGTATGTGCGTCCGGTTTTAAGTCATGGTGCAGACAGTGTGATTTTTACCCAAGACGACCCCAATGACATCCCTCTTATCAACTACATTATGCAAATTCATGACGAAGTGCTAAGAGGTGAGCCACATAGTCACCTCAAAGTGACTGGAAAATTGATGCTGTGCTGGGAGTTTGTGTATGCTAAAATGGCAACCAGTACAGCTGTTGAAAATCCCCGTGATGAGTACGAGCTTACGTGTGGAAAAAACATGCTGACTTTTATAAAGGAAAATCATGAGAAGCCACTTACGCTAAAAGAAATTGCAAAATCGGCGCATCTTTGTAGGAGTGATGCCAATAAGATTTTTAAAAAAGTTGTCCATAAAAGCCCAATTGAATTTTTGATTCAATATCGCATACAACAGGCATGTCACTTCCTAAGAGAAACCGAAATGACCGTAACTGAGATTGCCTATAGTGTTGGGTTTGCCTCTACCAGTTATTTTATTAAAACATTCAAGAACAATTTAGGTGTTACTCCCCTTCAATATAGAGCAATCGGTTTTTTGTAAGGATGTGAACATGGCACCAAGGGTGCTTTCAAAACATAAGTAAATGCCGAAAGAACTGTAGGAGTAACCTTTGCGGTTGTCTAATGCCAACCATTTCAATGAAAAATATAGACAAAAACGGCTTAATTGGGTATGGGAAAAACTCCGATGTTCTATTAGGACTGAAATTTTTAGGTGAATATGGAGGTATCGTATGCCGAGAGCAGAATAATGACACTGAAAAGCAAAATTAAGATACTCACATTTGCAACAACAATGATAAAGGAGGTGATGCTTTAGTATTTAGAGCAAGGCAAGTATAGCAATAATTTAAAATAGGATTCAATAAGAAACGCTTACCAACTCGGTAGGCGTTTTTCTTATGCCCAAATTAAAAAAGGAGTAATTAAATTGAAACAAACTTACGACCATGAAGCGATTGTGGCGTTGATGCAATCACCGTCTCAATCCAAGCATTTCGACAGTGGCTCGGATGGGATATTGCCGGAATGTAGAACGTGCAAATTTCACCGCCCGTTCTGGAGTGCCAAATCTTGCGTATACGATTTTTGCCCCTATACAAAAACACCCCTTTCAACTTCGGCACATACCAAACCGAGGGAGAATGGGAGATGAACAAAAATATCGTTGTTGCCGTAGCCAATCAAAAAGGAGGTGTGGGCAAATCCACAACCGCCTTTAATCTCGGCGCTGGGCTTGTGCGCAGCGGCAAAAAAGTTTTGCTTATAGACGCTGACCCACAAGCCAGTTTGTCGCTGTCTTTTGGCATTAAAAAGCCGGACGAGCAAAGCTACACCATAGCGAATGTCATGCACAATATCGTGAACGACAAGCCGTTTGATGTCAAAGACGGCATTATTTCGCACCCGGAGGGTATGCAACTTTTACCCTCTAATATTGAACTTGCGGGCATGGAAGTGTCCCTTGTCAATACCATGTGCCGTGAGACCGTGTTGCGACAATATATAAACAAGGTGAAAACTTCCTATGACTATGTGCTTATTGACACGGCACCATCGCTCGGTATGCTCACCGTCAATGCACTTGCCGCCGCAGACAGCGTAATTATCCCGGCACAGCCGCATTTTTTGTCTGCCAAAGGGCTTGAACTTCTCTTGCGCTCAATAAACAAGGTAAGGGGGCAGATAAACCCCACGCTCAAAATCGACGGAATCTTAATGACAATGATAAATGCCCGTGCGAATTTCCCAAAGGAATTGATAGCCAAAATGCGCAGTACATACGGTGGGCAAATTCGTGTTTTTAATTCTGAAATACCGCTGTCCATTAAGGCGGTGGAGGCGAGCGTTTCATGCGAAAGCATCTATGCCTTTGATAAAAACGGTAAAGTCGCCAAAGCGTATGAGGATTTTACAAAGGAGGTGGTTATTCTCGAAAAATATCGCGGGCATAAACGTGACAATTTTGAACGATGACTGGAGGTGAAAACTTGAAAAGCAAAGCAAAAGACGTGGAATTGCAGTCATATGAGGATATTTTCCTTACAGAAGACAGCCGTGCGGAGCAGTTGCTCCCTAAGATACGGGATATTCCCCTATCCGAAATAGACGATTTCCCCGACCACCCATTCCATGTGCGTGAAAATGACGATGACATGGTACAGCTTATAGAAAGCATCAAAATCAGGGGCGTCATCACCCCTGCCACGTTGCGGCAAAAAGAGGACGGCCGCTATGAACTTATAAGCGGACACCGCAGAAAACGTGCTTGTGAACTTGCAGGCATGGAAACGCTGAAAGCCGAGGTTAAAGATTTAAGCCGTGATGAAGCCATTATTTTAATGGTGGACAGCAATTTACAACGCTCTACCATTTTACCGAGTGAGAGGGCATTTTCGTATAAAATGAGATTGGAGGCGATGAAAAGGCAGGCTGGAAGTGCAATCGCCATTGCTGGCAGTTCATCTATATCACAATAAATTCCTGCCTTAAGAATCATAGCTTGATGAATTGTTAAAAAAGACTGCTCAATACTTTCCATACGTTCACTTATTAAACTTTTACGCGATTTCCCTTTTGCCTTATTAAATTCTTTATCGGTGAGATATTGAATATCCGATAAAATCACACGTTGCAACTGGAAAGCTGCATCAGATAGCGACCTCAACGCCTGTGCTGTCAAAGCTTTTTTCATATCTGCATCTGTTATGCTTCTCGACTCTTGAAATAGTGCCATTCCACTATAAAATAACCCCAATCTATCATTTTGCAAACCTTGTAAAACTTCATGTACACTACAATCAATCATATAAACTTGGTCGGCAATCATTTCAATTTGCTCACGTAGTGCATTCAATTGCAAAGTATTGGCAATTTGAACTGGGTCAATCCCCGTAGTAAAATCTTCTCGCTTAATCGGAAGTTTGGCACCAAATTGGCCATTATTCTCTCTTATCTGTGCAAACATCATTCCTGCTTTGTCTGTTGTTAATTTAATGGCGCCGCTGTCGATGGCTTCCTTGGTTTTTTCCGAAATATCAACCACATAACGAACACCACCCTCTGCATTTTGTGCAAACTGCTCGTAAATCGGTGCCACGTTTGATATGTCGTGAGTTATATTTTTTATAATTATATCTGTTTGCGCCAACTTAATCTTCAAGCCATTTGCCAAAAAATTCATCGGATAGAATGTGTCAGTGGGCGACAGGTTATCCAATTGGTTTATTTTTAGTTCTTTTAAAAAATTGTTCTCATCGAATAGTAAACTCATAGTCTCCACAGCATCCTTTCTTTCATTATATGAAAATTTATTATTCATAAAAGTATATCATAAAAATATTAAATTTTGTACTATATAACTGCAATTTTCCACCTTTTAAAAATTTGGAAAACAAAGTGAAATCTAATACCTGTTACATTACTAATGTGCAATAGAGAACCCCCAATATAAGATAGCGACGCTATCAAATATCAGGGGAAATGTATCTCTAAAAATGCCTATGACATTCAGAAAAAATGCTTTTTCTTAGCGGAATTCTGTTGTGACCGGTTCCAAATCGAATAGCCCTGAGCTTTCACTATAGCCCTCAACAATGGCGGTTACTCGAAGGTTGTCACCCTCTCCCATATAATCCGGAACATTTGAGCCAACTAAATTTAAATCGAAAATATTCTTGTCTGAAAATTTGAAACTAAGTGCATTGCCCGATGACTCCCCCGAATTGCCGGTATAAATCAAAATGTCATAGCGAGTATCATATGTTCCATGAGGGGACATCTCTGCAATGTAGCCATCAAATTGAATGGTTCGGCCATCATACTTTCTGGCAAATTCACTGATAAAGGGGTCAAAATCTCCAGTGGTAAAAAGTCGTGCCAGGTCTTCGTTGTTTTCAACCGTTAGAATTTCATTTGCAGGCTGTGAAGAAACAGCATCTGACGATGCTTCACCTGCATAGGATGCATCCGATGTGATGCCGTTTTCCTCTACGGCATTACTTGCAGATGATTCCACGGCCAGTGAATCGCTCTCACTTACCTGTGCAAATGTGTGGTACCGCACCACAATCTGTGCATCGGGCAAAAACCTGTCATTCATTCCAAATTCACTGTCACCATTGATGACAACGTTTTCCACCTCACCGTCATCGGTAAGCCACCCGGTTACAAGGTCTTCGATGGCAGCGGTTTCGATGTTGGTAAATCCTGCTAATTCCAACTGTGTAACAACATCTTCATAGTGTTGGCCTTTAAAATCCGCCGCCGCTGTGGAAATTGTAATTTCATTGGGGTTTTGATTGCTTTCTTCTTGGACCAACATGAAAAAGAGCAGCCCAAAACAGGCAACAGCGGCTAAGGCATAGGCCCACCAGAATTTTTTCATATGCGCCTTGGTTTTTTCCTCGCTAGCTTTTCTTTCCTCTTCCAACCTCTTATTTTCTTCATCTGCGCGGTTTTGTTGATGTTTCACAAAATCAAAAACCGAGTCTAGTGCATTCTTTTTTTCTTCTTTTTTTGGTGTGTTTGCACCCCATGTGCCAAACGGAACATCCGCATTTGAAAAGCGTTCTGTAACGATAAACTGTGTGCCACAGTAATCACAAGTCATTTTTTCGTTTGTTTCATCCACCTCAAATTTAGCGCCACATTGTGGACAAGTGGTAGAAATAATTTTAAGCCTCTGCTCCTCATTTTTCGGCATATCGGATATCCCCCTTTTATCTGATTAAAAAGCATCTTTTCTTGGGTTTATTTTATCACTCCTCACAAGTTTTTGTCAATTAAATATATCTTTAATGATAATTTAATATCATCAAAGATACGTTATAGTGACAGTATAGGGGGTGTCATATGATTGCCGATACCATAAAACTGTTGCGAGAACGCACAAATCTTACCCAAGCACAGCTTGCAAAAAGACTGAATATTACACGTTCCAGTGTGAATGCGTGGGAAATGGGCATTTCCGCTCCATCCACGCAATACATTGTTGAACTTGCCGACATTTTTAAGGTCTCCACGGACTATCTTCTTGGTGTATCAAGTGAGCATATCATTAGAATAGATACTTTGACAGAAGCGCAAGCAAAGATTGTTTATTCGCTTTTAGAATATTTTGATAAGGATAATCTAGCGGGTAAGGGTTAGTTTCTAAACTTTAAATTACCAAACATGTCTCGCATCACACAAGGGTGCGGACTTTTGTCATGGGTAGAAAAAATTACTTGCAGGCCCCACAAAGGTTGTCAAAATCAGCCGGTAGGAGTTGACAATGAGTGCCAATTGTGCAAAATGGCTTTTCTTTGTTTACAGCGGTGCAAAATTTGATGTCTGAATATTGAGTTTT
>CAYJJK010000088.1:298-9710 GCA_964370445.1 uncultured Oscillospiraceae bacterium | reverse complement strand
ATACAACTGTGCCAAACCCATATGGTCGGCAAATTCCACAATAAGGGTGTTGCAATTGCGCACATCCACGCCGGTTTCAATTAAGGTTGTGCATACCAAAATATCAATGTCCCCGTCTAGCAGTGTTTGCCAGGTGCGCGAGAGGGCCTCTTCACCCATACGACCGTGCGCCACCTCGATATTGGCAGAAGGCAGGGCTTTTGCAAGGCGAGCGGCACAGTTATCGATGCTTTGCACACGGTTGTGCAAATAGTACACCTGCCCGCCACGGGCAAGCTCTTTTTTTATGGCCGAAAGCACTAAGCTCTCGTCATATTCCATCACATAAGTTTCCACAGGCTGGCGCTCTGTGGGCGGGTCCTCAATGGTGCTCATGTCTCGAATGCTACTCATGGCCATATTCAACGTGCGAGGAATGGGTGTTGCCGAAAGCGTCAAGGTATCCACACCCACAAAGCTTTCCTTCAGTTTTTCTTTATGGCGCACCCCAAAGCGTTGCTCCTCGTCCACAATTAAAAGACCCAAAGATTGAAAGCGGATGTCCTTTTGCAGTAGTTTATGTGTGCCCACCACAATATCCACCGTGCCGTTTGCCATACCTTTAATGGTTTCTTTGCTTTGCTTTGGGGTGGCAAAACGCGACAGTAACCCAATTTTTATAGGAAAAGCTTCCATGCGCGATACCAAAGTGTTGTAGTGCTGCCACGCCAAAATGGTGGTGGGCACCAAAATGGCACATTGATATCCATCCATCATGCATTTAAAGGCAGCACGAAGAGCCACTTCAGTCTTGCCCACGCCCACATCACCGGAAAGCAGACGATCCATCGGGTGCGGCTTTTCCATATCCCGCTTGATTTCATGCGTGGTGTCTAGCTGGTCTTGTGTTTCCTCATAGGCAAAGCGGCCTTCAAAATCTCGTTGCCACTCGCCATCTTGTGCAAAGGCATGGCCCTTGGCGTGCCTTCGTTTGGCATATAACTCAATAAGATCTTCCGCCATTTCCTCGGTGGCTTTACGCACGCGGCTTTTTGTTTTTGCCCAAATGTCCGAGCCTAAACGTGAAAGTTTTACACGCTGTGCATCACCGGGCGGCGTATAGCGAGAAAGCAGGTCCAGCTGAGTTACCGGCACATATAAGGTATCCGATTTATCGTAACTGATTTTTAGGTAATCTTTAACAACCCCTTGTAAATCCAGCCGCTGAATGCCCACATACAGCCCTATGCCATGCCCTTGGTGCACCACATAATCTCCGGGGGAGATATCTGAAAGGCTGGCAAGGGCATTTTTATTTTTGCGTTTTTTCTTCTTTTTGGGCTCGTCTTCGCGCCGCGAGGTAAACAGTGCAAATTGAGCCGAAGGATAGTCGCTGCCTGCAGAAAGACGGCCGGAAAGCGCACAAACACAGCCCGCCACCGGCTCTATATCATTTTGGCTTTTGGCTTCCAAAACGCGAATATTTCGTGCGGCTAAATCTCGAGAAAGGGCTTTTGCTGCACGCTTTGTGCCGCAAAACACCGCACAAAAATAGCCTTTTTCCAGCAGCGGCCGCAATTCTTCACACAAGGAGGCCACCTCTCCTCGCCACGAAGGCACACTGTGCGCGGTGAAATTTACCGTTTCGCTCAATTGTATATCGGGGATGCTTCGCGTAAAGTTTTCGCAGTAAAATGTAGTTTCTTTTGCAGCCATACGCAAAACACTTACATAATCTGTGTATAAACCATCTAGCCCAGGCGCAAGAAGCTGTTCTTCCAAAAGATTCTTCAGCTCTTCTCCAAAACGAAATGCCGCACTGTCTGCCTCCTCCTTAATGGCGCTCGGCTCTTCAAAAAACAAAAGTGGATGCTCAAAATAATCAAGCAGGGTAGCCGGCTTTGGGTAACGCACGGTGAGGTAACGATCCATCCCTTCCGGCATCACACCGGACGAAAGTGCGCGCAAATCGGCCTGCATCACGGCAGAAAGCTGCTCTTTCTTTTTCCCTTTTGTTTTCTCTAAAGCCTCTTGCAAAAACTCGGCCGTTTTGGCTGCATCAAAAAACAACACCTCACGTGTTGGCGAAAGATACACCTTTTCAAGGGGTGCCTCCCTGCGCTGGCTCAATGGGTCAAACACCGAGATGCTATCAATCTCATCGCCCCAATATTCAAGCCGCACAGGGTTTTCCATATCCGGCGAATAAAAGTCCACAAGGTCTCCGCGTTTTGAAAATTGGCCCGGACCCTCTACCTGCTGACGCTGCAAATATCCTGCTTGCAAAAGCATTTTCAGCAGCTCTTTTTGCGGCAATACGTCTTTTTGCCTAATGGTGCGCGTGGCTGCCAAAAAATCTTCTTTCGGCAAGGTGTGTTGCAACAGTGCTTCAATAGGCGCTGCCACCAGGCGCACACGCCCGCTAACAAGCCTACCCAGCACCTCAAGGCGCCGATATTCGTATTCGCGGCTTTGGCCTTCTATGTTGCGCAACACAAAGTCTCGTTGGGGGTATACCGCAGAGGGGATCCCCAGTGCCTCGGCGTCGGCGGCAAAGCGCACAGCCTCGGCTTCCCCTGCGGTTACCACAAGGGCCAGGCGCTTGCTTTCTTCGCAAAGGGCACACAAAACAGCCGCGCGCGCAGCATGTGGCAGGCCAAACACAGCGCAGGATGCAGCGCTCTCTTTGGCCTGCTTTGCAAGGCGGCGATATTCCGAACTTTGGGATAGGACACGACTCAACATGGACATTTACCTCATAGATTGAAATTGGCTAAGCCTGCAGATACTTTAAAGCACCATATCGTAAAGAAAAAAAGTCACCGGCACTTCGCGGCAGGGAAAACAAGGCATATGCTCGCTCTTATATTGGCGCATGCCCTGCACATTATAAAAGCCAAAATTACAAAAAGTGTCGGTATACAAATAAAATTTTTGAATCCCTCTGCGCTTCATATGGTGCAGCGCACGGCGAAACAACGCTTTGCCCACACCAAGGCCCTGGCTGTTTTTGCCAACCACAAAAAGCACGAGTTCTGCCTCGTATTTTTGGCCGGCACTTTTATACATTTTTTGGTTTGCGGCATGGGTTACACTTTGCATCTTTAAAAGCTTTATCATGCCCTTTTGGAGCAAAAGGGCAGCCATTTCTTTAAGCAATTTTGCATTTTCGTACAAATGCAAGCGCAGCGTGCGCTTATCTTGCACAGCGATAAAGCCAATTGGCACACCGTTTTGCTCTGCAACACAGGTATACGTGCCAAGGCTTTTGCACATACGCAAAAAAATCTGTGCCGCTTGCAAGGCCGTTTTGCGAGGAAGAAAATCGTCCATTTTCCACACCTCACAAATGATAGCCGTTAGCGCAGCCTCATCCTCTTTTCGGAAAGCCCGATACCTTAAAGTGCTGTCCATGCAATGCCCCTTTCTCAAAATGTATTTTTGCCAAAATTTCAGATTTGATAAAAAAACCTCTATGGGGCAAGGCTTTTAAAAAACACCTCTGTGCGTTATAAGCTCTCCCCTTGCACAATATATGCCCGCTTCACTTATATGCGGCTTTAAATGCACTGTAGGCAAGGTAGCCCATTTTTACATACGCCTATCCATCACCTTTGCCTGCTCTTCTATTTATATTGTGAACTTGTGGTTATATAAAGTCAAGGGGGCGCTTGACGTTTCAAAAAACAATCCTACAAACAACCTATCTTATAGGGTGATTTTCAGCCTCTTTAACGATGGCGTCTTGTGCTATACGGGTGAGTTTATGCACAGGGGCTGTTGACAAACAAAGGCTTCGCAAAATCTAGAGCAAAATTTTTGTCAGATAAAACAAAAAGCGCAAGCGATACTGTGTGTATTGATGAGCATTTTTGTGAAATATGACGGAAATTTTGCCGACGCTTTTTGTGAAGCCGACTTTGTCAACAGCCCCGCACAGCTCTGCCCTTTGCAGGCGGTTGCTTCTATGGCTTAGGGCTTTTTGTTTCATCGTTATAAGAGGGTGCACAAGCCGGGTTTAACAACACAAAACGTTCGTCCACATTTTTTTCGCCCCACGCGCACATCAGCTCTAAAATAGGAAACAAACTTTCCCCTTTTTTTGTAATCGAATACTCCACCCTTGGCGGAATTTCACTATAGGCTGTTCTTAAAATCAAGCCGTCTGCCTCTAATTCTCTCAACTGGTTCGTGAGTGTTTTTTGAGAAATTTGCTTAATTTTATGCTGCAAATCTTTAAAACGTTGGGTTCCGTCCTCTATCAAAATATATAAAATGAGTGGCTTGCACTTTCCGCCTATCATTTTAAGTGTCACTTCAATTTCTGAGCCAACCACGATTTTATCCATTGCTTTCCTCCGTTTCCCTAAGGGAACTTTATGTACCGTATTGACATCATTTATGCCAGGCTATACAATATCAGATATAATAGCATTTTATACTGTTATAGTAAAAATGTCAACAAAAGGAGAGTCTTATGAAGAAATTGGTTGTAATCACGGGTGCCAGCTCTGGATTTGGCAAAGCACTGGCCTTGGCCTTTAACAAAGCGGGGTACCCTTTGCTGCTTTTGGCAAGAAGGCTTGAAAAACTAGAGGAATTAAACCTTTGTAACACAATTTGCGAAAAAGTGGATGTGACAGACAAAGCGAGCTTTGAAAATGCAGTGCGTAAGGCCGAAGCCCAATATGGCAAAACCGATTTATTAATCAACAACGCCGGCTTGATGCTTTTGGGGAATATCGAAACCCAAGATGCCACAGAATGGCAAAAAATGATGGACGTAAATGTGATGGGCGTGATGAATGGCATGCAAATTGTAATGAATGACATGAAAGAACGCCAAGGCGGCACCATCATCAATATTTCTTCGATTGCCGGTGTAAAACCATTTGGCAACCACGCCGCCTATTGTGCCACAAAATATGGTGTGGTGGGGCTTTCTGAAGTGGCAAGGGGAGAGCTATCTGCCCACAACGTGCGGGTGATGCGTGTTTGTCCTGGTGCTGTGGATACAGAACTGTTAAGCCACACAACCAGTGATGAGATTAAAGCCGGGTACCATAATTGGAAAGAAAGCCTTGGCGTGGGTAGCATTACCAGCGAAGATGTTGCAAACACCATTTTGTTTGCTTACGAGTTGCCACAGGGAGTAAATTTAAGAGAAATTCAAATTGCAGATACAAAACAGGATGCATAAAAAATGGATAGCCCTTTAAATTGCTTGTGTTTATAGACAATGCGCCGTTTTCTGCCGGCAGGGCAAAGATCATCCCTTCCAAAATATTTCAGTAACCGGTGCGTGGGCACCTTCTTTTTGAATCGAATTATAAAAAGCGGCCGGATAGCTTGAGTTTACACTCTGCTTGTCCGGCCGTTTTTATTTAAATTTTGAATTGCAAGCCTTTTACATGTTTTCTAAAAACAGGTATATCCCTAAAATAACAAGCACAGCACCGCCTAAAATTTCTGCTTTGTTGTTTAATTTTGTGCCCAAACGAATGCCTACTTGCACGGCCAATATGCAAAGAACAAAGGTGATGACGGCAACTATAGCGGCCACAAGCAACATAAAAGAAAGAGGCCGTGTGGCATAGTTTGCGCCCACTGTCAGCGCATCGATGCTGGTGGAAAGTGCCTGAACAAAAATCATTTGCAAGCTAAGCTTTCCGCGGTGTGCGCAGCTTTCGATTTCACTTGGACATCGGTTATTTTTGCGTATATGTTGCAGTGCATCCACAATCATTTTCAGCCCCACAGCACAAAGCAACACAAGCGCAATAACCGGCTGATAAACGAAAATGGCCTCGGGCAAAAAGCCAATGCCAAAATAGCCAATCAATGGCATAATTCCTTGAAAGAGGCCAAACGGAAAAGCAATTTTAATCGTGTTTTTCCAATTTGGCCGATACACTAAGCCGTTGCAGGTACAAACGCAGCTTGCGTCCATGGCAAGGCCTACACCAAGCAAAACAATCGCAAAATAATTCATAGCGGTCTCTTTCTGTTTAAGAAAACTCTATATTGTTTTATTCTATCTTATGTGAGGTTTATTTTACAAGCGTTGCACAAAAAAGAAAGACCGAGCCACGGGCTCTGTCTCAGACTGTCAAAAAACTACAGGGCGGCAAGAAAGTGCCAAGTGCTAGGAAGCAAAAAATGCCGCAAAGGCGCATATATGTGATATGTAACTGCCGCGGCATTTTGCAGTCTGACGACGCAATTGGGGCTTTATTGACGACCTGAGACCGAGCCACGGGCTCTGTCTTTCTTTTACAACCATTATGTTCTTTTTGCCCCTGTCCAAAAACACATAATTAGGCAAAATACCGCCAGATAGGCCCAAAATTTATGATTTTTCATTTTTCTTCTCCCGTTTCATGCATACGTTTGGATGGCTTGGGCAACATGGGTTTTGCTGAGCTGGCAGCAAGAGCAATGGTAGACGTATTGTGCAACCATGCAGAGCGCCCCGCCGTGATGGCGCCAACTAAGCCAAGCGCAATCAGTGCCGTGTTAAACGACACAATCACCCCATATTGTTGAACTATTTTTTTCATCAACCGACAAGCCATTTGCCGCGCCAGCACAATTTTTGTCAAATCGTCACTGAGCACCGAGATATCGGCCACTTCGCGGGCGATGTCTGAAGAGCCGTTCATCGTTATGGATACATCCGCACTACTCAAAGCCGGTGCGTCGTTGATGCCATCTCCAACCATCAAAACTGTTTTGCCTTTTGCTTTAATCTTCTCTATAAGTTTTGCCTTTTCGTCCGGCAAAACAGCCGCATAGTATGTATCCAGCCCCAGCAAGTCACTTGTATATTTTGCGCTTCCCTCGCTGTCTCCGGTAATCATGATAATGTCCTGTATCCCCTGCTCGCGCAAAAGTTCTATGGTTTTTATGGCATCCTTCCTTGGCGGGTCGTTTACACAAAGTATACCCACCAAATCTCCATCTACAGCAAGATAAACCGCACTGTCACAGCCAATTTGCTCATTCATCCACTCTTCTTTTTCGGCCGGATATCTTACCCCTTCATCTTCAAAAACAAAATGCCGGCTTCCTATAATAGAACGTAGCCCCTCGTAGCTGCTGGCAATGCCGTGTGCCACAATATACTCTACTTTGCCGTGCCCTTCCGGGTGGGTAAGACCTTTTGCTTTTGCAAAAGCAACAATAGAAGCTGCCACACTGTGTGGAAAATGCTCTTCTAAGCAAGCTGCAATCTGCAGCACCTTGTCTTCGGTATACCCTTCTTTCATCACAATCACTTTTGATACATTGGGCACTGCATTGGTAAGCGTTCCTGTTTTGTCAAACACCACCGTATCCACTTTTGACAAAATCTCCAAATATTTGCCGCCCTTAATCAAAATATCGTGGCTCACACATTCTTTTAAGGCAGAAATAATGGTGAGAGGCGTGGTAAGCTTAATTGCGCAAGAAAAATCCACCATCAACACAGATAAAGCCCTTGCCATACTGCGCGTGAGCACAAGTGTTGCCAAAAACAGGCCAAAGCTAATGGGCACAATGTCGTCCGCAAGATGCTCGGCTTTGCCTTGTACCTGTGCTTTTTCTTTTTCACCTGTATCAATCAGCTCAATAATTTTTGCAACGCGAGACTCGCTGTTGAGATTGCGCACACAAATATCTATCTCGCCCTCTTCCAGCACCGTGCCGGCAAACACCGTTCCTCCCACACTTTTATGCACCGGCAAGGGTTCTCCTGTCATGGTGGCTTCGTTAAGCATCGCATCCCCTTTTAGAATGCCCCCATCGGCCGGAATCATGCTGCCTGCCCGTATGCGAAGAACATCCCCCACACGTACCTCGCTCATCAGCACCTGTGTTTCAAGCTCATTTTGCACAAGCCAAACCTTATCCACAGTGATTGCCAGGCTTTCGGCAAGTGCATGCTTTGCACGCATATTGGCATAACCTTGCAATAAATTAGATAAGCCAAGTAAAAACATGGTGGAAGAAGCTGTGCCAAAATGGCCGCCCGCCATTGCAGCGCCAATGGCTGTAGCGTCCAGCACCTCCACGCTTAGCTTGCCCCTGTGCAAAGCGGCAAACCCCAAACGCAAAAAGGAAACTGCTTTTAAAATAGTATAATACTTATGTAAAGTACTGGGCAAAAAAACCATCCGCAACATATGTGCCGCGCAATGCTTCACCACTTCCTTTTTAAAATAAAGCTCCAGCTCTTTCGTTTTTTGTGCTTCACCGGGCATGGCCTCTTTTACATCACAAAGAGACAGTTTGGCAAACATCTCCAAAACTGCCTTTTTTTCCTGTTCATCGCAAAACTCCACAAGAACAGACCCGTTTTTCTCGTTGACATAGGCACGTGATACCCCTTGGAGCGACAACAGTTGCTCTTGCAGGCCATAACACTGCCTTTTTGAGAAAATATATTTACCAAAACGAAGCCTTAGGCGCCCCGGATAATCGCATACTATTTGATATTTCATGGCGCCACACTTCCTCTATTCGCTTTTCTCCGGATCACATTCGCCGTCACAGTCACAGTCACAATCGCATTTCGCCATTGCCCTAGCCTCGCTACAAATGTCGTCTGCCTCTTCGCGAATGTTATTTACCTCTTCGCTCACATTGTCCTTTAGCATCATGCCCTTAGCCAATGATTTTACAGCAAATTTGCGCACGGATTTGGTTTTTAACACAGTGCAAAGAACCGCGCCGGTTATCGCACCCACGGCAAAAATAATGTTTTTCTCTTTTGTAATCCAATTCAACATATGACATCCCTCCTTAAAGGTTTATTGCTTAGTATAACACATACACACCTTATGTTCTACTCCAAAACCGTTTTCTTTCGATATTGGCTTGGACATGCGCCAAATGCTTTTTGAAATGCAGCCGAAAATTTACTTGCGTTGCTGTAGGATATCTCTTGCGCCACTTCACTCACTGTTTTGCTTGTGGTTCGCAATAGAGTTTGCGCTTTTTTCATTTTCACCCCTCGGATATATTTTCTAGGTGCAAGCCCAAAATATCGTAAATACAGTAGCCTCAAGTGGCTTTCTGAAATGTTTAATTTTGCAGCAATATCCTTTAACGCAAAACTGCTATTCAGCAAAAAATACCGCGATTTTAAAAGAATATTTCTTGTCTTTGTGTCCAATGTTTCTACCACCTTGTGTTCAAAATACAAAACAATGCCCTAAACAAAGCAAAGAACCCCAAGGTATATACCCAGGGGTTCTTGTATTGTGTTATGCCAGTTTTTCGCCAAGTTCTTTGCACTGTGTTTCGGCTTCGGCATCGGGTTCTTCGTTGCAAATATAGGTATCAATGGCCGATACTTCTGTTTCCCAATTTCTCATCCACTCGCCATCTCCCCAGCCGTAAGAGCCAAACAACACCACTTTTTTTCCAGAAAGTTCATCTTTCACATCAT
>CAYJJK010000088.1:0-288 GCA_964370445.1 uncultured Oscillospiraceae bacterium | reverse complement strand
TTTCCAGCACCTCGTCGCCCATAGAGGGGCAACCATAAGCCAATGCATCATACTGATCCTCTTTGTCTTTAGAAAACGCATCACAGACAAGTACATCTACTTCGGCACCCTTAGACTTTGCTCCTTCTGCAACCAAATTTGCCATTGTTTCAGTGTTTCCTGTTCCGCTCCAATATACCACTGCTACTTTGCCCATAACTTCACGTTCCTTTTCTATAGTTTTATTTAATTGGATCAGCCCGACACGGTAAGCTTGCTGATGTCGAATCCTTCTTTTGATTTTTTGCA
>CAYJJK010000087.1:0-10266 GCA_964370445.1 uncultured Oscillospiraceae bacterium | reverse complement strand
AGGGATTATCAGCTTTTTTGTGGTTTTTTAGGAGGAGATTTTATGCTGTTATCTTTTGGAT
Organism: uncultured Oscillospiraceae bacterium; assembly: GCA_964370445.1. Lineage (GTDB taxonomy): Bacteria > Bacillota > Clostridia > Oscillospirales > Ruminococcaceae > JAAYCI01. The sequence continues at coordinate 10,205 of CAYJJK010000087.1, read as the reverse complement.
TGCTTCTTTTGGTGGGGTTGTCCATGGCAAGTATTTGTCAAAAAATAAAATTGCCGAGAATTATAGGCATGCTGCTCAGCGGCATTATACTCGGTCCATATGTTTTGGATTTAATTGCCCCAAGCATTTTGAATATATCTGCTGATTTAAGAAAAATAGCTTTAGTTATCATCTTGATTAAAGCCGGGCTGTCGCTTGATATTTCCGATTTGAAAAAGGTGGGTAGACCGGCCGTTTTAATGTCGTTTTTGCCTGCAAGCTTTGAAATTTTAGCCTACTTTATTTTTGCACCGTTGTTTCTAGGTGTAACCCCTACCGAGGCATTACTTATGGGCGCAGTGCTTGCTGCTGTATCGCCTGCAATCGTTGTTCCTCGTATGATAAGCTTAATAGAGCGCAAATATGGCACCGCCAAAGGCATTCCTCAGCTTATTTTAGCGGGGGCATCTTGTGATGATATTTTTGTGATTGTTCTTTTCACAACATTCACCACGATGGCCTTAGGTGGCGGAGTTATGGTAACTAATTTTTTGGGAATACCTATTTCTATTATTTTGGGCCTTTCAATTGGTGGCATTGCTGGCCTTTTGCTAAGCCAATTTTTCGAGCACTACTATAAGAAAAAGTTCCCTATACAAAATAGTGTTAAAATTGTGGTGATTTTGGCATTTTCATTTCTTTTAATTGCGCTAGAAGAGCATGTAGCGGTTCCATTTTCAGGCCTTTTGGCCGTTGTTAGCATGGCTTGCGTCTATAAAATTAAAAGTCCGCATGTTGTGGTGCATGCCTTATCCAAGAAATTTGGCAACCTGTGGATTACGGCCGAAATCATCTTGTTTGTATTGGTTGGTGCAACCGTAGATCCATCCTATCTGCTTCATGCAGGAACATCAGCACTTGCCATGATTACAATTGGCTTATCTTTTCGTGTCATCGGTGTTCTTTTAAGTTTAATCAGAACAAACTTAAACCATAAAGAAAATTTATTTTGTGTTTTTACTTATTTACCAAAAGCCACTGTTCAAGCCGCAATAGGCGCTGTTCCGTTATCTCTTGGTTTGCCCTGCGGAAACATCATTTTAACAATAGCCGTTTTGTCTATTCTCATCACAGCACCTCTTGGTGCAATTGCTATCGACACCTCTTACAAAAAGCTTTTGATGCATAATTAAAGCATTTTACTCCAATATTTAACATAAGAACAGTATATTTTTACAATCCCTTTAGCTTTGCGCTGTGCTTAGGCTTTAATCTGGTATATGCCCCGCGCATAAAAGGGTATGAAAAAGCGATATTTAAACAGTGCGAAAACTGCTTAAATATCGCTCATGCCAACATAAGCCAAATCACTCGGTTGCAGCTCACAGCCAAAACAGCTGCACTTCACCCTTATAGCAAACTAATGTTATATTGTTTTTTTTCTGAAAGCGCCTCTTTGAAGGCATCTTCACCCATTGGTTTTTCAAAATAATAACCTTGTGCGTAATCGCAACCAATACCTTTTAACCAAAGTGCCTGTGCAGAGGTTTCTACGCCTTCTGCAACCACCTGCATATCGAGGTGCTTTGCCATATTGATAACATCCGTAACCACAACAGTGCTTTTGGCACCTTGGTCTTTCATATCAAAAAATGCTTTATCCAGTTTCAAAACGTCTGCATCCACAGCAGATATTCTGTTGAGCGAAGACACCCCTGCACCAAAATCGTCAATAGCAATGCAAAACCCTAATTTTTTAAATTGACTTACACGCTCTAGAAACAGCTCGGTATCTGTTTCAATGGCGCTTTCCGTAAGCTCAAGTTCAATTCTGCTGGAAGTGATGTTATGGGCAGATAAAATGCGCGAAATTCGTTTCACCACGTTATCGGCAAGCACTGTGTGGGCCGATAAGTTCACTGCAATACGTGGTATTTCCATTTTTCGGCAGTTTTCTTTAAGACACCTACAAACTTCTTCTAGCACATACATGTCCAAATCTGCTATAAATCCATTTTTTTCGAACACAGGAATAAATTGATCCGGATATATTTTGTCTCCATGTTGTGGCATCCAACGCACCAAAGCCTCAGCGCCACCCATTGTAAGCGTATTGAAGTCAATTTTCGGCTGATACTCCACAACAAACTCGCGATCTTTCAATGCTTGTTCCATGCGGAATGTAATGTTGATTTTATTTTCATACACCTTACGCATGTCATTGTCAAAGGTGATAAAGGTGGTTTTATGCGTGCTTTTCCCTGCAAGTCTTGCGTTGTCGGCTTGGCCGATAAACGTGCTGTGTTTTTCTTGCACATTGTCTATAATTACATTGCCAAAAGACAGCGAGACTCTATATTTTTCGCTGATATTTTCTTCGATATTGGGGAAAATATACGTATTATATACTTCGCGCATTGTGCCGCCATCGTCCACCCGTCTTAAAATCAAAAATTGCTCTGCTGTTCTTCGGCAAATCATGGCAGAGGTATCCTCAAAGGCTTTTCTTAGCGCATCTGCAATGGCCAAAATAATGGTGGTCCCTCTTTCATTGCTAAAGTGGGTATTGATGGTGCGGAACATATCAATATCAAACGCGACCAGCTCATATTCACCCGGCCGTGCCGTTTGCATCACTTCATCAATCGCCTCTCCAAACCGTCGGTTTGTCATAAATCCGGTCAGTCTATCTGTGTTGTAAGATTTTAACAAGGCCATTTTTTTATTGATTTGCCCATGGGCATACAGCGCAATAAATCCGCAGGCAATGATGAAAAAAATGATGGCAAAATAGTACCAATTTGCTGCCAAAAAGTCCAAAAAGCTAACTTCTTCAGTGGGCAAATTTGCATTGGCCTGATTTTCAATGATAATCTCATAGTCTCTCACGCTCCATTTATCCATCATTACATTGAATATTGGCACATATTCAGCTGCAATATCATGATTGATAAAAAATTGCATGGGAATAGAAACATCTGTGTGTATCGTTGCACGGTTCATATCGTCCAAGTAGTATTCGGCATAGGTAGCTGCACTATCGGTGGCAAACAGCAAATCCAATTCTCCTGCAGCAAAGCTATCTAGCAGATCATGCCACTCATTATAATATACAAACTCTATGTCTGGATACACTTCAAGGAAAGGCCGAACATCCAATGTTTGATATCTTAACATTCCTATTTTGGGCGAAGTTGCCAGAATATCCTGCATCGCAATGCTATTTTGCAAATCAAGATTCACTTGCGCATACACCGGAATGGTGTAAAACGGATCTGTTAGGGCGTAATGCTCCCACTCGTGCTCTCCGTCTCCATAAAGTGTAAGCATTAGGTCGAAATCTTCATGTGCCTCAGGCGGGTCGCTAAGGCTATAAGGGTGGTAATTCACCTCAAAACCATAAAAGGTTGCATAACTGTTTAGAACATCCACCAGTGCACCGTCTGCCTCACCATTCTCATTCATAAAAGAAATGGGCGCATAACCTGTGATATACGCCACTTCCAACGGCCTTTGCTGCAATATATCTACTTCCGACTGTGTAAGGCCACGGTGGCTGATTTCCACATTATGGGCAAGATATTTTTCTTCCAGCTCCATGAAATAGTTGCCTTCGGTAAAAATAATATTCCAAAAGTGAGAGTCAATCTCTGCCAGCACATCTGCGTTCTCAAAGCTGGAAATCAGATATAAATTATATACCCCAAGGTTTAACACATTATTCAGCTCAAGCGAAGTGGGATCCTCTGAATATGTGATATAAAAATCCGTATCTAAGCTCATATAATCATCGGTTTCGGCATAAACATAGTCTACCGTGATGTTGTTTTGCCTACAAAATTCATCCAGCTGTTCAACACCGGCATTCTCATCGTAAACGGCTACAGTTTTGCCATCTATGGCAGAGATATCGGCATAGCGCATGTCCATATCATGCGTCATCAATGCGATGTATGATTTTGTGTATGCCATTTCAGAATATTGCACGAGCTCTCTTCTTTCGTCAGAGCGTGTGTTAAAACCACCAACATCCACATAGCCACTGTTTACCGCTTCTATCATGCTATCTTCAACAGGCACAAACTCAAACTCTAAACCGCTAATTTGTGAGATTTTTTGAAAAATCTCGTATCCATAGCCCTTGTTGTTCAGGCTGTCTAAATCCACAATAACATCGTTATAGGCAGAATAGTACCCAACGCGTATTGGCTGGCTAAAATCAAACGGTTCACTTTGTGTCACTTCACTTTGTGCTGCTTCGCTTTGTGCTGCTTCACTTTGTGTCGCTTCACTTTGTGCTGCTTCGCTTTGTGCTGCTTCGCTTTGTGCTACTTCGCTTTGTGCTGCTTCGCTTTGTGCTACTTCGCTTTGTGAGTTTTCCGGTACAATCGCAATTTCATCGGCCAACGCCTGCAAATCAATTTCGGTGGCAGACACTGGCACGGTGGACACGATCAGAGCCATCATACATACTGCAAGCCCTATGCCCAACAACTTTTTCATCATTTTTTCCCTTCACTGTGCTCTACTAACGTGAGACATTTTTGATAACGTAGTTAATTGGAATGCTTTAATTTCCAGCACATCGAATCATAAAATGACCGTCTGTTTTTGTGTAAAAATTTTAGCGAAATTTGTCGAAAAAGTCAATATTTTGTATGTAGAAGTTTTCATACCATTTTCGTGCATATTGTAAATTCTCATCACCCATTACAAGTTTGCCGTCGGGCAATAAATGCCTCTACGTCTTCCGGGGCTATCTCCTGCCTGTCCACATAAACATTTTCAACCGGCTCATTTAGGGTCAATCGATAAAAGGATAAGCCCCTTGTGAAATAATCGCTTCCTCTATGGGTAAGGCCAATTTATATCCTTGGTATGTTTTTTAACCGCTATTTCTGGTGCAAAACATCGACGATAAAAAATAAATATTTATTATAATGGCAAGTCCACTTTTTGTATTCATTGCATAATCGATACATATGGTATATACTATTGAAATGTACGCACTTTTTAATGACATTTTATGACATATACTATACGCCCAGTTAACAGGATAGTGAAAATGATACTAAGGTTTTTGAGAAACGGCCTGCTTGCCATAGTGGTTGTATTTCTTTGTTTTGCATTTGCCAGCCAAACACCATTTTACATGCGTGAGCAAGTAAAAAAAATGGAAGACATGTCCCTGCAAGACATTCGGGTGTTTGTGATAAACGATAGCACCGTGCGACTTGAGAATCAAATCAAAGGGAACGGTATAACGTATAGTTGGCTCATCCGCAACACCATCAATGACACCGAAGTGTTTAATGATGAAATGATAAGCAAAGCAGAAAATGATGTGATTGAAATTTCCTATCAGGAACTTCAAGACCTTTCTATACAGGCAATTATTGAATTTGAGGGCACACAATACACAAGCAACACCTTTTTTATGCAAAGCAATGGCGAACTTCGAGAGTCTGCCATCAACAATGCCACAACCACCGCCACAGCCGGAAACATGGCCAGAGGTATCGGTGATATCGTATCTCTTGCTTTTTTGCTTTTTTTGGGCGTTACGGTTTTATTGTATTATACGGTTCCAAAGCGTTGCCAATGGATGGTTTTGCTTTTGGCAAGCATTGTGTTTTATTTACTATCCGGCATACAATATTTTATTTTTCTTGTTTTTTCTTCCGTTGTGGGTTTTGCTGCCGCAAAAAAAATGGCTTCAAACCACAAAAAATACAAAAATGCTTTTGCAAATGTAACTGACACAACCCTTATAAAGGCACACAAAAAGCAACTGCAAAAAGAAAACAGATACTGGCTTTTTACGGCACTTTTTGGCACTCTTTTTGTGATGCTGGTGATAAAGTACACCGCCTTTTTTACCGAAAGTATCAATGCATGGTTTACTGTAAACATTCCACTGATTTCACTTGTGATGCCACTGGGCTTGTCTTTTTATACCTTTATCTTGCTGTCTTATCTTATTGACGTATATCGCGGCAAATATGTGGCCGAAAAGAATTTTTTCAAATTTTTTCTGTTTGTTTCTTTTTTCCCTCATGTGTCGCAAGGTCCTATTTCAAGGTTTAATGATTTGGCCGTGCAATTTGAAAAAAAGCATGTTTTTTCTTTTGATAATTTGTGCCTCTCTGCACAGCGTATCTTATGGGGCTTTTTTGTCAAACTTGTATTGGCAGATAGAATTGGCCTTTTAGTAAACAGTGTATACGACAACTACGAAGGCCAAAGCTGGCAAATGCTTACACTGGCCACCATCGCCTATTCCATTCAAATTTACACCGATTTTTACAGCAGCATGGAGATTGCCATTGGTTGTGCACAGCTGTTTGGCATAAAATTGGCCGAAAACTTTATGCGCCCCTATTTTTCCACCACCATGCCCGAATTTTGGCGGCGTTGGCACATCACACTGGGCACATGGTTTCGGGACTATATTTTTTACCCCATCTCGGTAAGCCACATCTTAATGAAATTTAATGTTTGGGCACGCAAAAAATGGGGGGTTCATACATCCAGAGTTCTAGCGTCTGCACCACCCATTATGGGTGTGTGGATACTGACCGGGCTATGGCATGGTGCATCTTGGAATTTTGTGGCCTGGGGGTTGTTTCACGGCAGCTTAATTTTGCTTAGCACCGCATTTGCAGAGCCTTTTCAAAGCACATTGAAAAAATGGAGAGTTCCTACAAAATCTGCCGGCTACAAATTGCTGCAAATGGGCAAAGTGTTTTTTCTGTGTTCGATAGGGCGTGTTTTTTTTCGGGCAGAATCGGTGTCGGCAGCCATCGTTATTTTCAAAAACATAGCAACTCTGTCTTCCCCAAATGTTATGATAGACGTATTGGCGCTTCATTTTAATTGGTTTGACGGTATCGTTTTGCTCGTTGGGCTTCTCATGTTTTTAACTGTAAGCATCATACAAGAACGTGTTGGCAGTGTGCGTTCAGAAATTGCAAAAATAAACATACTGGCCAGATGGGGCATTTGGATTGTTTTAATACTGGGCACCGTATTGTTTGGCATCTATGGCCCGGGCACCTCACCGGTGTTTTTGTATGAAGATTTTTAAGGAGGGTGCCCAATGAAAAAAACCGCATGTCGAATTTTAAGTACAGTTTTATTTTTTGCCATTGTAGGCACCTTGCTGATGATAAGCGGAAGAATTTCTGCCCCATCCTTAGTCACACAAAAACAAATGCGTTTATATAAAGGTGCAATAGAAAACAGCATAGACATTGCGTTTATAGGCAGTAGTACCTCTTACCGATACTATAACATCATGGACATTTGGGACGAGTACGGCCTTACATCGTGCACCTATTTTGGGGCCGACTTGCCGTTTGAATTCACCATTCCGATGATGGAGTATGTGCAAACCATGCAGTCTCCGCAGTTGTATGTTATTGATTTGAGAAGTGTTTTAGAAAATGAGTTTCAAATACGCTATTTTGGAGAATATGAAACACTGGCATACCAAAATTCCTTTGCCAACGCGCTGGATTTACTCAACACACCGATTAGCCGAGCACCGGTTGTGTTCGAAAACTCGTACTTTGAGGGTGCCAAATATTTGCAAATTTTTAAGATTTTGTACAATCATGAAGCCTTTGTTGAGGGGCTAGCTATGCTCGACACCACACCTTTGGCTTTTCAGGGCAATCAAATGATGATGTTCCAGTCTCGCAACTTAAGTCCTTTCTATGAAGATTTCTCTCAAGCGAGTGAAAGTGAATACACGCTTACAGAGGAGACCAAAGAATGTCTTGCCGAAATTTTAGCGTATTGCAGGCAAAAAAACCTAAATGTTTATTTCACATTCACACCCTATGTGGATGCTGTAAATGTGCAAGACGAAAATATACGGCGTGAAATCGGAGCATATATAACAGAAAACGGGTTTCCATTCACAGATTTTCGCGGTAAATTTGAGGAAATCGGCCTTAGCCCCACAACAGATTTTTATGATACACGCCATGTAAATATACTAGGTGCCGAAAAATATACGCAATTTGCAATGGAGTATTTTTTAGAGGCATATGAAATTGTGCCAAACCATGAGGTAGATGTTATTGAAGAGTGGGACTATCAATATAGTTACTGGAATTATGTGTATGATCGTAAAATACGAGAGCTAAACGAAGAAATAGGCCTATCTGTAAGACTGGGACAGGGAGTGTAAATGAATCATCCATGATACAAGAAAATAAGACCGTTTTGCATTGCATCAAAACTTATGCAAAGAAAACACCCAATAAAATGGCCATAGCCGATGTAAATACAGCGCTTTGCTACGAAGAATACTGGAACAAAATACAGAATGCTGCCGGATTTTTAAAAAGTATTGGCACACAAAAAGGTGAATATGTCCTTATAAAAGCCTCGCAAACGGTAGAGTTTTTGGTGCTGTGCCATGCGGTGCAGCTGGCCGGTGCCATCTGTGTACCCTTAGAAAAAAGTGTAAATGCGGGAAGAGTGCAGGAAATACTACAAGAGACCGGCGGAAAAAAAGTGTTTGGTGAGGTAGAAGGGTGTGTTTGCCACAGCATACATGAGGCTTTTTGCTACAAAACCTCCAAAGCAGATTTTGCCATGCCAGACGAAAATGAGGATGCAATGGTGCTGTTTACAACAGGCACTACAGGAAAATCAAAGGGCATTGTCATAACATACAGCGCAGAATTTGCCGTGGCTGAAAACGTGCTATTGGGCGTTGAGATGAAACAAAATAATGTGGAAATGATTCCGATGCCGATGAACCATTCGTTTAGCCTGCGCCGCTATTTTGCCAACATGCTGAATGGCAGCAGCGTAGTTCTTGTTGACGGCGTATTTTTTGTGAAAATTCTATTTGAAATGATGGATAAACACAAAGTAACCGCCCTTGCCATGGCGCCGGCGGCCATGAGTATCATTTTTAAACTGACGAAAGATAAATTGGCGCAATATGCAGGGCAACTGGACTATATTCAGTTTGGTTCAGCGCCTTTGGCCGAGGCCGACAAGGACCATCTATTGCGCCTTATGCCTAATCTACGGCTTTATAACATCTACGGCTCCACAGAAATGGGATGTGCCTGTATTTTAAATTTCAATTCCAAAGACAACCGCCCGCAATGCATTGGCTATCCTGCCAAAAATGCTGTGTTCACCATTGTAGATGAACTGGGTAACCCGATGAAACACGCAACCTCTGAAAATCCGGGCTATTTATCCTACACCGGCACCATGGCTATGAAAGGCTATTTTAACGACACAACCCTTACAAAAGAAACCATTATAGAGGGGTATTTGCAATCAAGCGATTTGGGCTATAAGGATGAAGAAGGCCGCATCTATATGCTGGGCAGGGCGGACGACGTTATCATCAGTGGTGGCAACAAGATATCTCCCTTAGAGGTGGAAGAAGCTGCAAAAAAATACAAAGGTGTATTAGATTGTATCTGTAAAAGTAAGAAGGATGCACTGCTTGGTGCAGTGCCTATTTTGTATATCGTTGGCAATGAAACCCTTGATATTGCAAAACTGGCAGAGCATCTTACAAATTTACTAGAAGATTTTAAGCGCCCGCGCAGCATCCAAAAAATAGAAAAAGTGCCAAGAACGTACAACGATAAAATCGACAGAAAAGCAGAAATCCCATGCAAAGAAGGAGATAAAACATGAGAGAGCAAATTATTGAAATTTTACAAAACATCCATCCCGGGGTGGACTATGAAGTTGAAACCGCTTTGGTAGATTCTCGCATTTTGGATTCTCTATCCATCATTGCGCTGGTAAGCGAGTTGAATTTTGCCTTTTCGGTGGAAATTGACGTATTAGATTTGGTGCCCAAAAATTTGAATTCAGTGGATGACATTGTACATTTGGTTGATAGCTTAAAATAAATGAAAAAATTGCACAGTAAAAAATTTAATAAAGCAAACATTCATGTGGTGATGGGCCCATTACTGTGGGTTTGCTGCCTTCTGTTTTTACCACAAAATATTTTTTCTACCCTAGAAATGCGTGCAGCCATTGGCACGGTGGCTTGGATGGCCTATTGGTGGGTAAGCTCCTGTATCGATTATGCGATTACGGGTTTTTTACCCATTGCATTAAACGCGCTTATAGAAATGAGCCCAATGCCGAATGTGGTGTCAAACTACGCCTCGGAGATTATCATTTTGTTGCTGGGCGCCTCCATCCTTACGGTCTCTTGGGAGATGGTT
>CAYJJK010000086.1:2245-10288 GCA_964370445.1 uncultured Oscillospiraceae bacterium | reverse complement strand
TCTGATAGTGTTTGTCAAGGGGGAAATTAAAAAGTTTAACTTTACACGCTGGCCAAAATACATATTTTCAAAAGGACAGTGCCGGACAGCTGTCGCTTATGCTATCCCTCCCCGAAACTTGGAACTATACCGTTACAATACATGCTAACGTTTTCATTCAAGGCACATTACCATTGCCCTATACACCCCATCTTTAATTTTATCTGAACGTGTTCTGTTTCGGCTTCTCGTGCCACATTTTCAAGGGAGGTCTTTGATAGACTTCTTCTCGTTTCTACAAACTCCCCTTGACGATTTTGAGGGATATTCACTAGAAATATTCAAATTACGTTGAAATTATTTTGTGTTTATGCTAAGCTTGAAAATACTAAGTATTGCTGTTTTTCTGAAAAAGGATGTGATGTGACTTGAACTGGATTGCACATCGACGTGAAGATGGTTTTGAGCAACCACTTTCAGAGCATCTTGCAGAAACTGCTCGTCTCGCGTCGTGTTTCGCAAAGGGTTTTTCCGGCGATAAAGACGCCTTATTGGCAGGAATATTGCATGATATCGGCAAATACTCACAACATTTTCAAAAGCGAATTCGTGACCCTTTTCATGTTCCGGCACACGACCATGCAACGGCAGGCGCGAAAGAGGCTGGGATAAGTGCCACGACTCTTCCGGTGGCTTTTTCTGTGGCGGGGCATCATGGGGGTATTCCGGATGGGGGCTCTCGTGCAGACACAGCAGAAGAGCCCACCTTGCTGGGACGTCTTCAAAAAGAAGTAGATGACTATCATGTGTGGCAAGAAGAAATTTCTTTGCCACCGGCAAACCCACCCTCTTTTTTTCAAAAGGGGGATGCTTTTACACACGCTTTTTATACACGAATGCTATTTTCTTGCCTTGTGGATGCAGATTATCTGGATACGGAAGCCTTCATGCGAGGCGCCAGAATGCTTTTAGATTATCAAAGCATCACCATGCTCCAGAAAAAACTAAATGAATACTTTAGCGGATGGAAACCGAAGGACACAGAGCTCAACCGTATTCGCAATCAAATACGTGAAAACTGTGAAAAAGCGGCAGAAAAGGAAAGGGGGCTTTTCACTTTAACTGTGCCCACCGGTGGTGGGAAAACCTTATCTTCTCTACAATTTGCACTAAGCCATGCCGCAAAGCACAAAATGGAACGTGTTATCTACATCATACCCTATACATCCATCATTGACCAAACTGCAGAGATTTTTGGACGTATTTTGGGAGAAGAACAGGTTTTGGAACATCATAGCAGTGCTTGTTATGATGCCGAAGCGATTGATGAAAAGCAATACCGAAAACTTCTTGCAAGCGAAAATTGGGATGCACCTGTTATTGTGACAACGGCTGTGCAATTCTTTGAGTCGTTGTTTTCAAACAGGTCATCACAGTGCAGAAAACTACACAATATTGTGAATTCTGTGCTTGTTTTTGATGAAGCACAAACCTTGCCCATTCCCTATTTGCGTCCTTGTGTGGCTGCCATTACACAGCTTATCAAGCACTACCGTTGCACTGCGGTGCTTTGCACGGCAACACAGCCGGAGCTGGAACCTCTCTTTTTGCAAGAAGGACTTCCCTCCTTTGAAATTGTGGGCGATGCAGAAAAACTGTGTGTCTCTTTGCGCCGCACTACGATACAAGATGTGGGAAAAAAGGACTGGGATGAAATTGAGGGAGAACTTGCTGCCACAAAAAGTGTTCTTTGTGTTGTGAATCGAAGAAAAAGAGCGCAGACTCTTTACGAAACACTTCCAAAAGAGGGGAGCTATTGCCTGTCCACCCTTTTGTATCCTGCGCATCGCAAGCGAATTTTAAGGGAAATACGTCAGCGTTTATCCAAAGGCTTGCCTTGTCGAGTAGTATCTACCAGTCTGATTGAAGCCGGTGTGGATTTGGATTTTCCATTGGTGTATCGAGAAGAAGCAGGGCTAGATTCTCTTTTGCAGGCGGGTGGACGTTGCAACAGGGAAGGCAGGGCAGATGCCGAAGAGAGTTTCGTGTATTTGTTTCGTGCCGAAGATAAAACCTTGCCCATGCTTTCCCAAAATGTAGATGCTTTACGGGAAATCACGCGCAAGCACACACAGCTTGCTTCGCTGGGTGCTGTGCGTGAATATTTTACTTTTCGCAGAAGCCTTTGCGGTGAAGAGGCACTCGACCGTGCCGGAATTCTAAGAGCCTTTGAAAAAGGAATCGACGGAAAAATGTTCCCGTTTAGAGAGGTGAATGCACGGTTTCGCTTGATTGATTCTACAGCACAAAATGTCTACATACCCCTTGAAGAGGGAGAAGAGCTGATACAAAAGCTACAAATGGGTGAAACAAGCCGTTTTCTTTACCGCAAGTTGGCGCAGTTTTCGGTCAGTGTGTATCCGGGGCATATGCAAGCACTTTACAATGCAGGCGCTGTGCAGATGCTGGATGGTGAAAATGCCATTTTGCTTGATGTTTCTTTGTACCATGAAAATACAGGTCTTGCTTTGGATGTGGAAAGCGGTGCTGGGATTTTCATTTAAAAGGAGTGGTGAAAATTGGCTATAAAGGTGGAAGTTTTTGGCAAGTACGGGTGTTTTTCAAGGCCGGAGTTAAAGGTGGAGCGTGTGAGTTATGAAGTGATGACTCCCTCGGCCGCACGTGGGCTATTGGATGCGATTTTTTGGCATCCGGGCCTGCGCTGGGTTGTGGACAAAATTTACGTACTTTCGCCAATTCGAATGACAAACATCCGCCGAAATGAGCTGAAAAGCAAAGTGCTTGCCTCAGACCTAAAGGCTGCTATGTTGGGTAAAAAAACAAGCCTTGGAATTCACACAGGGGAAGACATTCAGCAAAGGGCGGCTCTTGTGCTACAAGATGTGCACTATGTCATCGAAGCGCATTTTGAAATGACCGAAAAGGCGAGCAAAAGCGACAATCCTGGAAAATTCCAAGACATCATGTGCAGGCGCATTGAAAAGGGTCAGTGCTATCATCAGCCGTGTTTTGGCACGCGCGAATTTCCGGCACAGTTTCGTGCATGGCCTAGCCAAAGCATCCCCTCTATTGGGGAAACGCGAGAACTTGGCTATATGCTCTACGACATGGATTATTCAAACCCCGAAGACATTCGCCCGTTATTCTTTCGCGCCAAGCTTGAAAACGGGGTGCTTCATGTGCCACCCTTACACAGTGGGGAGGTGGTGCAATGATTTTGCAGGCGCTGACAAAGCATTATGAAACTCTTGCTAGAAAAGTCGGCAGCTTCCCCACGCGTGGCTGGAGTATTGAGCGAGTGAGCTTTGGTCTCAATATCGGACAAAATGGAGAACTGATTTCTATTTTGTATCTAAAGACAGAACAAGAGCGCGGCAAAAAACTTGTGTTTCTGCCGCAAATCATGAAAGTACCTCTGCACAGTGTACGTTCTGGAAAAGGCCCGCCTTCGTATTTTTTGTGTGACAGTGCACGATATTTTTTGGGGCTGAATGCAAGCGACAGCGAGCAAGTTTGCATGGACAAGGATTATTTCGCCAAAGCGCAAAGTTTGCACAAAGAAGTTTTGTCCGACGCAAACGGCACAGCGGCAAAAGCCATCATCGCTTTTTTTGACACATGGAATCCCGAGGAGGTTCTCACACATCCTTGTTTGCAAGAAAAATGGGATGAAATTGTGGAAAACGGGAATTTCCTGTTCTATGTTGAAGGCGCGTGCACCTTAAACGATGCGGAAATTTGCGGCGTATGGGAAAGATATTCTCAGGGCGAAGTGCAAGGGGAAGCAGAAATGCAATGTCTTGTCACGGGGGAAATGAGTTCTATTCCCAAAACACATTCCAAAATCAAAGGCATCGCCGGTGGACTTTCTATGGGGGGAACCTTGGTGGGATTCAATGCACCGGCGTTTGAATCCTTCTCACGAGAGCAAAACCTGAATTCTCCCGTGGGTGCTCATGCCGCTTTTGCCTATACCACGGCTTTAAATCATCTGCTGGCTCAGCGCGAAAATGTGCACACTCTGGGAGACACCACCCTTGTGTGCTGGGCAGAAAATGGGGAAAGCGCCTATCAAGAGGTCGGCATGATGTGTATGCTCGGCAATGCCACCCCGGATATCGAGCCTGTTTTGCAAGGGGCGGTTTCCTTGTTGTGCCGTGGCAGAGCGGCTCAGTGGGAAAATGTTACCTTACATTCCGACACGGAGTTCTACATTTTGGGGCTTTCTCCAAATGCCGCACGCATCAGTGTACGCTTTTTTTTACACAATCAGTTCGGTGCCTTTCTCTCGAATATAAACGCCCACAAAGACAGGCTTGAGATTGTTCGGCCCTCTTTTGAAAAACATCCCTCTTTGCCGCTTTGGCATCTCTTGCAAGAAACGGTCAATCAAAACGCAAAAGACAAATCTCCACAGCCTCAACTGGCAGGGGCGCTCTTGCGCTCTATCTTAGAAGGATATCGCTATCCAGCCACCTTGCTAAGCGGACTCACACTTCGCATTCGTGCCGAAAAAACTATCAACTGGAAACGTGCGGCCATTTTAAAAGCTTATTATTTGCAAAATCCGCATCCGCTTTTTCCAAAGGAGGAATTGACTGTGTCACTCAATGAAAACAGCACCAACATCCCCTACACGCTCGGACGGATTTTTTCTGTTTTAGAGGCCATCCAAAAAGATGCGAGTGGAGACATCAACACCACGATTAAAGACAAATATTTCAACTCGGCTTCGGCCACGCCGGCGGTCATTTTCCCCGTGCTCATCAATCTGTCTCAAAAACATTTGCGCAAGCTAGACGACGGCAAGAAAATTTACTGGGACAAACAACTGCAAAACTTACTCAGTGTACTTTGTGAAACTTATCCGCAGCGGCTCTCTCTTCCCGAGCAAGGGGCGTTTCAGTTGGGATATTATCACCAAACACAGCATCGCTATACAAAAAAGGAGGAAAAGTAACATGGCTGTTATCAAAAATCGGTATGAATTTGTGGTTCTTTTTGACGTAGAAAACGGCAACCCCAACGGCGACCCGGATTCGGGTAATATGCCACGCATCGACCCAGAAAGTGGGCATGGCCTTGTCACAGATGTTTGCCTCAAGCGTAAAATCCGCAACTATGTGGAAACAGTGAAAGAAGATGAGGCGGGTTTTGGCATTTATATTAAAGCAGGTGTTGCACTGAATCATTCAGATGAGCGCGCCTGTACAGCACTTGGCGTAAAAACCGATGAAAAAGAACTGAAAGCCGCCAAAAAGAAAGACCCCGAATTGGACATAAAACTGCGCGATTTTATGTGCCAAAACTTTTTTGATGTGCGTACATTCGGCGCAGTAATGACCACTTTTGTAAAAGGAGCCTTAAATTGTGGGCAAGTGCGAGGGCCTGTGCAACTTGGGTTTTCAAAGTCGATTGACCCTGTTGTGCCGCAGGAGGTGACGATTACACGCGTTGCCATCACCACGGAAAAAGATGCCGAAAAGAAAAGCAATGAAATGGGGCGTAAATACATTGTTCCCTACGGTCTATATCGTTGCGAGGGCTATATTTCTGCCAATTTAGCACGAAAGACAACGGGTTTTTCCGAAGAAGATTTAAACCTTTTATGGGAAGCACTGCTCAACATGTTTGAGCACGACCATTCGGCCGCACGCGGAAAAATGTCGGTTCGAGAACTGATTGTCTTTCAGCATGAGAGCGAGCTGGGCAACGCGTCTGCGCACAAATTGTTTGAAGCGGTGCAGGTAAAACGCAAAGATGATGTGGTTTTGCCACGGAGCTATAGTGATTATCAGGTGACGGTTGGTGAGATGCCAAATGGTGTGGCCTGCAGGCGCATGACATGAGGCACTATGTAGAGGAGGAATTTTTATTGCTTTCAGGTTTGCAACATTTTGTTTTTTGCAAGCGCCAGTGGGCATTGATTCACATTGAAAAGCAGTGGAAAGAAAATTTTAGAACAGTAGACGGTAGCCTCATGCACGAAAAGGCACATGACAAATCCCAAACAGAAAACAGAGGCGATTTGCGCATCACGCGGGGAATGTCTGTTTTTTCTGCACGGCTCGGGGTTTCGGGAGAATGTGATGTAGTGGAATTTAGACGTTCGGAAAACGGAGTGCTATTGCACGAAGCTGACGGAAAATGGCGTCCCCTTATCGTGGAGTATAAGCGCGGGAAACCAAACCCAAAATCCGGGGATGAAGCGCAGCTTTGCGCGCAGGCCATGTGTCTTGAGGAGATGCTGTGTTGCCCTATTCCTACGGGAGCACTGTATTACGGCGAAACACGTCATCGGGTTTTGGTTGAATTCACCGACGAGCTGCGCAGACAAGTGGAAAACAACCTTGCCGAAATGCATGATCTGTATCGCCGTGGGCATACCCCAAAAGTAAAACCATCCAAATCTTGCAACGCCTGTTCTTTAAGAGAGCTTTGTGTTCCGGCGCTGATGAAACGAAAATCAGCTATGGAGTATCTCCGCGAGAAAATGGAGGAAGCCGAATGCGACAGCTATTGAACACCCTCTTTGTCACCACAGAAGAGGCCTATCTTTCATTGGACGGGGAAAATGTGGTGGTAAGCAAAGAAAAGCACGAACTTGGGCGGTTTCCCTTACACAGCTTGTCTAATATTTTATCTTTCACCTATGCGGGGGCTTCTCCGGCCTTGATGGGTGCTTGCAACGAAAGAGGTGTCTCCCTTAGCTTTTTCACCCCACGCGGCAAGTTTCTCTCGCGATGCAACGGGAAAAGCCAAGGGAATGTACTGCTTCGACGTATACAATACCGTGTAGCAGACGACCCGCCGCAAAGTTGTCGTTTGGCAAAATGGTCTGTTTTTGGGAAAATCTACAATGCTCGATATGTTTTGGAACGCACTCGACGCGACCATCCCGGGCGTGTGGATACAGAAAAACTATCCGATGTGTGCCAGACCTTAAAAAGTGCGCAAGATAATGTGTGCCGTGCTGGAGATATGGAGTCTCTGAGAGGATTTGAGGGTGCAGCAGCAACGGCCTATTTTTCGGTGTTCGACGATTTACTTTTAAGCAATAAAGAAGCCTTTACGTTTCAAACCAGAAATCGCAGGCCACCTTTAGACAGAGTCAACGCCCTGCTTTCTTTTTCCTATAGCATTTTAGCAAACGATTGTGCCTCTGCTTTAGAGGGTGTAGGGCTCGACTCTTATGTCGGTTTTTTGCATAGAGACAGGCCGGGGCGCACTTCTCTTGCTCTTGATTTAATGGAAGAACTAAGGCCCTGTATGGCAGACCGTTTTGTGATAACATTGATTAACAACCGCGTGATCGGGCCGGAACTTTTTCAAACAAGGGAAAATGGAGCGGTTTTATTAAGTGATGAAGGCAGGCGGGTGTTTTTTAAGCATTGGCAGAAAAGAAAGCAAGAAACGATTACACATCCCTTTTTAGAAGAAAAAATCCCGTGGGGTTTGGTTGTGCACATGCAAGCTTTGCTTTTGGCGCGTTATTTAAGGGGGGATATGGACGCTTATCCACCTTTTTTATGGAAATGAGGATAAACTATGCTAGTGCTAATCACCTATGATGTCAATACAGAAGATGCTGCGGGACGCAAACGACTTAGAAGAATTGCAAAGCAGTGTGTAAATCATGGGCAGAGAGTGCAAAATTCTGTATTCGAATGTTTGCTGGATAGTGCACAGTGCCGTATGTTGCAGGCAAAACTACTTGCAATTATAGACGAGGAGAAAGACAGTTTGCGGTTTTACTATCTTGGGAAAAAGTATGATACCAAAATAGAACATTTTGGTATCAAGGAGGGGTATGAACCTGAAGGCCTACTCATGATTTAAGGTGTGCGAAGTAAAGGTGCACAGAAAATTCCGGAAGGTTCGCACGGGGATTTTAAAAAAAAAGGGGGTGTTATCCAAGAGAATGGTAACAATATAGAAAATATATTATTTGTTTTTGCAAAGGTTTCATGAGAAGCTGGGAAAAATGCCGAACTTTTTGTGAATGTTTGCTGTCGCCCCCCACGCGGGGGCGTGGATTGAAAT
>CAYJJK010000086.1:0-2145 GCA_964370445.1 uncultured Oscillospiraceae bacterium | reverse complement strand
GTCGCCCCCCACGCGGGGGCGTGGATTGAAATCAACTTCCATCTTTAATCGCCTATCAGCTAGGGGGTCGCCCCCCACGCGGGGGCGTGGATTGAAATTTATTCGTAACAAGCTGCAAAGCCAGCTAAAAGGTCGCCCCCCACGCGGGGGCGTGGATTGAAATGTCTAAATCGTTAGCCAAACCGGAAAGCGTCAAAGTCGCCCCCCACGCGGGGGCGTGGATTGAAATTTGATTGCAATAAGCAATGTAAAACCGTTGATAGTCGCCCCCCACGCGGGGGCGTGGATTGAAATAAGCAATGTTTCATCGTCAATGGCGGTGGATGCCGTCGCCCCCCACGCGGGGGCGTGGATTGAAATCATCGGCTAATTGTCATTGCGCTACTATCTGCACGTCGCCCCCCACGCGGGGGCGTGGATTGAAATGCTTGATTATAACTATTTGACAAATGGCACAATAAGTCGCCCCCCACGCGGGGGCGTGGATTGAAATCAAGATGTGAAAAGATGACAGATAAAAGAAAAAAGGTCGCCCCCCACGCGGGGGCGTGGATTGAAATTCTGGTGTTGTTTCATTGCTTGCCGTGCCTAAATCGTCGCCCCCCACGCGGGGGCGTGGATTGAAATTTCCTGCACCCTTCCCACACCTCTTCAAGCGTGCTGTCGCCCCCCACGCGGGGGCGTGGATTGAAATTTTGCTATCTGGTGTGTTTTGTGCCTTTGCGTTTGTCGCCCCCCACGCGGGGGCGTGGATTGAAATTCTGATAATGATTTTTGTTTTTGTGATTTAGGCTGTCGCCCCCCACGCGGGGGCGTGGATTGAAATTCCAGCATCTCACTAAACATTTCCCTATGCAGGTGTCGCCCCCCACGCGGGGGCGTGGATTGAAATCAGCCCTTAGCACAAAGCCTTTACCCAAAATCACGTCGCCCCCCACGCGGGGGCGTGGATTGAAATTAGGGTTGCGGTATCGGTTGGACAAGGTGTAAAAGGTCGCCCCCCACGCGGGGGCGTGGATTGAAATACAACACTCTTCCAGTGCCAAGGCGTACCCTTCGTCGCCCCCCACGCGGGGGCGTGGATTGAAATACATCAATGCTATAGGTATCATCAATTGTTAGTGTCGCCCCCCACGCGGGGGCGTGGATTGAAATACCTCTATAATGTTGGTCTGTGGCATGGTGGGCTGGTCGCCCCCCACGCGGGGGCGTGGATTGAAATAAGCGGTTGGAGTTGGCTAACAGGTCAAATTGAAAGTCGCCCCCCACGCGGGGGCGTGGATTGAAATTCGAGCGCAACCGTTACAGAAGGAAAAAAGATAAGTCGCCCCCCACGCGGGGGCGTGGATTGAAATGCCCTTTTCGTTGTCACCAAACACGATAACAACTGTCGCCCCCCACGCGGGGGCGTGGATTGAAATCAATATGCCAATCGCTTTTATTTATATTTTTGCAGTCGCCCCCCACGCGGGGGCGTGGATTGAAATCTCACCGAAACCGAAGCCTTGCAAGCGTTGAAAGAGTCGCCCCCCACGCGGAGGCGTAGATTGAAACCCTACTTTGTGCCTGTTAGAAAGGCTTTATCCCCGTAGCCAAATGCGCATTTTTGTTTTACAATCACGGCCTCTGTTGCTCCAGTATTTGAAAAGCTTCTTTTTTTATCATCTCCTAGCTAGGGCGATAAGCTATTCCGGTAGTTTTTCATATGCGGTGCATATAAACAAATTTAGGTCGAATAAGCTTGAGGTCGAATCTTATTCATTCTCTTCAACGCTCAATACTTTTAATGGGACGCTTAAAGCACCCATACATTCCTACATCAAAACCCTCCATCACCTCACCTTTTCGACAATAAATATTTTTCCTGCACAGCCGATTGAAACTGCGCCCACTTTTTCGCCTCGGCAGAAATAAGCGGCGCATCTATAAAGTTCAGCGCATTGGCTTTAGCGGCAAGCTGATTGATGCGGTTGCCAATGGCGGAGAGCTCACGCATGGTATTATAAAATTCTTTGTCGGGTTTTTCAACGAGGGCAAAGCCGGCAATCATTTGCCGCAAAAAAGTTCCTCTGCAAAGGCCGGACTTTTTTACCTTTTTATCCAGTTCTTGCGCCTCCTCTTTTGTGAGGCGCAAGAGAATTTGTA
>CAYJJK010000085.1:2522-10523 GCA_964370445.1 uncultured Oscillospiraceae bacterium | reverse complement strand
CCATCTGCCAACACCTGGCCTTCATGCACCTCATCGCCTTTATCCACAATAGGACGCTGGTTTACGCAAGTGCCTTGGTTAGAACGCATAAATTTAATCAAATCGTAGTTGTCCACTTCACCGTCCGGTGTGCGCACCACAATGTTGTCTGCCGTTACACGCTCCACCACACCGGCACGTCTTGCCAAGGGACAAACACCCGAGTCGGTTGCAGCTTTATACTCCATACCGGTAGCCACGATAGGCTGCTGAGTCATTAAAAGCGGCACAGCCTGACGCTGCATGTTCGAGCCCATCAGCGCACGGTTGGCATCGTCGTTTTCAAGGAAGGGAATCATGGCCGTTGCCACCGAAAGTACCATCTTCGGAGACACGTCCATATAGTCGGCCTTTTCACGTTCCACTTCGATAATCAAATCTTGGTGGCGCGCATGCACGCGCTCCCTTGCAAAGCGGCCTTGCTCGTCCAGCGGCTCATTCGCTTGTGCCACAGTAAATTCATCTTCTCTGTCGGCCGTCATGTACACCACTTCGTCCGTCACAACGCCGGTTTCTTTATTTACTTTGCGATACGGTGCTTCAATAAATCCATATTCGTTGATGCGGGCAAATGTGGCCAAATATGAAATCAAACCGATATTCGGTCCCTCCGGGGTTTCAATCGGGCACATGCGTCCATAATGGCTATAGTGCACGTCACGCACTTCAAAACCCGCACGGTCACGAGACAAACCACCTGGGCCAAGGGCTGATAGACGGCGCTTGTTCGTCAATTCTGCCAACGGGTTGTTTTGGTCCATAAATTGTGACAAGGGGGAAGACCCAAAGAATTCTTTAATGGCACTGGTAACAGGCCGAATGTTGATAAGCGCCTGCGGGGTTACCACATCCATGTCTTGTGCTTGCAAAGTCATGCGCTCACGAATCACGCGCTCCATACGGGAAAAACCGATACGGAATTGATTTTGCAACAATTCACCCACACGGCGAATACGACGATTGCCAAGATGGTCAATGTCGTCGGTGGTGCCAATGCCATAGGCAAGGCCATTCAAGTAGTTGATGGATGAGAAAATATCATCTTTGGTTACTGTGCGGCTGATGAGGCTGATGTAGTCTCGTGCACCCTCATTGCCAAGCTCATATTCGCGCTCACGGTCACTGCGATTCAATTCGCGACGCAATAATTCTTTACGCTCTTCATCATCGTCAGTTTCGTCCATAATTTGTTGCAATAGCGAAAAATTCACCTTTTCGGTAATCCCAAGCTCTTCGCGCACATCAAACCCAAGGAAGTAGCTTGCATCAACCACTCCATTAGAAATCACTTTCACTTCCCTGTCTTCCACTTTAAGGTAAACAGAGTTAACACCGTTGCGCTCAATTTCTTCTGCCATTTCGCGGCTGATTTTATCTCCTGCAGCACACAGCAATTCTCCGGTTAAGGGAGCAATCACATCACGTGCTGCAACAGAACCGGTGATGCGGCGGCCAATGGCAAGCTTCTTATTCATTTTGTATCGGCCAAAACGAGACAAATCATAGCGGTGTGGGTCAAAGAACAAATTTTCAATATGGCTTTTGGCACTATCTACCGTTGGCGGCTCGCCCGGACGCAACTTACGATAGGTTTCTAAGAGGCCTTCTTCCACATTTTTGGCCGAATCTTTAGCAATGGTCGCTTCGATGCGATCATCCGCACCAAAAAAATCTCGGATTTGGCTGTCTTCACCAAGGCCAAGAGCACGCAAAAACACTGTGACAGGCAATTTACGCGTTTTATCAATGCGCACACTAAACACATCGTCACTACCTGTTTCATACTCAAGCCACGCACCACGGTTTGGGTTTAAAGTGGTGGAAAACAGCTCTTTACCGGTTTTGTCGTATGCCTCACCAAAGTAAACACCCGGAGAGCGCACCAATTGCGACACAATCACGCGCTCTGCACCATTGATGATAAAGGTGCCACTTTCTGTCATGAGCGGAAAATCACCCATGAAAATTTCTTGCTCTTTTATTTCGCCTGTTTCTTTGTTAAACAAGCGGGTGGTAACACGCAACGGTGCCGCATAGGTAACATCACGGTCTTTGCATTCTTTAATGGAATATTTTGGCTGAGTATCCAAGCGATAGCCCACAAAATCCAACACCAACGAGCCCGAATAATCCTCTACCGAGCCCACGTCACGAAACACTTCTCGCAATCCATCTTTCAAAAACCATTGATAGGAATCTTTCTGCACTTCAATAAGATTTGGCATATCCAAAACTTCATTGATATGAGAAAAACTCATGCGTTCCGTCGTTCCAAGCTTTACCGGCTTGACATTCACCATGCGCGCAACCACTCCCAATTCTTTTTTTGAAACACCTTTTACTCTGCCTCATCAAGCTTTTTATAGCTTTTGTTGACAATACAAAACAAAAGTTGTTTTCCGGCCTCAAATCTCATGCGATATTCTTCCATTTTTATACATTGTGCACAAAAACAACCAACGAATTTTCTCTGTTTTTCTCACAGTTGTAGAAAGAAAGTCATAAAATAGCCATATTAGTACAACTATAAATTATATCCTTCCTACTGTTCCTTGTCAACCCTTTATTTTCAAGGAATAAAGGGTTTTGAGACACACGGATGCGTGTATGCTTTTGTGTCACAAAACAAAGAGCGCACCCTATCCTTTTTCTTCTTTCACTTTCTCTACATCCATTGCAAGCTTTGCAGTCTCCGTTTTTTCTTCCTCACCTTTTTCGTCTGCTTTGTGTTCTTTATCAAACAATCCTTTTTTCTTTACAACAGTCATCACTACAGTAAACAGTATCAAAACAACTATAGACACAACCAGCCCCAAAGGGTTATCGCGTATATTAGAGGCGCTGTATCCTAAATATACATACACAGCGCTCCCCGGTATCATCCCAAAAAGGGTTGCAATGGCATAGTCTCTGTAACGAATTCCGATGATACCGGAAAGATAGTTAACACCTGCAAAGGGGAACAGCGGGATCAATCGCGCATACATCATAAAGACAAAACTGTTATCTTGCGCTTTTTTTTGGGCATTTTCTATAAACGACCCCCCCTTTATGAACTTTGTAACCAAATCTTTACCAAGCAGTTTTGCCAAAAAGTAAGAAAGATGACAGCCCAAATTGGCCCCTATTGTGGTGAGCAAAAGCCCACCCCAAAAGCCAAATAACGGGCCCGATAGCAAAGTTAATGCCGATGCCGGCACCACCAAGGTGACCGCCACTGCATAAATGAGCACAAACCAAAGTGGTGCCAGCGGGTTGTTTTGCACACTATCCAATACAGACAATAAAGAATCTACATTCAAATAACCACGCAATAAGAAAAGAACCACTATAACGAGTACTAAAACGGCAATTTTCTTTTTCATTTTGCCCCCTTCTTTCTCTCGTATCTTATAATTCGAACCATTCTATACAGGCCGGTAATAATCATCAACGCATTAAAAATATTCAACGAGATGAAAATCCAAGCAGGAAACAGCATCATTAAGCTAAACACCAAAAACGTTTCTGTGCGCTCTACAAGGCCTCCGTCGTAATGCATACTTTTTTTTCCTGTGTTTGGAAACAGCGCACCCGCCAACATGAATGTTGTGAAATTAAACATGGATGCAATAAAAAACACAAAATAACTTAGCACAAACTCTGGCTTTAAAAAATAGAATCCCAAAATTAAAAACACCTCTACCATACGGTCAAAAATCACATCCAAATATGCACCCAGTTGTGATTTTTTTTGCGTAAGACGCGCCACTGTGCCATCTAGCACATCCAAAGCTCCTGAAACCCACAAAAGAATAAGTGCCGCAACCGGATACCCATAGCTTAGGCATACCACCGATACCATACCCACCAAAAAGCCAAAAATTGTAATGTGATTTGGATGCAGCTTCGTGAGATATAACCTTTTTGCCGCAGTGTCAAACCCACTTTGTGCATATTTTCGCAATTTGGTATCAATCATACCAATGTCCCCCATTTCCTCTTTATTTCTTTCCTTTAATAACCTTTTTTAGCAAGGATTGTTGCCACGGCTTTACATTGCGCTTAAAATCCTCTATTGCCAACGACTTCACAATTTCCCCTTGCACAGGGTATTGATACATCACAGACATTGCCGCCGACAACTTCATCTTTTGGCTTACCATTAAAGAGAGCACCGGCAACATTTCACCACCTTTTTCACCCACAATGCTTGCACCAATCACCCTACGTTTCGCATCCAAAATCACTTTAATAAATCCCTGACGGTCGTCTTCTGCTTTCGCTCTATCATTTTTATCAATGCTTAAAAACAGCTCGCTACCAAACAAACCCTCTTCTTCTGCCTGTTTTTTCAAATAGCCCACATGCGCCACTTCCGGCACAGTATAGGTGGTCCACGCCAAATTTGCATAGTTTGTTTTAAAGCGAGCCGCCACCAAGGCATTGCGCACTGCAATTCCCGCTTCATAAGAGGCCGTATGGGTAAACAAATATTTTCCCCGCACATCACCACATGCATAAATATGCGAAAGGCTTGTTTGCAGCTTTTCGTTCACCTCAATAAAACCCCTTTTGTTGGTTTTAATTCCCAGCTCTGCCAGCTGCAAATCCTCTGTGTTTGGCACACGACCAAGTGCCACCAACAAAACGTCTCCTTTGCAAATTTTCTCTTCTGTATTTTGTGTAAATTGTACCACCGCTTCGCCCTCTTGCGCACTTACCTTCTTAAGCTCACTTTGTAAGTAAAGGTCTATCCCATCTTGCCGAAATACAGTTTCCATCACCGATGCAACCTCCGGCTCGTCCTTAGAAAACAAACTTTTTGATCGGTCAATGATGGTTACATGGCTTCCAAGGTGTGCAAACCCTTGCCCTAGCTCACACCCAATTGGGCCCGCTCCCAATACAATCAAATGTTTTGGCAGTATTTTTAAATCAAAAATGGTTTGGTTTGTATAATATGGCACCTCGTCTAAACCCGGAACCGGGGGCACAAAAGCACGCGAGCCTGTGGCGATGATGATGCGTTTTGCCTCATATTTGTCCTCGCCTACCTTTACTGTGTGCGGTGAGGCAAGGCTTGCCTTGCCCAAAACCACATCCACACCCAAAGATTCATACCGCTCTTTGGAGTCATGAGGTGCTATTTCAGCAATGACGGACTTCACACGTTCCATCACCTGCTCAAGCGAAACTTCCGGCTTTTTTACATGAATACCATAGTTTGCACCCTTTTGAATTGTATGTGCCAAATGGCTAGCTTTTAAAAAGGATTTACTTGGCACACAGCCGTAATTTAGGCAATCCCCTCCCATTTTATGCCCTTCTACCAGCAACACATCTGCACCCATGCCAGATGCTGTGATGGCCGCTACCAAACCTGCGCTTCCCGCGCCCAAAACTGCAAGATCATAACTTTTTTTCATCGTGTTCCTCCTTCAATGATTTACCTTTTGAACTTCATCACTGTGCATTTCATAAATCAAGCAAAGCTGTTTGGTTCGGTTTTCATCCACCCTTTTATTTTGAGTGTATCGATATCAAAGGAATTACAAAAGCAAAATCTATTTCAGCTGTATTCAAATCAGTATGGGCTTCAAAATGAGGATAGCTCCTGCCTTACAACTTTTAAAGAACATGCCCTTATCGTACGTTTTCTTCTCACCACACGATTAATACCAGAGAATTACTAGGAATAAGCTGGTTTCGTGTCTCTTGTTGCAAGTTTTGCAAAAAAGGCACAAACCCGGCCGGTACCGACTTTGTGCCCATTTTTCCTTTTGCCCGTTATGTTGTTGCTCCCGCCGTTTCATCTAAAAAATCTTGAAATGTTATGCCCGAAAGCCTTTGATTGATTTCTTCACTTAAGCGGCTAAATGTATTGTGAAACACACAGTTCTCTTCCCATTGCCTATTACAACCTCCTGCCTTAGAAAGGCATCGAGACATATAATAGTGGCCATCCACAGCCTTGAGCACCTCTTGTAGGGTTATATCTGCAGGGGCACGGTCCAACTCGTAGCCACCACGGTTTCCTTTATAGCTTTTCACAACACCGGCAGAACTTAGCTTACCCAAAATTTTTAGTGCAAAACGAAGACTCACAGATGTTTCCTCGCTGATACTTCTGGCATCACGCCGCACGCCTGCTCTTGCCAGGCAATCTACAATTCTCACAGCATAATCTGCCTCTTGAGTGATATACATGTGTCTCTCCCGCTACTATATGCCAACATTTTAAAATTTGTTAATTATACTTTTTCACTATGATTTAATCATACCCAATACAAGCAGTTTTGTCAACACCCTACATTTAAACCATAATTTCACATTGCATCGTCACATGTGGGTATCCTTCTTCTAAAAATTCATCCCCCACCTTTAAATAGCCTACTTTTTCGTAAAACTCCGCTTTGTCATGCTGGGCATTCAAACGTAAAGTGTTTACTTTCAGGTTTTTTGCCTCTTTTCGTATTTCTTGCATAAGCAAAGTTCCAAACCCCTTGCCTCTGCATTTTTTTTGCAGGGCTAGGCGCCCCACATGTAAAACTCCCGGTTCGTCGAAAAAAACACGTGCAGTGCCCACTGCTTCGCCTTTCCAATAGAGCAACACATGGCGGCTTTCTTCATCTTTACAATCAATTTCCACCTCAAGAGGAAACCCCTGTTCATTTACAAACACTTCACATCGTATCTCTTTTGCCAGTCGAAACTGTGCATCCTCTACCGTGCACCACTCAAAAATCACATTTTCCATATTAATCTAAAAAATCCCTCAATTTTTTACTTCTACTTGGATGGCGTAGTTTGCGCAAGGCCTTTGCTTCTATTTGGCGAATGCGTTCGCGTGTCACTTTAAACACCTTACCCACTTCCTCTAAGGTGCGTGGGCGTCCATCTTCCAGGCCAAATCGCAACCGCAACACCTTTTCTTCACGTGGGGTCAATGTTTGTAAAACTGTAGAAAGTTGCTCTTTCAGCAAAGTATGGCTGGCTGCCTCCGCAGGCACCAAGGCATCTTCGTCCGGAATAAAGTCTCCAAGATGGCTATCTTCTTCTTCACCAATCGGAGTTTCAAGGCTTACCGGCTCTTGGGCCACACGCATAATTTCGCGCACTTTTTCCACCGGCATATCCAGTTCTTCGGCAATTTCGTCGGCTGTAGCCTCGTGACCATTGCGATGCAGTAGCTGGCTAGACACTTTTTTTACTTTATTGATGGTTTCTACCATATGCACAGGAATGCGAATGGTGCGCGCTTGATCTGCAATGGCACGCGTAATGGCTTGCCGAATCCACCACGTTGCGTAGGTAGAAAACTTAAACCCTTTTGTATAATCAAACTTTTCTACCGCTTTAATAAGGCCCAAGTTGCCTTCTTGAATCAAATCCAAAAATTGCATTCCCCTACCCACATAACGCTTGGCAATGGATACAACAAGACGCAAATTTGCCTCAGACAACCTTTTCTTGGCTGTTTCACCCTCTAAGCCACCTTTGGCAATTTCTATAGCCAGCGCCACTTCGTCCTCGCTGGAAAGCAGCGGCACACGCCCAATTTCTTTTAGGTATACTTTCACCGGGTCATCAATCGAAACACCTTCAGCCGATAATTCACTTTCAAACTGATCTACACTATCTTCAGTTAATGTAAACGTTTTTTCCTCTGTGTCCGGCTCATCTACAATTTCAATATTAAGGGTATCCAGTGTTTCATACAGCTTATCTACCTGCTCCACATCAAAACCAATTTCTTCCAGTGCATCATTAACTTCTTTCACCGTTAAGCGTTGGTTGCGTTTCCCGGTTTCTACCAGTTCTAATATTACGTTCTTTTTTTCTGCCATAGATATCTCCTTCGTTTGCCAAATATTGGCCTAGATTGTCCCTTTTCACACCACTGCACTTTCGCGGTTACGGTTTGCACTCTTTTCGCTGCTCAAAATACTGTCGAAAGTCTTGTTCGTTCATTTCAGAAGA
>CAYJJK010000085.1:2194-2450 GCA_964370445.1 uncultured Oscillospiraceae bacterium | reverse complement strand
CTCTATTCTTCGTAGAAACAATTCCACATCTTCTTTTGTAAAGCCTGTATCATGATTCAATGCCAATACGCGCCCCATCAAATTTAAAGTGTTTTCGTCCAATTGCTCAGATAGCATAGTCAAATCCACAGAGAAACCGTCGTTGTGCGCCGAAACAATTTGGCGGTATACGGTTGCCATATCTTCCGCAACCAACATGTCTGCCCTCAGACGCTCTATTGCAATACCCATAAAATCTACGGTGTTTTTTATAAGA
>CAYJJK010000085.1:0-2184 GCA_964370445.1 uncultured Oscillospiraceae bacterium | reverse complement strand
TGCCAACTTCTGTTTGCTGAGATAACTTTCCTGCGTAGATGTCTTGCTCAACAGGCCCCGCCTCTGCCGCTAAAATTTCAAGGGCAGCTTTCAAATAAGCGGCACGTCCATCGGCCGTTTGCAAGGCCATACGGTTTTTCACTTTTTGCAGTTCATACTCTAGCGCATTTTCACTGCCGTCTAGCAATGCCTCAAAACGCTCTTTGCCATTTTTTCGAATATATTCATCCGGATCTTTTGCCCCGGGAAAGCTAAGCACACGCACCTTGATATCCGTATGGCCAAATTTTTCAATTGCCTTCGCTGTTGCCTTCTGGCCGGCTTCGTCAGCATCATAGCAAATCACCACCTCATCGGCATGGTTTGCTATCAAGCGTGCCTGCTCTGCTGTGATGGAAGTGCCAAGGCATGCCACTGCTGTTTCAAACCCCGCCTGATGTAAACTGATAACATCCATATAGCCCTCTGCCAGCAAATACCTTTTAGATGTATTTTTTTTCGCGATGTTCATTGCATATAAATTCTTGCTTTTTTGAAACACACGCGTTTCTGCACTGTTTAAATATTTGGGGCCAAAATCCTCCTCGGCCATTTTGCGGCCACCAAAGGCGATCACCCCACCACGTAAATCCAAAATCGGGAAGATGATTCTATTTCGAAACGCATCATACAGGGCCCCTTTTTCACTTGTTTTACATACCCCTGCCAAAACAAGCTCTTGTTCTTGAAAACCTTGCCGCTTTAAGTAATCACGTAAAACGCCAAACTCTTTTGGTGCATACCCAAGGCCAAACCTTCGAATGATTTTATCGTTTAAGGCACGACCTCGCAAATATGCCCTTGCCTGTTTTCCCTCTTCCTCATTAAGCTTTTGCGCATAAAACCGTGCACTTTCCCGGTTGATGGCCAATAGGCGTGTCCTTTGTTTCGCCGATTGATCGTCTTCATTGGGCAGGGGCATGCCCATGCGAGAAGCCAAAAACCGCACTGCCTCTCCATAATCTAGGTTCTGCATGCGCATAGTAAAGCTAATGCAGTCTCCTCCCGCACCACAACCAAAGCAATAAAAGCTCTGGCTGTCCGGATATACCGTAAACGAGGGGGTTTTTTCGTTGTGGAACGGACACAAACCCTTTTCAAGGCGTCCAGCACGTTTGAGCGGCACATAGCTGCCAATCAGTTCGCTAATATCTGCGCGCCGTGTCAGTTCTGCAAGATATTCTTTTGGAATGGCCACAGCACGCCCCCTCTCTTTTTACTTCGACCACTTTTGAGGTAAAAACAAATTTTCGAATGTGTACACAGCATAGCCATCACTCATCCCCGATAAATAATCGGTTACTGCTTGGTGCACCCCTTCACTGTTCAATATTTCCACATAAAACAGTGGCATCTGTTGTGGGTGTTCTAAAAAATATTCATACAATTTAGCCAGCAGACGCTCCACTTTTACTTCCTCTGCCTTTGCAGTAGGGTTTGTATACACACGGGCAAACATAAAAGTACGCAATGCAACAAATTGTTGTTCTACATGTGGTGCCATGGCCAATTTTTCCCCAACGGTATTCTCCACCAGAGAGGTAATCAAGGTGGTGATTCGCTGGTTTTTAGAATGACCCAGCACCTTAGTTATGTCTTTTGGCAAGTCGTCTTCACAAAGTACTTTCGCCGTAATGGCGTCTTCAATATCATGGTTAATATAGGCTATACGGTCAGCATAGCGCACAATACGCGCTTCTGGAGTATCTCCCCATTTGGAACCTGTGTGGCACCCAAGTCCATCCAACACCTCATAGCTTAGGTTCAGCCCTCGATGGTCTTTTTCTAAATATTCCACAACCCGTACGCTTTGCTCGTTGTGTTTAAATCCATTGGGATTTAATCTATTCAGTGCCCTCTCTCCCGCGTGCCCAAACGGGGTGTGTCCAAGGTCATGTCCCAAAGCCACTGCCTCTGTTAAGTCTTCATTTAAACGTAAAGCCCGTGCAATCGTTCTGGCAATTTGGTTCACCTCTAAAGTATGGGTAAGCCGTGTGCGGTAATGGTCACCCGAAGGGGATAAAAACACTTGTGTTTTTTGCTTTAAGCGGCGAAACGCTTTGCAATGGATGATGCGGTCTCTGTCTCTTTGAAAAATGGTGCGTAATGGGCACACCGCCTCCTCACGCCTTCTCCCTTTACTTT
>CAYJJK010000084.1:0-10534 GCA_964370445.1 uncultured Oscillospiraceae bacterium | reverse complement strand
GCCTCACAAGGGGGCAGTCTTGCCTAAAGCTGGCCTGCCCCCTCGTTCATGATGAACTACGCAATGAAGGAAACACTTTAAGTAAAACCATTACAGAAAAGAAAATGTTATTCCACACAAATATTTTTCCTTAACGCAACACAACGTATTTTTTGTTTGTACCTTGGCCCACTTTGGAGTATAATAGAGGCAATAAAATTTTTGTCAGAAAATGGATTTGTTAAAAAATATCCACGACTTATATTGTATTGCATAAACATCGTACTAACGAAACAAACTAAATCCGCTAACCGAAAAGAGGAACCGCCATGGACAACCAAACCCACAATCAAATTGTCAGTTTTATATGGAGCATTGCCGATGACTGCTTGCGCGATGTATATGTGCGCGGCAAATACAGAGATGTTATTTTGCCCATGGTGGTTATCCGCCGGTTGGATGCAGTGCTGGAAGATACCAAAGAAGAGGTTTTGAAAACCAAAGAAATGCTGGAAAAGGCCGGGGTGCAAAACCAAACAGAGGCACTTTGCAAAACGGCGGGGCAATCGTTTTGCAATAGCTCTGCATTCAAGCTCAGAGATTTGACATCTAGGGCACAGCAGCAAAAGCTAAAAGCAGATTTCACGGCCTACCTTGATGGATTTTCGCCCAATGTGCAAGAAATTTTGGAGAAGTTCAAGTTTAGAAACCAGCTGGACACCATGATAGAAGCCGATATTTTAGGCGCTGTGATTGAAAAATTTGTTTCCCCCACCATCAACCTAAGCCCCTTCCCCATTTTAAACGACATGGGTGAAGTGAAAGTGCCGGGGCTGGATAACCACACGATGGGCGTTATTTTTGAGGAGCTCATTCGGCGGTTTAATGAAGAAAACAACGAAGAGGCCGGAGAACACTTTACCCCACGTGACGTGGTGGAGCTGATGGCCGATTGCATTTTTATGCCGGTGGCCGATTTGATTATGGATACGACCTATTCTGTGTATGACGGTGCCAGCGGCACTGGCGGTATGCTCACGGTTGCCCACGACAGGCTGGAGCAACTTGCGATCGGTCATCACAAGAAGGTGTCTATTCATTTGTTTGGGCAGGAAATCAACCCGGAGACCTACGCCATCACAAAAGCGGATATGCTTTTAAAGGGCGAGGGTGAAGAGGCCGAGCACATTGTGTTTGGTTCCACGCTTTCAAACGATGGTTTCCCCTCCAACCAATTTGATTTTATGCTGTCTAACCCGCCCTATGGTAAAACATGGAAAACGGATGCCGAAAAGCTGGGCGGCAAAAAAGACATCAGCGACACACGCTTTGTCACCTCTTTTGGGGACGAGCCGGAATTTTCGATGATTCCCCGCGTGAGTGACGGGCAACTGCTGTTCATGCTGAACAACATTGCTAAGATGAAAGAAAACACGCCGTTTGGCTCTCGCATTGCCGAAGTGCACAACGGCTCTTCCTTATTCACGGGGGATGCAGGCCAAGGGGAAAGCAATGCCCGTCGCTATATCATCGAAAACGACCTTTTGGAATGCATCATCGCCTTGCCGGAAAAGATGTTTTACAACACGGGCATCGGCACCTTTATTTGGATTTTATCGAACAAAAAAAGCGCCCACCGCAAAGGCAAGGTGCAACTTGTGGATGCAACCGGCCTAAAATCCCCTTTGCGCAAGAATTTGGGCGAAAAGAACTGTGAGCTGACACCGCAGTTGCGAAAACAAATTTTAGACTTGTATATGAATTTTGAGGAAAATGAGTATAGCAAGATTTTCCCAAACAGTGAATTTGGGTATTACAAGGTGACGGTTTTACAGCCGGAACTGGACGAACAAGGCAAGCCTGTTTTGGATAAAAAAGGGAACGTGAAAGCCGATAAAGACAAAACAGACACAGAGCAAATCCCGTTTACCTACGAGGGCGGTATTGAGGCCTTTATGGAAAACGAGGTATTGCCGTTTTCGCCGGGTGCTTGGGTGGACGAAAAGAAAACACAGATAGGCTATGAGCTGAGTTTTACAAAGTATTTTTACAAGCCGATACAGCTGCGCTCGATTGAAGAAATTGTGGCCGACATCAAAGCACTTGAAAAGGAATCTGAGGGTTTGCTTGCTGAGATTATAGGGGGGTGAGGGGATGTTGAAGCCCTATGGGGAGTATAAAAAGGCTGGGATTCCGTGGCTTGAGGAAGTGCCGGGGCATTGGCGCTTGGAACGCATTGGCGCTTTGTTTGTGGAAAGAAGAGAAAAGGTGTCAGATACAGAATATGCCCCACTTTCTGTTACCAAAAAAGGAATTGTGCCACAATTAGAAAATGCTGCAAAGTCTAATGATGGAGACAATCGCAAACTTGTATGCACGGGCGATTTTGTCATCAATAGCCGTTCGGATAGAAAAGGTTCCAGTGGTGTATCTTCTTTGACAGGTTCAGTTTCTCTTATCAATGTGGTTTTGAAGCCACGAGAAGAAAATAGCGAACAGTACATCCACTATCTATTGAAAAGCAATGATTTTGTTGAAGAGTATTACAGAAATGGCCGTGGAATCGTGGCAGATTTGTGGACAACAAGATACAGCGAGATGAAAACCATACTTTTACCCATTCCCCCACGCCCGGAGCAAGACCAAATTGTCCGTTACCTCGACTGGCAAATTTCTAAAATAAACAAACTGGTAACGGCAAAGAAAAAACAAATCGAACTGCTAAAAGAACAAAAGCAAGCTGTGATAAACAAAGCCGTAACCAAAGGCCTAGACGATACTGTACCCATGAAAGATAGCGGCATTGAATGGCTTGGAGAAGTGCCGGAGCATTGGCAAATAAATAGATTAAAGCATTTTTGCAAAGTAAATGCATCTATAACCCATTTCTCAAAAATATATAATGACAATGATGAACTTGTTTTTTTGCCGATGGAAAACATTAGCTCTGACGGGGTGATTGATTGCTCGCAAAAACGTAAATATAAAGATGTAAAAAGCGGATACTCATCTTTTGCAAAAAATGATGTTGTGGTTGCAAAAATCACACCTTGCTTTGAAAATGGAAAAGGTGCTTGTTTAGATAAACTAGAAACTGAAATTGGTTACGGAACAACAGAGCTCATCACAATCCGAGCCAATGAAAAAATCTTGCCCCAATGCCTGTATTTTGTTACAAAAACACAATTTTTTCGACTAATGGGTGAAGAACAAATGACTGGATCTGCTGGGCAAAAACGGATTTCTTCAAATTTCATAGAGACTTTTGTACAAGGAATCCCACCATTAAAAGAACAAGAACTAATCGTTGCGTATATCTCCAATATGACTGGAAAAGTTGACACTATTATAAAAGAAACCGAACAAGAAATAGAACTCATTTCGGAATACAAAACAAGCCTTATTTCCTCGGTAGTCACAGGCAAAGTAGATGTGCGCGATGTGCTTGTTCCTGAATTCGAGTCGATAGAATGTGAGGAAGCTTAAGTGAAAAAATTCCTAATAAAAAATTGGTGGATTTCTATCCCGATTTTGCCATTCATACTTATGGCTTTGCTTCATATATCAATTGCATTAGGTAATTATTTCAGCATAGATATAAATATACCCAACATATATGCAAGTGATTGGTTTATGTTTTTTGGCAGCTATTTAGGTGGCTCAGTTACGTTGCTAGGTGTCATCTTAACAATTAGACACTCCCGGCAATTACATCAGCACCAAATCAGCATTGGATACTTGCAAAAGGAAGAAGAAAATGTTGCTGAAGTACTAGCAAGCCTGCCTGTAAACCAAACGCTAAATATAATGGGAGTTTATGCAACAGGGTTTCGTATCAGTGATGATGATGAAATAAACAATATAGAAAATTCAAAAGAAACTATTAGAGAAATTTATCTATGCCAAACGTCCTTAACCCAGGCGAAAATCAAACTCGCTGCACTTTCATTTATACTGCAGGATTATAATAACTGTTCATCTTGTAAAAACAAATGTAACCTAAACGAGATAGCCCCGAAATTTAGAGCAACATATGAAGAATTAGAGTCTACTATTGATAAATGTCTGGAATATATATATGAAACCATTAGAGCTCGTGATAATTCGTTGATGTACAGCTCTATGCTCAAAGAAAACATGGAATGCGCAAAAAAAGAAGAACAACCGCTGTATTCTCAGGAACGTTTAGATAATCTACAAAAATCACATAGAGATAGAATTGATATATTCAAAGATTTTAAGGCTCAAAATGATGAATTACTAAAGCTTAGAGAGTCCTCAATGCCAGAACTTATAAGTTTGTCAAAACAATATTTCATGATTCGGAAAGAGAATTGCTATAAAAAATGCTTTGAAGACTGGAAAGGAGGGCAACATTAAATGCCCACCAACACCAAAGAATCCGGCCTCGAAACCCTCATTGTAAACCACCTTGTGGCACAAAATCATTTTGAACAGGGGCAAAATGCCGATTTCAACAAAGACTATGCCCTAGACGAAGTGCGCCTGTTTCGCTTTTTGGAGACAACACAGCCGGGAGAGCTTTCAAAATTGGGTTTGCAAAGCGAGCTCAAACGTGCCGGGTTCCTCTCCCGCTTGCAAGGCGAAATTGCAAAGCGGGGTGTGGTGGACGTGCTTAGAAACGGCATTAAAATTTACCCGGCCAGCCTCGTTTTGTTTTATATGACACCCTCCAAAAAAAACGAGGAGGCCAAAAAACGCTTTGAGCAAAATATTTTCAGCGTCACAAGGCAGCTTATGTACTCGAAAGACAACACAAAACTGGCTTTGGACTTTTGCATTTTCATAAACGGCCTGCCGCTCATCACCTGCGAGCTAAAAAACCAGCTTACCAAGCAAGATGTGGAAGATGCCGTGTATCAATATAAAACCGACCGAGACCCAAAAGAACTTTTATTTCAGTTTAAACGCTGTATGGTGCACTTTGCGGTGGACGATGCGCGCGTGAAGTTCTGCACAAAGCTTGCGGGCAAAAAGTCGTGGTTTTTGCCTTTCGACAAAGGCTCTCAAAGTGGCGCGGGAAACCCTCCCAACCCCGATGGCATCATGACCGATTATTTGTGGAAACAGATTTTTACAAAGGCAGAGCTTGCCAACATCATTGAAAATTATGCCCAAGTGGTGGAAAAAGAAGACCCCGACACCAAGAGGAAAACGCACACGCAAATTTTTCCACGCTATCATCAACTGGCGGCTGTAAAAGCCTTGCTTTTTGATGTGTACGAAAAAGGTGTGGGGCAAAAATATCTCATTCAGCACAGCGCGGGCAGTGGCAAATCAAACTCCATTGCATGGCTTTCTCATCAGCTTGTGGGGCTTGAAAAAGACGGAAAAAGCATTGTGGATACCGTTGTGGTGGTCACCGACCGCGTGAACCTCGACAAACAAATTCGAGACACCATCAAGCAATTCATGCAAGTGGCCAGCACCGTGGCCTGGGCAGAACGCTCCGGCGATTTGAAAACCGCCATTGAAAGCGGAAAGAAAATCATCATCACCACCGTGCATAAATTCCCGTTCATTCTCGACGACATCGGCACAAACCACAAGGGCAAAACCTTTGCCGTCATCATTGATGAAGCGCATTCCAGCCAAAGCGGCTCCATGTCGGCAAAAATGAACATGGCTTTGTCGGGCGAGTATACCGCCGACGACGAGGAGGACACAGAGGACAAAATCAACAAGCTTGTAGAGGGGCGCAAAATGCTTACCAACGCAAGCTATTTTGCCTTTACGGCAACGCCCAAAAACAAAACGCTGGAAATGTTCGGCGTCCCCTTTGAAGAAGGCGGCGTGATAAAGCACCGTCCCTTTCATGTGTACACCATGAAACAGGCCATCGGCGAGGGGTTCATTCAAGATGTATTAAAAAGCTATACCACGTACAAAAGCTACTATAAACTGGCCAAAACCGTGGAAAGTGACCCCTTGTTTGACAAAAAGAAAGCGCAGAAAAAACTGCGTGCCTTTGTGGAGAGCAACCCACACGCCATTTCGCAAAAAGCGGAAATTATGGTGGAACACTTCCACGAACAGGTGGTGGCACAGGCAAAGCTGGGCGGCAAAGCGCGTGCCATGGTGGTGACAAGCAGCATAGAAAGAGCCATAGAATACTACTATGCCATCACAAAATCTCTTGAAAATCGCAAGAGCCAATACAAGGCAATCGTTGCTTTTTCGGGTGATAAAGAATATGGCGGTAAATCGCTAAACGAAGCCGGAATCAACGGTTTCCCAAGCAACCAAATTGAAAAAGAATTCAAAAAAGAACCGTATCGTTTTCTTGTGGTGGCCGACAAATTTCAAACCGGATATGATGAGCCACTTCTTCACACCATGTATGTAGATAAAATCCTCACCGACATCAAGGCCGTGCAAACGCTTTCGCGCTTGAATCGGGCGCATCCGCAAAAATTTGATACCTTTGTTTTGGATTTTGCCAATGAAACAGAGGATATCGAAGCGGCCTTTTCCCGCTATTACAAAACCACCATTCTTTCCGGCGAGACAGACCCAAACAAACTCTATGATTTGATTGCCACCATGGAAGCACACCAAGTGTACACCGAAACCGATGTGCACAGCTTTGTGGAGCTGTATTTGAATGGCGCCGAGCGTGGCAAGCTGGATTATATTTTAGACTCTTGCACTGCTCTTTACAAAGAACTTCAAGAGGATGCGCAGGTGGAATTTAAGAGTGCGGCAAAAGCTTTTGTGCGCACCTATGGTTTCCTTGGGGCCATTCTTCCTTATGGCAGTGCCGAATGGGAAAGACTATCTATTTTCATCAACTTTTTGGCGCAAAAATTGCCCACACCCAAAGGCGAGGACTTATCGGCCGGAATACTGGAATCCATTGATTTAGACAGCTACCGTGTGCAAGCACAAACTTTGGTTTCCATAAAATTGGAAGATGCCGATGCGGAGGTAGACCCGGTGCCCACGGCAATGGCTGGTGGAAAGGCAGAGGCCGAGCTTGATTTACTGTCGGCCATTTTGATGAATTTCAACGATTTGTTCGGCAATATCCAATGGAGCGATGCCGACAACATCCGAAGGCAAATTTCGGAGATACCGGAAATGGTGTCAAAGGATGAAAAATATCAAAACGCCATCAAAAATTCCGACAAGCAGAATGCACGCTTTGAAAGCGAACGGGCACTGAAAACGGTGATGTTCAACATTATGGCCGACAACATGGAACTGTTTAAGCAGTTCAACGACGACCCTTTGTTTAACAAATGGTTGTCGGACATGGTGTTTAATTTGACGTATAGCGATGGAGCTTCGAGGGCCGGAAGTGCTATATGAGTAAAAATGTGTATCTATCATAACAATTCGACATCATACATGAATTAGAAAGGGTGATTTATTGTGTCATTATTTGGCAAACAGGAACAGCAGGAAAACACGCGGTTACGTCAAGAACTTGATAGGCAAACACAGATGATTGCACACCTTCAAAGTCAACTTTTACCCGAACACAATCAAATCAATACCCTAAACAACCAAATCGAAGAGTTAAATCGACAAGCTCATAAATTGTATGAATATAGCCAAAATGCGACAAAGCAGTTAGCACAACTCGACAGTATCATTGCACAAAAAAAGGCTACTATTATACAATTGGATGATGAAATTTTGTTTCAAGAATTTGCATTATACCAACCCATATATGATTTTGCGAGATCCGAACAGTACAAAACACGTTTAGATGAAATTCGCGCTAAACAAAAAGACATGGTCAAAACCAAGACAGCTGTTTCCTATTCAGATAATTGGACCGTTGATGGAAGTAAACAAAAAGGCGCAAAGATGACGAACAACAATATAAAGCAAATTCTTCGTACATTTAATACAGAATGTGAAAATGCGATTGACCGTGTGAAATTCAATAATGTAGAAAGCATGAAAAAACGCATCGTCTCTTCTTTTGAGGCCCTAAACAAAATGAATGAGACAAATCATGTATCTTTAAAAGCAGAATATGCACAGCTGAAGTTAGATGAATTGAATTTGGCTATCGAATATGCTCTAAAAAAGCAAGACGAAAAGGAAGAAGAAAAGAGATTTCGTGCCGAGCAACGAGAAGCACAAAAACTACAAAAGGAAATTGAAGAAGCACGTAAAACCATTGAAAAAGAAAAGAAACATTATCTTAACGCGCAAAAAGCCTTAGAAGCTCAATTGGAAAATGCAACCGAGGAACAAAAACTGGATTTACTGGCAAAGCAAGAAGAAATACTTTCTAAAATAGAGGAATTAAATGAAGCAAGTGCACAAGTGGATTACAGAGAAGCAAATCAAAAGGCCGGCTATGTATATATCATTTCAAACATCGGTTCTTTTGGAGAAAATGTTTATAAAATTGGCATGACACGGCGATTGGATCCAATGGATAGAATTGTAGAACTTGGCGATGCTTCAGTTCCATTTGTTTTCGATGTTCATGCATTGATTTTTTCAGAAGATGCACCGAAATTGGAAAGTGCACTCCATCAGGCATTCGATAATCACAAGTTAAACTGTATCAACAAAAGAAAAGAATTTTTCAGGTGTTCTCTTGAAGATATAAAGGCAGTTGTGCGAAGCAATTTTGACAAAACCGTAGAGTTTGTAGACCTTCCGGAAGCATCCGATTATAGACAGTCCCTCAAAATGAATACAATCTAGCCAATGTGATTTCCAAATATGAAGCGGAGATGATTTTGACATTCGTGAAGAATGCAACTATCTGTATACTTTGAAACCAAAGAGGGCATGCCTATGCAATATGACAAGCACAAAAACGCAAAAAAGATATTTTTAGAAATTGATAAGAGTCCTCAGAACTATCTAATCATACACTATTCTTGTGAAAATTTTTATGATATTAAAGATGGGCACACCCCTCGAGTCACATCCATAGCCGTCTATTCACTTGACTCTATGCAAACGGATTCATTTTCCATACATAAACTAGCTGAAAAACAGGCGATTCACTTTGATAATATTGAGGAAAACTATAATCATTTGGAGCGTCATATGTTGGATGAATTCTACCAATTTGTTAATGAACATAAAAATTATAAATGGATACACTGGCATATGAGAGATATCAATTATGGCTTTCAAGCCATTGATTTAAGGTATGAAATCTTAGGGGGAACCCCCACCCACATTCCGAACACCTCGAAAGTTGATTTGGGCGAATTGCTTATTCAATTTTTCGGGGAAAACTATATGGATCATCCTCGAATGGAAAATCTTATTAAACTTAACAAAATATCTGATAAAGACTATTTGGCCGGAAAAGATGAGGCCCACGCATTTAACAATAAGGAATATATTAAATTACACCGCTCAACAATTCGCAAAGTACACATTTTCTATAACATCATAAATAGAGTTCTAAACAAATCTTTATTCGTTCAGTCAAAATGGAAAGAAATGTACGGAGTATCCATTCAAGGGTGCTATGAGGCTGTTTCCGGTAAATGGTGGTGGGCCATCATATTAATGGTATTAGGTGCTTTGATTTCACAGATTCCATCGCTCATATTTTACTAAAAAATTCACTAAATCGCATTTTTGAAAGTACACTTAATCTGCATATGGAAACACCAATTTGGAAAGGTGATTGTAATGGAAAATACTCAACCTTTAGTAGAAATGGCTGTTTCACTCACTGAATTGGCTGTGAAGGGAACTGCATCAACTGTCACAAAAAAAGTTCGTGCCATAAAAGAAGAAAAAAATCTTGAAAAAGTGAGAGCCACTTATGACGAGCTGATAAACGAGGTTATTCTGGAAAGAGAAGAAGCTGTTAGCATTGCACAGGCATATAAAGCGGAGCTTGACCGAATTGTGATCAGCGATGAAGACATAAAACATCTGCACAACACTGTTTCTAAATTATTGGAAATCGTGAATACTCTTAACATGGCAAAGGCACAATTAGGTGGAGACGAAGCAATTAAGAAAGCACAAGCAGATGCACAATCATATGCGCAACTCCAAAATTTAATTAGCGTAGATACTTTGAAAACAATGCAACTACTGGGTTTTAATTACAAAGCTGCCATTGGCGAGCCTTTAACTGAGATATGTGCAAATGCAATTACAGCTTTTGGTAAAAGAAGCGCTCAATCAAAAACGTCATCGGGTAAAAAATAGCTTCCATTTCAAGAAAAAAATTGCTTCTTCTATTTCATCCGGAAAATTCAAACCAGCCAAGGTCGCATACAATTAACCCGCGATATAGGCGTGAATTCCATCTATATTTTCGGCCCCACGCTTGAGCATTTTCACTCCGTATCTATCCAAAATGTCCCTCCCGCAAAATTGTAAATATTTCTCTCACATTCAAGGCTTTGCCTGTTTCAGAAAATTTTGCTTCTGCCTGTTTGATGTCACGGCCGGTTTCTTTGTCATGGATCAAAATGTTGAATGATTCTAAGCTCATCATAACCAAGCGCTCCTATCAAATCCGACATGCTGCATAAAAACCCATCCATTGTATGTTGAATAGCGAGGTAAAAACCAATGAACAAAA
>CAYJJK010000083.1:0-10592 GCA_964370445.1 uncultured Oscillospiraceae bacterium | reverse complement strand
TCTTCAATTCCCGCAAGTGCTGTATCTTCGTCATTTTTTAATGGTTCCACTTCCAACACTTGCACAGCCAACTGGGCAAATCGTTCTGGGTTTTCTTTGTAAACATAGCGTGCCCAGCTTCCCCACAAAGCAGACAGCGCCACGCCATGTGTTAAATTATACACAGCACTTAGCTCGTGGCTTAGCTTGTGGCAAGACCAATCCCCTTCTGCGTTTCCGGCACTGGTTAACCCGTTGTGAGACAACGCCCCTGCCCACATAACTTCAGCTCTGGCACGGTAGTCTTGTGGTTTACGCGTTAATTTTCGGCCATATAGCATCACTGTGCGCAAAAGGCTTTCTGAAATTTCATCGGTCAACCTCATTGTGCTGCGTTCTGGCGTAAAGTACCTTTCTAATGTATGCATCAAAATATCCGCTACGCCTGCTGCTGTTTGCTCCGGCGGCAATGTTTTTGTAAGTTCCGGATTCATAATGGCAAATTTACACCGCAGCAATTCATGATTTAGGCCCCGTTTTAACTTCGTTTTTTCATCTGTAAGCACCGCACTGTTGCTCATCTCACTTCCTGCTGCCGCCAAAGTAAGCACACACCCCACAGGCAAGCACTCTTTTGGCGTTGCGGTATGCTCAAAAAATTGCCAAACATCACACTCGGCCACCACGCCCATTGCAATGGCTTTTGCGCTATCTATAACACTTCCTCCGCCAATGGCTAAAATGAAATCAACATTTTCTTTTCGGCACAATTCTATGCCTTCTTGAACTTTTGAAAGCAAAGGGTTTGGCACCACACCACCTAGCTCACAATAAGAAATTCCTGCATCGTTCAAGGCATTTTCCACTTGCTCTAGCAATCCGCTACGCTTCACACTGCCACTACCATAATGTAGCAACACCTTTTTTGTGCCCTGTTCCTGCAGCAAAGCACCCACTTGAGCTTCACTGTTTTTTCCAAAAACCACTTTTGTAGGTGTGTTAAAGATAAAATCTGTCATCCCGTTTCCTCCTTGATCATTTTTTCTATATTTATTTTTTATTTCTTTTGATTTAATTTATTTTTATATTTAATTTTTTTAATTGCAATACCTTGAATAATCGGCCTATATTTTCGTTATTTAATTTGGTATTTTTTATACAATTACAGCAATTTTTTCAGCGATATGTCGCCCCATTTCTTCGCAGCTTACACTTTCACTGCCCTCGGCAATGTCGGCTGTTCTCACGCCGGCTTTCAGCACCACTTGTACGGCTTCTTCTACACAAGCCGCTTCCTCTTGCATTTCCAATGAGTGACGCAACATCATAGCCGCCGACAAAATGGTGCCGATGGGATTTGCCTTGCCTTGGCCAGCAATGTCGGGCGCAGAGCCATGAATTGGCTCGTACAAACCACAGCCACCATCCCCCAAACTAGCCGACGGAATTAACCCAATGCTGCCCGTGATCATACTGGCCTCATCACTAAGGATATCACCAAACATATTTTCTGTTACCACCACATCAAAAGCAGCTGGGTCTTTCACAATTTGCATGGCAGCATTATCCACCAACATATGCGATAGTATTACGTCCGGATATTCATTTGCCACTTCCTGTGCAATCGCGCGCCAAAGACGGCTGGTATCCAACACATTGGCTTTGTCTACACTTGTTAGCTTTTTACCACGTTTTTGCGCAATACCAAAGGCCACGTGCATAATTCGGCGAATTTCTTCTTCATCATAGCGCATTTCATCTCTAGCTACACGCAACCCATCTTCAATTTCAGTTTTATGCTCGCCAAAATACACCCCGCTGATAAGCTCTCTTACCACCAAGAAATCAAAACCCTTTTCGGCAATATCACTTCGTAACGGGCAAGCACCACGCATGGCATCAAACAATGTGGCCGGACGCAAATTGGCATACACGCCCATCGCTTTTCGTATTCCAAGCAAGCCCTTTTCGGGGCGCTGATCTCCGGGCAGATGCTCCCACTTTGGCCCGCCAATGGCACCTAGCAACACACCGTCTGCCGCAAGGCAGCCATCAATTGTACTTTGTGGCAAAGGGCTTCCTGTCTCGTCTATCGCACTGCCTCCCAGCAGTAACTCGGTATAAATAAATTGATGTCCAAAACGTGTTTGCACAGCATCTAAGCAGCGCACTGCCTCCTGCACAATTTCCGGCCCAATTCCGTCTCCACGCATCAGCGCAATTGTTTTTTGCATAAATACCCTCCCGATATAAGCACAAATTATTCTTGTATATATAGTATATTTTATCGTATACATTCGTGGCGTGTAAGGGGTCTTGCCTGCATCTTCCCGCTTGCAAAGCATACACTTTCACACCGGTGCAGTTGATTTTTATGTGTTTTTATTTTACCACAGCCCCCTACTCCCCGCAAGGTTGCCTCATGCACTAAGCTTTATATTTTACTGGCTCGATTATTCTTTTATTTTCTCCTATTATTTAAATATTTTCTATTTTGTTTATATTTTAGGGCTATTTCCCATCTCTATCCTCTTTCAAATTCACCGTGTTTACAAAATTTTTTCTCTTTTTATGAACACTTGCTCTCTTTTAATGCTCTGAAAAAAATCTAATTTATTCTGTTTTCAACCTCATATACTGCCTATATTATGATTTTAAGAGTTTTTGTCTTCCATTTTTTAAGGACCACTTTAGCCAAAATTCACAAGATATATCTTGAAGCTACATCTAAAATAGCAATGAACATGCTATTTATATATAATAAATTTAATTTAATTAAAACACCTTAAAATATAGTATAATGACTAGGTGGTGTCGATAATCGTTGAACCCGGCATATTTTGAGCAATTTTCTTGTCCAATTTGGCCTGAAAATTGCCGAACCCCTTTACGGAATTTCAAGATTTTTAGGCCAAATTGGGCGGGAAAGGGCCAAAATAGGCCGACTGAACACCATTGTCGACACCAGCTATAAACAGCACAAGGATAACACCATTTAGGAGTGTCTACGTGCCATAAAATAATTTGGGAATTTTACAAGATATTGTTTTCTTTAAATAAAACAATATAAAAATACCTCAGCAACAGATATCTACATCTTTTTTCTTTATTTTATTTGTTTTAATTCATTCTTTATTATGTTCTCACAAAACAAGATAAACCACGTTATTGCAATAAATTGCTTTTTATTAAAAAAAACCCTGTGCAAATACAACGCTTGCATAGGGTTCTTTTCGTCTCAAAATCCATTTAGATTTATA
Source organism: uncultured Oscillospiraceae bacterium (assembly GCA_964370445.1). Classification (GTDB taxonomy): domain Bacteria; phylum Bacillota; class Clostridia; order Oscillospirales; family Ruminococcaceae; genus JAAYCI01. The sequence goes on along the minus strand of CAYJJK010000083.1, from coordinate 7,353 downwards.
CTTATGTTTCTTTTTCAATCCCATTGTTGTAGGCGCTTACCAAAGCCGCCATCGAAGAGGCAATGATATCGGTGTGACGCCCAGCACCCCAGCTCACCTTGCCGTTTTCCCACTCTAATCCCACATAACTCATAGCCTTACTGGAAGAGCCGGTATCCAGTGCATGTTCTGTGTAAGTTAAAATAGAAAATTTCTGGCCGGTGGCTTTGCGCAAAGCACCGGTAACCGCATCCAAACGACCATTGCCTTTGCACATCACTTCATGCTCTTGCCCGTTTTCATAAATGGTGATGGCTGCCAAAATGCCCTCTTTTTGGATAAAGTGCACATCTGTTACATCCAATGGACGTGTGACATTTAAATATTTCTCTTCAAACACCACCCGAACTTCTTGCGCCGATAGTTCTTTTTCGTCTCTGTCTGAGATGGCTTTAACCACATAGCCAAAGGCTTCACGCATTTTTGCGGGTAGATCGTAACCATAATTTTTCTCCAGCAAGTAGCCAATGCCACCTTTGCCGCTTTGGCTGTTGATGCGTATAACATCCGTTTCGTATTTGCGTCCCACATCCTGCGGGTCGATGGGCAAATATGGCACACTCCACTGCTGCAGACGTTTTTCACCACGCCAGTTCATGCCTTTTGCGATGGCATCTTGATGGCTTCCGCTAAATGCTGCAAACACCAATGCACCTGCGTAGGGGCTTCTTTCATAAACGGTCATGCCTGTGGCTTCTTCATATGCTTCCACCACTGCTGGCATGTCAGAAAAATCTAGATCGGGATATACACCATGGGTAAATAAATTCAATGCCATCGTTACCAAATCTACGTTTCCGGTGCGCTCTCCGTTGCCAAACAAGGTTCCCTCCACACGTTGTGCGCCCGCCAAAACCGCAAGCTCTGCATCGGCCACGGCCGTGCCACGATCATTGTGAGGATGGGTAGAGAGAATTACATTCTCTCGGAACAGCATATTTTTACTCAAATACTCAATTTGGTTTGCGTATACATGTGGCATGCTCATTTGCACTGTGCTGGGCAAATTGATAATGGCCGGCCGTTCTTTTGTGGGCTGCAACACCTCTAAAACAGCATTGCACACCTCTAAAGCATATTCGGGCTCTGTGCCCGTAAAGCTTTCTGGGCTGTATTCAAATCGGCACTGTTTTTCATGCCCTGCACCCAGTTCTTTAACCAGTTTTGCGCCTTCCACCGCGATTTGTTTTATTTCATCGCGTTCCTTTTTAAATACCTGTTCCCTTTGGGCATAGCTGGTAGAGTTGTAAAAATGAACAATGGCATTTTGGGCCCCATCTATAGCCTCGAAGGTTCTGCGGATGATATGCTCGCGGCTTTGTGTTAGCACCTGCAAGGTAACATCGTCGGGGATCATATCTTTTTCAATCAAGGTGCGCAAAAATTCAAACTCGGTGTCACTGGCTGCGGGAAAGCCCACCTCAATTTCTTTAAAGCCTAGTTTTACTAAGAACGAGAAAAAGCGCAACTTCTGGCTTAGGTTCATGGGCACCACTAAACTTTGGTTTCCGTCTCGTAGGTCTACACTGCACCATATGGGGGCTTTTTCTATGCGGTCTTTTTGCGCCCAGTCCATGCAAGTTTCGGGTGGCAAAAAGTATCCTGGGGCGTAACGATGATGATTCTTCACTGCTTTTCCTCCTTCCGGGAAAAATAAATTTGATATTTAGTATACCATAAAAGATGAGAAAATACCTGTAAAATAGCCGAAAAGATTTGCCGACAAAACCAACAAGAATTGTATACTTTGCATGGTTTGTAAAACCATGTCGTTATTTTTATTTTTATTTTCATTAAATTTATATTATAATAATAGTATTAACTGTATAACATAAAGGACATGATATAGATGAAAGGACGTTTAGCGCCAACACCCAGCGGGTATATGCATTTGGGAAATGCTTTTTCGGCTTTACTTTCTTGGCTTTCGGTGCGTAGCCAAGGCGGTCAACTGCTATTGCGCATCGAAGATCTGGATCAAAACCGTTCCCGTCCTGAATATGTAACTTCGCTTTTAAACGATTTTTCTTGGTTGGGTTTAGATTGGGATGAGGGACCGATTTTTCAAAGTGATCGAACCCCTTTTTATGAAAAAAATCTAACAAAATTAAAGCAAAACAACTTGCTTTACCCCTGCTTTTGTACGCGCAAACAGCTACACGCGGCTTCGGCTCCTCATGAAAGCGATGGCCTGCACCTGTACAACGGACATTGCCGCCGTTTGCCTCACAGCGAATTCTCTCTGCAACATTACCATGGCACTTTACGCGTAAAAGTACCCAGTGAAGATGTTTTTTTGCATGATACCTGCTTTGGCCCCTACACCCAAAACTTAGCCAGAGATTGCGGGGATTTTATTTTACGACGTTCTGACGGAGTTTATGCCTACCAACTGGCCACCCCTGCCGATGATGGCGATATGCATATCACCGAGGTGGTGCGTGGCCGAGATTTACTTTCCAGCTCTCCGCGCCAAATTTGGCTTATGCAAAAACTGGGGTATACCCCACCACAGTTTTGCCATGTGCCTTTGTTGCTTGCACCAGATGGCCGCCGCCTTGCCAAACGCGACCGCGATTTGGAAATTGCATTTTTACGCGAAAATGGATGGCACGCACCACATCTTATTGGCCTTTTGGCCTTTTGGGCCGGCCTTTTACCCAAATGGGAAGCCGTTTATGCCAAAGATTTAATTGCCGAATTTAAGTGGAATAAAATCACAATAAAAGACATTTATGTGCCCGAAATTTTAGATGTTCCATCGTTATATTGATTTACATTAAACTGGCTTTTAATTTGATTTTAATTTAAAACAAATATTTAATATATCTATTTAATGCTAATAAAAGGAGGCATATTTTTGAAAACTGCAATTGTGTGTGAGGGCGGTGCCATGCGCGGCGCATACACTTCGGGCGTGTTGCAAGCATTAATGCGTCATGAAATTTGGGCTGATATTTTGGTGGGTGTTTCAGCGGGTGCTGTAAATGGCATTTCCTATGTGTCCAAACAATTGGATCGCGGTTACCGTTGCAATATTTTTTATGTTCAAGATAAACGCTATTTAAGTGTTGATAATTTCATCAAAAATGGCTCTGCTTTTGGCTTCGACTTCCTTTTCGAAGACCTCCCTTGCCATTACGAGCCGTTTCATCAAGATGTTTTCATGTCTTCATCTTGCGAATTTTTTGCCGGTGCCTTTGATGTCCACGCTGGAAAAACACATTTTTTTACGAAAGAAGATATTCAGCCCGGCTTTCACGCTTTGCGTGCTTCATGTGCCATTCCGGCTTTTTCGCCAATTGTGTCTTTTCAAGGCCGAGAATGGCTAGACGGTGGCCTTGCCGATGCCATCCCCTGGGACAAGGCCCTTCAAGAAGGCTGCGACAAACTATTGGTTATTTTAACGCGGCCAAGAGAATATCGCAAAAAGCTGGATAGGTTTCTGCCACTTTTAGAGGCAAGGTATAAAGCTTATCCACAGCTTGTTTATGTTTTGCAACGCCGCCATCTTTTGTATAATAAAAGTTTAAAAGATTTAGCACGGCTAGAGCGCCTTGGAAAAGCCGTGGTAATCGCACCCGAAAAGCCGTTAGCCATTGGCCGCTTTAGCCGCAACCCTTTGCAGCTCACCGAAGCTTATTTACAAGGCTATCTGGATTGCGAGGCCAAACTGCCCGTTTGGTAAGGATTTTATAGCGCTTCTTGTGTTCTATAGCGTCCCTTAGAACAAAAACCCTAAAAACAAAGCCATTTTCACCGGGCAAAATTACTGCAGGGGCATTTTTAGATCTATCTACAGCCAAGACGCTTATTTTTCCATTTGTAACCGCTATGAAAACAATGGAAAATATAGATTTTCTAAAGCTTTATACAACAAAAATTTGAAAAAACAAGAAACATATCAACGCTTTCCAGCTTACCCTATACCTTGTCATCGTCAATCAAACAACTCTTTGATATGTAAATGTCTCTCCTGTTTCCTCAATTTTCATGGTTATATCATTCGGAGACAAATAATCAAATGTGGCTTCTATTTCATCTTCGTTGTGGATAGAGCGTGTATCAAAGCTCCAATCGGTGCCCACCACATCCAATAAGGGCGCACGAAATGTGTCTTCTTCAAAGCTCATTTCACCACCGCCATCTGCAGAAACCCAATTTCCTTCAAGAAAAATCATGAAAAATCGGTCATTCATAACCACAGGTTCCAAATTTGCCACTTCACCATATGCCATAATTGCGCCAAGAGCCGTTCTGTTTTCGTCTGCATCGTCTGAGGCCGCCTGCCAAAGGTCGCAAAGGTGCTTATAGATCACTGCATCCTGATAATTGCCTACAACACCAAACAATCGGCCCGCCTCGGCAAGATTTTCTGCCTCATAATTGGTGGTGGCTAAATGATAAGTTTCTGCGGCAGCTTCTTCTGCCATTTGTGGGCTGTTTAAATAATCTCCAAGTTCTGTAAACGCTAAATATTTTTCGGATGCATCTTCAATGGCAAGCGCCTGCTGGTAAGTTGTAATCTTGGCACTTTGTGCTGCACTGTCTGCAAAAGTTCCAAGTGAGTCAAAAACCAATTTGGCTTCTTCCAGTTGTAGCGCATTGGCCAACGACATCCCCTTATCATATTGTATCTGCTCTATAAGCTGTGCGCTGTTTGCATAATCTTGAATTTCCACAAAGATATCCTGCGCCTCATCATAGCGCCCTTCTTCCCAAAGCATTTGTGCCGTTGCATACAAATAGATGTCATTGTGAAAAAGCTTCAACCAGGGTGTCCAGTTTAAATAGCTCACCACTTGGTTATACTCTCCTTGTTCCAATGCCATTTCTGTTCTCTGGCTTTGCCACAAAGTATAACCTAAGAGAATACAAATTAAAACACCACTACAAATGGGCAATATCCATTTTTTTTGCATGCCTTTTTTTCTTATTTTACCCTCATTTATTTCGGTAATTTCAGGTACAATATTTTCATTTAAATCGCTTTTATTTTGCCCTTTTATCTCATTTTGGGGCAATATATCCGCTTTAATTTCAGGCAAATATTCTGCAGGATTTTGCAATAAAATTTCGTCATTTTGTTCTTTTTTTATTTCTTCTGTCTCTTCTTTCTCTTTTGCTGCCACTTCATTTAAAATATCATTTAATTCTGATAAAATTTGCCGTAAATTGGCATATCGATCCCCCGGGTAAAGCATCAAGCAGCGTGTTATCACATCAGAAAGAACGGTGGTGCTCATGTCCACGCTCTCCCCGTCAGACAGACGTTTTCGCACGTCGGTGGGTGGTTTTCCATACAATAAAGTGTACATTAAAGCCCCAATAAAATACACTGGCGCCCTTTCACAATTGCCTGCTACATATTGTTCCGGTGCAGCAAAGCCCGATACCGGCACAAAGGTGGCCGTGGGCATCATTTCTCTCAACTGAATACGTTGTTGCGCTATAATTACATTGTCTGGGCGTAGCACAGAACAAAGATCCACTTCATCTTCTATTAGCAATAAAGCAGCCAAAAAATCGCCTGTCATGCTAGCAAGTTGTATAGGGTCCACGCAAACTCTTCCTCCTAATTCTTTTATTTCTTATTTATTATATCATTTAAGGGCACAAAAAATTCGATATTTCATTGCATTATTCTAGCTGATTCTGTATAATAAATGTCTGTGATGATTTTTAGTCTATTTTTGACATAAACATCAGCGCAATTTATACCTATTTATTTCGCCTTTTTCAAGCATTTTATTTTTATCTTTATTACGTCTATTTATAGTTTTTTATACGCTGTATTCTCGCCATCAACCATTCATTTATTTTCATTTTATTTGTTTTTACTCTGCTTTAGCCAGTGGCTCCACAGAGCTGTCTGAGAAAGAAGCTCTTGGTGCAGCTGTTTTTTTCTTATATTCCGCACCCCATAAAGCCATGGCATTTAACACCGGTTTTAGGCTATATCCTGTCTCTGTTAATGTATACTCCACTTTTGGGGGCACCTGTGCATACACTTTTCGGTGCACAAGGCCCTTCTCCTCCATATCTCTCAATTGGGCCGTTAAAACCTTTTGAGAAATACGTCCGGTCGATTTTTTTAGCTCCCCAAATCGCTTTGTCCCCTCCATTAAATCTCGCAAAATCAACACCTTCCATTTGTCTCCAATCAAAGATAAAGTGGTTTCTACTGGGCAATTGGATATCTGCCAGCTCATATTTTATTCCCTTTCTTTTTATCTTAGTATCTTTTTGTAACTATAAAACTTATCGGTTCCTACTTTACAAAATATCCGTATGGATATAAAATAACATCGATGGTAAAATATGTCAATTTAAAAAAGGAGTATTTAATCGTGAAAAAGATTCTTTCTCTTTCGATGGTAGCCATTTTGGGAGTAAGCCTGCTTGGGCTTATTGGCTGCACTGGCAACACGAGCACGGGCTCTGAAAATACTGCAAACGCCGGCGACGCTGGCAGCACCAACAGCAGTGAGGCACAGGCCTCCTCTGGCGAGCCGTTGGTGGTGGCCATGGAGCTGGCTTATCCTCCATTTGAAACCAAGGACGAAGCGGGCGAGCCCAGTGGCATCAGTGTGGAACTGGCCATGGCTCTAGGCGAATACCTTGGGCGTGAAGTGGAAATTTCTGACACCGCTTGGGATGGCTTGATCCCCTCTTTGCAAACCGGCCGTGCCGATTTGATCATCTCTTCTATGACGATAACACAGGCGCGTGAGGAGGAAGTGAATTTTTCTGACCCTTATGCCAATGCATTGCTAGCCGTTTTAACCAATACAGAGTCTAACATTGCTGATATTGAGGACTTAAACCAAGAGGGCCGCCGTGTGGCTGTAAAAACCGGTTCCACCGGGTTTTTGTATGCGCAAGAGCATTTGCCAAACGCCGAAATTATTGCCCTTGCCGATGAAAGCGCCTGCGTAACCGAAGTGGCACAAGGCAGAGCCGATGGCTTCATCTACGACCAACTTACCATTTACCGCAACAACGAGCAAAACACAGGCACCACCACGGCGCTTTTTCTCCCCTTTCAAGAGCCAGAATCTTGGGGCATTGCCGTAGCAGAAGATAATGAAGAGCTTTTGGCGCAGGTGAATGCATTTTTGGCAGAATTTACAGCCGATGGTGGCTTTGACCGTTTGACCGAACAATATTTAAGTGAGGAAAAGGAAAGCTTTGACGAACTTGGGTTCCAATGGGTTTTCCCTGAAGCAGGAGTATATTTACATCAAAGAACACCGAAAAAACCCCGCTTTGGAAAGCATGTTTTAATATTTTATTGCTAAGTGCGCTTCTGAT
>CAYJJK010000082.1:0-10840 GCA_964370445.1 uncultured Oscillospiraceae bacterium | reverse complement strand
CAACGTGTAAAGGGGTATACTCACAAACAATACCCACTGTTTTTTTAACCGTATCCAGCCTGAAATTTTTGTGCTTTGCTTGAAAAAAACTCATTGCCATTATATAATATTCTCATAGATATTCCAAAGTCTAAAGTCGATTTTGGAATTACACGCTAAAATCCATTCGGTAGATCCAATGGTAGAGTAGAGTTTTAGAAATGAAGATTTTGGTTATCAACGCAGGCAGTTCCTCCCTAAAGTATCAGCTCATCAATATGGAGGATGAGTCTGTGATGTGCAAAGGCCTATGCGAACGCATCGGCATTGAAGGCGGTACTGTCAACCATACCGCCAAGGGTGAAACTTGGAAAATCAAACAGGAAATGCCCTCACACGCCGAGGCTTTTTCCAAAATGTTAGAACTGATGAGTGAAGGCGAGGATGCTGTTATCGCCGATCGTTCTGAAATCAATGCTGTAGGCCATCGCACCGTGCATGGTGGCGAAAAATTCACCGCCAGCGCCATCATCAACGAGGAGACAATTGCCGGCATTGAAAGTTGCAATGCCTTAGCACCGCTACACAATCCTCCCCAGGTTCTTGGCATTCGCAGTGCCCAAGAAGTGTTTGGCCCCAATGTGCCACAGGTAGCTGTTTTTGACACCGCCTTCCATCAAACCATGCCCCCCACCGCCTATATGTATGCCGTTCCGTACGAATACTATGAGGACTATGGTGTGCGTCGCTATGGTTTTCACGGCACCAGCCATCGCTATGTTAGCGACCAAGCAGCCCATACGCTTGGTGTTCCCATTGAAAACTTAAAAATCGTCACCTGCCATTTGGGCAACGGCTCTTCTATCGCCGCGGTAGACCGTGGCAAATGCATCGACACAAGCATGGGCCTCACCCCACTTGCCGGCATTTTAATGGGCACACGTTCCGGTGATATCGACCCAAGTGTTGTTACCTTCTTGCAAGAAAAAACGGGCATGAATGCCACCGAAATCAATGACGTATTAAACAAAAAATCCGGTTTGCTGGGTGTTTCTGGCCTTTCCAGCGACAACCGCGATATTGAAACTGCCGCACTAAACGGACATGTTCGCGCAGCTCTTGTGCACTCCATGCTGTTCTATGAAATCAAAAAATACATCGGCGCTTATGCTGCCGCCATGAACGGGCTGGATTGTGTTGTATTTACCGGCGGCATTGGAGAAAACAGCCGTCGTGTTCGCAAATACACCTGCCGTGGTTTAGAGTTTCTTGGCCTGCATTACGATGATGCCAAAAACGAAGCAGGGCAACTGGACATCTCCACCGATTACTCTCGCGTTCGTGTGTTGGTCATCCCCACAAACGAAGAATTGATGATTGCACGTGACACACTGTCTTTGGTACGTGGCCACTAATCTTTGCCCCAACCAAAATATGCAAGCAACCCAAAACCGGCAGTTTTTTGTCGATTTTGGGTTTTTTTGTCTCACTCTCTCTACACATGAAAGCGTTTAACAAATTCGTTTTTAATGCTTTTGTCTGCCAAAAACACCGTTAGCACCAGCCCAGCAAGGCCTAAGCCCGCACTGATTAAAACAAGTGGTAAATTGTGTGCAAGATTCAAAAAGTAAAAAAGAAGCGGTAAAAGGCCTGCCGCACAAAGCGACACCTGGTAAAACACATATTGGCTCCATTGACGAAAATTAAAGGCTATAATCAAACCACTGGTTGCAATGCCTGCAATCAGCAACGAGGGCACCACATAATCCATGCTCCAGGCCCTGTAGCCCGTCACAAAATCCACCAGCACCACAGCAAGGCCAGTCAGTAAAATTTGAAACAACAATACACGAACTACATTGGCACGTCTGCGTATCCATGCCGGCATCAAAATCCACCCATAGGCCGAGGCTGCCAAAACCAATAGGCTCCACCATAGCGAAGGGGTTAGCATTGCATTTGCCAACACCGAAAACAAGCACGCAAAAACGGTAACTGCTTTTAAAATGCGAAATACCAAACCGAATGCCGCGGTGCGGCTGTGTAAATCCGGATAGCTGTTTTTTGCCAAAAACTCTACGGGTTTTTGGCTTGCTTCTAGCGCGCTACCACACACCGGGCAAACAGGCTCTTTTGTTCTCACTTCAATATGGCATTCATTACATGTTTGCATAATCCACCCCGTTTGTCTCTACCATTACATCCAGCCCATCTTGCGCAAATTTGCGGATGATTGTACGCTGAATGTCCATGCTTCGCAAGGTGCTACTAAGTGTAAATGTGAAATCATTTTGGTGAAATATGGCAGCACACTTAACCGGCTCCTTTGGTGCACAGCTCAGTTGCAATGTTGCCCCCGTTACATATGGGGCAAATTTTTCTGGAAACACAGCCTCACCAAGGCTTGTAAAACTGAGGGTAGTGCTTTTCGAGCTCTGCTCAAACACAGTGCGAAGGGCCGCTATTTTAATAGGCAATGGAAGCGCCCTAATGAAAGGATTTCCACGTGTTGCCGTTGTGTAGCTGATATAACTTAGCATGCTTTCTTTATTTATTTTCTCTTTAAACTGCTTTTTTGTATCCTGCAACACCACATCAAAATCTATCTCTTCTCCATAGTCAAACCGAATGAATACATTAGAAAAGAAATTTAGCGCTGTTTTTGATTCAAACATATCACGTAGATCCACCGGCAAAAACAGATGCACCGGCAATCTCTTCAAAGTGCCCGGGCGCTGCTTGCACACTGCCCAGCCTATCACAGCGGCCAGATACTGCGCCCTGCTGGCATTTTTTTCTTTACAAACCGCACGAAATTGCTCCATATCAATGTGCACATGAAACACACTGGTGCCCCCCATTAAGCTGCGCTCTCCTTTTATTTTGTAAGCGCGCCCAATACGGTAGCCTTTTTTATCTTTTACATCATAATTTTTTAAATAACTGTCCTCCACTTCGGAGGCATGCCTTGCAAACCAATGGTATTGTTTATCCGCTTCGCCAAATGCACTTGGGTGTGCCATCATCAAATATTGGCAAACCAATGCAGATAAAAAATCTTTTCCTGCATTTCCATCTGTTAGCACATGAAACACTTCTAAGTTGATTCGGTTTTTAAAATAGCTTACACGAAATAAAAAATGGCGGTTTTGCAAGGGATCAATATAACGACAAGGGTAGTCGTCTTCCCTGTATATCTGTGGTTCATCCCTATTTTCTTCCAGATAATACCAAAAGAGCCCCCTTCGCAAACGCACACGGAAATTGGGAAACCACACCAGTGTACGGCTAAGTGCTTGCTGCAATATTTCCGGCCGCACACTCTCCCTCAGCGTTAAGGCAATACGATATACATTGGTATATCGCTCAGAAGAGATAACCGGGAACAAATTGGCCGTATTGTCTAGTTTGTGCCAATGTCGTGTATCTTCTCTCATAGGTTTTCCTCTTTAAATAATGATAAATCTATCGATTGTGCCAAACGAAGCCCCGCAAGCGGTGTGGGGTGCAAACCATCCCGCATCATATAATGCTCTCTCATTCCAAGTTCTCCTTGTGGTTTAGAAACAACCACGTCAAAGTCCAAAACCGCATCAAAACACGGTGCAGTTCGTATCCATTGATTGAACTGTTTGCGCAATGCCTCTCGTTGTTCGTTGTATGTTCCCTGTAAATTGCGGGGCAACATGGTTGTGGCATATGCCTTTATTTTATGCTCACGCAACGTTTGTGCAAGCGCTTGCATCGCATTGGCATACTGCTCAAGAGTTGGCAGTTCCGAAAGTGGCACCCCCTCCATGCCCGGCAAGCCGATATCATTGCTTCCCAGCGCCAAAATTGCATGGGTAAGGCCGGAAAGCGAAAGTAAATCGCGCGAAAAACGCTCTATGCCCGAAAGGCCGTAAAGCCCTCGACTGTCCGGTGAAGCATTCTGCAGCAAACGCCCACCACCAACGCCAAGATTACACAGGTGCGCCTTACCAAAAAATTGCTTTTGCAAACGGGTTCGAAACGGAACCGTCCAGCTCCCTTGCTGCACAACAGAATCCCCAAGGCAAGCCACCACGCACTGAGTTGTGTCACACTCTGCCAAAATTTCGCACAAAGCCGTGGTTTGAAGTGCCGCATACGCTTTTTCACTCACTCGCTCCACACGTTTTTGCAAAGCTTTTTCCGGCAGGGAAGGTTGCTCGCTATAGTTGCCCTGCTTGCTGCGCAACACCAAATTGTCTATCAAATTGCCACTGTGCACTTTTTCTTCATTTGGGTAATACATACTTACGGCCACATAGTCATCCGGACAAAAACGCACACATGTTTTATCGCTTAACTTTTGTTCTCCCGGCTGAAGACAAAAATGTGGGCGCTCTTTCATCGTAACCGTCACCGGTTTTTCTTTCAGAACACCGTTTTTATCGCAGCGCGCTATGGTAGCTTGCCCAATTGTAAGCGGTGTTTTACCGTGATAATTTGCAAACCTTAAAAATACTTTCTCTGTTTGCACATTGGGCCGAATTACCACACGCAACGTTCGCTTGCAGTTGTTAAACGGCAAAGATTGTTCGTCTGTATGAGAAATAGCATATATGGTAATGGGGTTTTTATTTTGCACCGGTTGGCTCTCCAATTACTACTTTTTTTATCGTTGTTCTCGCCCTATATAAATCAACAAAACAGTTTTTTCCTATTTTGCATATATTCTTTGTGTTTAAACCAGGCAATTGCTCTGGTTTTTGTCTTTGCTTTGCATTGTTATACAGGCAATAAACCTGCTTTTTACCATTGATTTATAGGGAAACTTATATTGCAGCCTCTAATCCGTTCTCATTATAGCACAGAACCGCCACCTCGAAAACAAAAATTCTGTAAGAATAGATGAAGCGGCAGTTTTAAAGCAAGGGGTGCTTGCGTAATTTACATTTGTAAGGTACAATTGTTGGTGGATACGTTTTGTGGGATATCTTCTTTTAAGAGATGTGATACAACCCACGCAAACGATTATTATTTTGAAAGGTGGTACGCGAATGAGCAACTTAACAAACAACCAACAAGTATTGAAGTGGGTGGATGAAGTGACCGCCCTTTGCAAACCAGACAAAGTGGTGTGGATTGATGGAAGTGACGAACAACTAAAAGCACTGCGTGATGAGGCTATTGCCAGCGGTGAAGTGTCTGAATTAAACCAGGAGAAACTGCCCGGTTGCCTATGGCATCACACAGCCAAAAACGATGTGGCCCGTGTGGAAAACCGCACCTTCATCTGTTCAGAAAAAGAAGAGGATGCAGGCCCCACAAACAACTGGATGAAACCTGATGACATGAAAGCCAAACTACGTCCCTTGTTTGATGGCTCCATGCAAGGCGGTACCTTGTATGTCATTCCCTTTTTGATGGGTCCTGTTGGTTCTCCCTACAGCAAAGTAGGTGTGGAAACTACAGATTCGATTTATGTGGTTTTGAACATGGACATCATGGCACGCATTGGCCAGTGCGCTTTAGCCCAACTGGGCGATTCTAACGATTTTGTGCGCGGCATGCATGCCAAAGCCAACATCGACGAAGAAAACCGCTATATTGTGCAATTCCCCGACGACAATGCCATTTGGAGCGTAAACAGCGGCTACGGCGGCAATGTGCTACTTGGCAAAAAATGCTTTGCACTTCGCATCGCTTCCTACCAAGGCTGGAAAGAAGGATGGATGGCAGAACAGATGCTGATTTTGGGCATTGAAGCTCCAAACGGCAATGTGCAATATGTCACCGGCGCTTTCCCCTCCGCCAGCGGCAAGACCAACCTTGCCATGCTTATTCCTCCGGATGTTTACAAAAACAAAGGCTACAAAGTATGGACTGTGGGCGACGATATTGCCTGGATGCACATCGGTGACGACGGCCAGCTGTATGCCATCAACCCCGAAAGCGGCTTCTTTGGCGTTGCCCCTGGCACCAACGATAAGAGCAACTACAATGCTTTGGCCTCTACCATGAGCAACACCATCTTCACCAATGTGGTTCGCAACAACGATGACAATACCGTGTGGTGGGAAGGCCTTGACAAAAATCCTCCCGAAAACGGAACAGATTGGCTTGGCCAACCTTGGAACGGCAAAACCAGCAGCGACAAGGGGGCCCATCCCAACAGCCGCTTCACAGCACCTGCCATCAACTGCCCTTCTATCTCTAAAGAATTTGAAAACCCGAAGGGTGTGCCTGTATCGGCCATTGTCTTTGGTGGCCGTCGTGCCAAAACTGCACCGCTGGTGTATCAAAGCTTCGATTGGGAGCATGGCGTGTTTGTCGGCTCCATCATGGCCAGCGAAACTACCGCTGCTGCTGCCGGCGCTGTAGGTGTTGTGCGTCGCGACCCAATGGCTATGCTTCCCTTCTGCGGCTACAACATGGGCAGCTACTGGCAACATTGGCTTGATATGGGCGAAAAACTTGGCGACAAGGCCCCAAAGGTGTTTAATGTTAACTGGTTCCGCACCGACGACGAAGGCCGCTTTATTTGGCCCGGATTTGGCGACAATATGCGCGTTTTGATGTGGATTTTAGACCGTTGCAATGGCAAGGCAGAGGCCGTGGAAACCGCCATTGGTTACCTACCAAAAGCCGAGGACATCAACATTGAAGGCCTTAGCGACATCAGCACCGAAACTGTGCAAAACCTGTTGAGTGTAGACAAAGCCCTGTGGCTGGAAGATGCCACAGGCGCTGAAGAACTGTATGCCAAATTTGGCAACCGTTTGCCCGCAAAAATGGCTGAACTTTTGAAAGCACAAGTAGAACGTCTTAACAAAATCTAACTTTTTTCGATAAAATCGGCGCAGGCAAATGGATATAATAAATTAAGAATTACTTCTTTTCTTGTTTTATCATTTGTCTTGCGCCTTTTTATTTTTTTAATGTTTGCTTTTAAATTTTATATGTTTTTTGAAAGGAGATCGGAAAATGAATTTGAAGGGTTCAAAAACAGAGGCCAATTTGCAAACTGCATTTGCAGGAGAAAGCCAAGCTCGCAACAAATACACCTTCTATGCCTCCAAGGCAAAAAAAGAGGGCTATGTTCAAATTTCCAACATCTTTCTAGAAACTGCCGGAAATGAAAAAGAACACGCTGAGTTATGGTTTAAAGCTTTGCATGATGGCGCAGTGCCCGACACCATCACAAACTTAATTGATGCAGCAGCAGGCGAACATTATGAATGGACCGATATGTATGCTGAAATGGCCAAAACAGCACGTGAAGAAGGCTTTGAAGCAATTGCCTGCCAAATGGAAGGTGTTGCCTTAATTGAAAAACGCCACGAAGAACGCTATCTTGCACTGAAAAAGAACCTTGAAGAAGGCAAAGTATTTAGCCGTGAAAGTGAAGAAGCTTGGATTTGCACAAACTGCGGCCACGTGCATGTTGGCAAAGATGCACCCAAAACATGTCCCGTATGTAATCACCCCGAAGCTTACTTTGAGATTTTGTCCAATAATTTCTAAATCATTATATAAAAAAAGTGCTGACCCTTAGGGATCAGCACTTTTTTGTATTTAGTCTAACGTTAAGTTGGGTGGAGAAAACACGCGCGTTTTAAGCTCCTGATCCATTTGATACAACACCTGCATATCTTTGCCAAATAGGTTATACTTTTTCAAAAGATCACTGGCATTTTTCTCTTCTTCGCCCTGTTCTTTCACAAACCAATTCAAAAACTCAAGCGTGCGGAAATCATTTTCTTCTTTTGCCACCGAAACAATATTGTGAATGCTTGCCGACACTGTTTTCTCGTGGCTCAGTGTCACTTCAAGTGGCTCCCCAAACCCGGCATAGTTTTTGTCTGGTGCCTCAATTGCATACAAAACCACTTTTCCATCGTTATTGAGGATAAATTCGCGGAAAAGCATGGCATGGCTCATTTCTTCTTGTGCTTGCACATAAAACCAACTTGCAAAGCCATCCAGCCCTTCGTCAGAATAATAATTAGACATTTCCAGATAAATGTATGCTGAGTACATTTCCTTTTTCATTTGTTCATTCAGCAAATCCAACACTTTTTGTGTCATTGTTTCCCCATCCTTTCATTCGCTTTCTTATATAGTACCCTCTGTTTTCCAAAGTCCATGCAGGTTACATAGCTCGTATACGGTATATGGCCCGCTTTCCACGGTAAAGCTGGCTTTTGGTGTATCTAGGCTTGTTAAACTAAGGTATTGTACTTTGTTGCCTTGCTCCAGCATAATCCACTGGATAAGGTGTTCATCTGTCATAGGATGCACCACGTCTCCAACCTGTACTTGCATCACATTGCCCTCCACAGTAACAGCCGGCACATGTTTTTCTTGTGCAGCATCAATCGCACCGGCTTCCAGTTGTATCATCTTTTCTCCACAGCACATCAAAGGAACACCGGCATCCACCACCATCATAGATACATTCCCACAATGGCTACATTTCATAATTTTCATTATTCTGAAACTCCTTTCAAAATTAGCCCGTATTTTTGTGCTTTATATCAAAAAGCCAATCATGGCTTTTCTTCCCATAGAATCATACCTACCGCTGCCGTTAAAGCGGTTTCAAGCAATGTCTATTTTTAGATAGACATTGCCCCTTCAATAGCCTCAATATGCTTGCGCCCCACAAGCAGAATAATTCCTCCCACAAAAAACAATAGCACAATAGATAAAATGGCAAACGAGCTGCGCCCGGTTACCCCTGTGACAAAAGCGTAAAGGGCCGGCCCCAATACTGCAGAGAATTTACCGAAAATATCATACACACCAAAATATTCATTTGAATGTTCCCGCGGTATAATTTTTCCAAAAAAGGAGCGAGAAAGTGCCTGTATGCCCCCTTGCACCGTGCCCACCAGCACCGCCAATATCCAAAACAGCGTAAGTGCTTGTAGCTGTGTTAAAAATGCCTCCTCAAGACCAAAACCCATTACAAACCCAATTAAGCAAATCACCACATATAGACCTACTGAAAAGAGTAACATGCGTATGGTGCCCACTTTTGAAGATAACTTCCCAAACCAAATGGCACATGGGAAGGCCACAATCTGTGTAACCAAAAGTGCGATGATCATGCCGGTGCTGTCTAACCCCAGTGCGGTGCCATAAGCAGTAGACATTCTAATGACAGTGTGCACGCCATCAATATAGAAAAAATAAGCCAATAAAAAAAGTAAAATCCCTTTTGTTTTCACCATATGTTTAAGGCTTTTGCCCAAAGAGTGTAACGTGGTTTTCATAAGCTGCGCCGCCGGAATATCCTTTCCGTAAAGCTGATTGCAGTTTTTTAGAAGTGGGATGGAAAAAAGGCTCCACCACACTACAGTGATGACAAGTGAAAAGCGCACAGCCATTGTGGTATCAATACCAAAAGCGCCCCCAAACATCATCAAGGAAATGGAAAGCAAAAACGGAATGGTACTGCCGCCGATATAACCCATGGCATACCCCCAAGAGGAAACACGATCCATACGTTCTGGCGTGGTAATATCGGTTAGCATGGAATCATAAAACAGACATGAGCCTGAAAACCCGATTTGCGAAAAGATATATCCCACAAGTAGCCATTGCCACTGGCTTACCAACGCACAAAACAGGGTAAAGCTAAGGCCTATAACCAAAAAAATAGTCAGCAAGCGTTTTTTCATGCCATGATAATCCCCAATGGCACCCAAAAAGGGCGAGCACACAGCCACCAAAAATGTGGCGATTGATGCGCCAATGCCCCACCACATATCTCCACTAACACCGGCGCCTTCGGCAATGCTTGTAAAAAAAACAGGGAAAATGGCCGCCATCATAACGGTGGCAAACACCGAGTTTGCCCAATCATATAAAATCCAGCTACGCTCTTGCTTTGTAAATTTCACTTTCATGCTTTGATCCCTTCAAAATTTTCTTCAAAATCATCCCACTGCACCTGTGCTGTCTGCGCCCCTTGGTACACATGTTCAAGCAGCTGCACAGCCTGCATAACCGCCCCTTCATACAAATGATACAGCTCCTGTGTTTCCCTCGGAAGCATGTTCTCCTTAGGCAATGTAAGTGAAGAAAACTTCCCCTCTTTTTTCAAAAGATGCTCTGCCATTTTCACCGGTTTTTGCAAATCCAGTATGCTCTCAAACCAACGAAACGACCTCACACATTCGGCTGCCTGTTTTTCGCTGATGCCATATACTTGCGCTAAAACGGCATTGTTCACTTTTTTAGGTAGGCCAAGATATCGTCTGTGCTCTATCCCATATTTTTTTCGGATGTAAAAATCAAAATTTGTTTCTAGCCACTGGTGGGCACTGCCATCATCTTTTGCCCATCCGTTCACATACGGGTGGCAAGCCCTATCTAACGTATAATGACAGCACACCCCAAGCATATAAGAAAGCATAGCTCTGTCTTCCCTCTGCCGCAATTGCTCGCAAAGGCGTGAAAACAAAGCCCCTCCACTTTGGCAATGCAAACGCACCCCTAAAGATGATATCTCATTTTTTTGCAATGGACGGTAATAAAACAAAACATCCGGCCCTTGAAAACCCAAACGAAAAAGCCGCGTATCTGTTTTGATTACAGCACAAATTTCAGGCGCCAATTTTCGGTACACCTGTTTTCCAAATTGATCGTGCGCACTGAATGCCGGCATTTTGTTCCTCCCCGTCTTGCAGGTTTTAATAAAGCCGCAAAAAGAGCACTACTCATGATCACATGCAATGCATAACCTTAGTGTTAGTATAGCAAACCACACGGCATTAAACAAGAAAAATTTGTGGAAATCCGCCTGTTTTATACTGTTTTGACGAAAATTTACAGGCATTTTACCGTAGCATCTTTCACCAGCCGATTTGGCACTTTTACATAATAC
>CAYJJK010000081.1:0-11129 GCA_964370445.1 uncultured Oscillospiraceae bacterium | reverse complement strand
GCCTTGCAAGCACCTCTGCTAAGGGTTCTACCAAGGCTTCGTCATACACGCCCATCAGCTGCATGGAGGCGCCAAGGGGATTAGACAATGGGCCGAGAATATTAAAAATGGTTCGGGTACCCAGCTCTTTGCGCACGGGCGCCACATGTTTCATTGCGCTGTGATACAGCGGGGCAAACAAAAAGCAAATGCCAATTTCGTTTAGCATAGAAAGGCTTTTTTCTGGTGACACATCAATTTTAACGCCAAGTGCTTCTAAAACATCTGCATAGCCACATTTGCTGGAAGCCGCCCGGTTTCCATGTTTTGCCACAGGCACACCCATGCTTGCCAGCACAATGGCCGAAGTGGTGGAGATGTTGAAAGAGTTGGATTTGTCGCCACCCGTGCCCACAATTTCTAGTACATCCAAATCATTTAAAAGTTTGGTTGCGTGTTTTCGCATGCTTTTTGCCGATGCTACAATTTCATCAATGGTTTCCCCTTTCATGGCAAGGGCTGTGAGATAGGCACTGGTTTGCACCGGCGAAACATTGCCAGACATAATTTCATCCATGATGCTTTCTGCCAGCTCACAAGGCAAATCTTGTTGTGCACTCAGTGCAATGATGGCATCCTTAATCATATTTTGTCTCCTTTAAAAAATTATGTATCATGGTTTTTCCGTCTTTTGTAAGAATGGATTCGGGGTGAAATTGAACGCCATATACAGGGTATATTTCGTGTTCTACTGCCATAATTTCGCCGTCGTCGGCACTGGCTGTGATGTTAAGAATGCCTGGCATGGTTTCTTTTTGTGCTGCAAGAGAGTGATAGCGAGCTACTGATATTTTTTTGCCAAGGCCACAAAACAGCTTGCTTTCTTGCAAGCTGATACAGGATTGTTTGCCATGAAGGATGGTTTTGGCATGTCCGATGCTGGCGCCAAAGGCGTGACAAATGGCCTGATGCCCAAGACAAACACCCAGCATTGGATAGTGCTTGTATAGTTTTTGCACAAGCTCTACACACACACCCGCTTTTTGTGGTGTGCCAGGGCCGGGAGAAAGGATGATGTGCGAAGGCTGTAGCTTGTTGATTTCTTCTATCGTAAGGGTGTCGTTTTGAATCACCTGGATATCTTGCATGAACTCTCCCACTGCTTGATATAGGTTGTAAGAAAAGCTGTCGTAGTTGTCGATAATCAATACCATTATGTTTCCTCCAAAACGGATATCACAGATTTTGCCTTGTTGATGCACTCCAGATATTCATTTTCGGGCACAGAATCCATTACGATGCCGGCGCCCGAGCGAACAAAGATCTTGTTGTTCTTTTTAAAGGCCAATCGAATGGCAATACAGGTGTCGATGTTTCCGCTGAAATCGATGTAGCCGATGGCACCGCCATAAATGCCGCGTTTTTCATTTTCCAGCTCGTTAATAATTTCCAGCGCACGAATCTTGGGTGCACCGGAGAGCGTTCCGGCCGGAAGTATAGCATCAACCACATCTAAGGCATCTTTACCTTCTGCAAGTGTTCCGGTTACGGTAGAGCCGATGTGCATCACATGAGAAAAACGCAACACCTTTCTATACTCTTCCACTTGTACACTGCCAAATTTGCTAATTTTGCCAATGTCGTTTCTACCAAGGTCAACAAGCATATTGTGTTCGGCATTTTCTTTTTCATCGCTCAAAAGCTCTTGCTCAAGAGCCAAATCCTCCCCCACACTGGCACCGCGAGGTTTTGTGCCAGCAAGCGGATAGGTCATCACCTTTTTATTTAATGCCTTCACCAAGGTTTCGGGCGAAGCTCCAGCCATTTCAACATCGGTGCCGGAAAAGTAAAAGAGGTAGGGGGACGGGTTTTTTTTTCGCATACGCTCATATACGCCGATGAGGCTTCCTTCAAATTCGGCCGACAAACGATTGGATAACACAACTTGAAAGATGTCCCCTTCAAAAATGTATTTTTTTGCTTTTTCCACCATTTGGCAAAACTGTTCTTTATCAAAAGCCGGTTTTAGCGCCGAGCACAATTTGCCCTTTTGCTCTTTCACAGAATCTCCGCTTAAAACCAAATGTTGCATACTTTTAAGCTCTAGTAATGCCTTTTGATAGTTGGCCTTGAGGTTTTCTGTTTTTACATTTGTGATAAGAATGAGCTTTTTTTCAAGGTTATCGATGGCCACTACTTTGTTAAACAGCATCAAATCAACATCATTGAAATTTTCTTCATCATGCGCATCCAGCTTTAGTTTTGGCACACTGTATTTGATGAAATCATAGGAAAAATATCCTACCAAACCACCTGTGAAGGGTGGCATTCCCGGTACTTTTGGGCTTTTATTTTCCTGCAATATCTGCCGAATAAATTTATGTGGTGTTTCATTTTGTAGGTCTACCGCAAGGCCGGTTCTAATTTTGATAGCATGGTCCTTTGCTGTAATTTCAACGGTGGGATCGTAGCCCAAGAAGCTGTATCGGCCCCAGTTTTTTGTATCTTCACAGGATTCAAGGATAAACACATTGCAGCTTATATTTTTCAGTCTTTTGTAAACGTCGAGCATCTCCACCGATAAGTCGAAGGTTAAACTAATGGGAATAGACCGATAGTCGCCTGTTTTTAAAATTTTCATGGCTTCTTCTAAAGTTAAATTGTAATTCATCTCATCCTCCTTTTAAAACAAAAAAAGTCCTTGACAGAAAAATCTGTCAAGGACGAGAATATAAAATATACCCGCGATACCACCTTGATTTGCGGAAAAATCCCGCACACTCTGCGAAATACTAACATATTTCCGGCTACTGACGTAAGCCAACACGTCATAGGATACTCAGAGGCTTAGGCTCTTTTCACTATGCCCTCAGCGGTCCATTTAATAGGAAGTCACTGCTAGGCTCTCAGCTAACCCCAACTCTCTGTATGCTCTTATCCCATTTTTATCTCCGCTTCAACGGTTTGAAGATGTTATTCAATTTTCTTCACTTTAGCACATTACAAACAGTTTGTCAAACCGGTGCAGTTTAGATCTACCTTTGCCGTAGATTCAGAATATGAAGCAGATATATTTTTTTCGGCAATATGTAAATCATATGCAATCAGGAGATATTTTTTCGTGGACGTTTATGCCGGTAGGCTGTTTTTTTCACTTTTTTTTCGACACATGGGAACATGAAAGATAGCTAAAAAATAACTTAAGCAGAAAGTGCAGATCCCCAATACCCCGTGGAGCCTTTCTTCTTTGTCTTTTGCTTCAAATTTTGCTATAATAAGTAAAATGTTTAAGCATCCGAGGAGGTTTCTATGACATTATCCTTTCATAGGGGATGATAAGAGGGTTTTTGATTTTTGGCACCTACGCGATGTTTTTGCTGTAAAAATTAAAAAGTTGGCTGTTCCATTTGTTTATGGGCAAGATGAAGTGTTGAAGAAAACACAGCTTGCGACAATGGGCAACACCCGGCACATGTTTCATTGTTGCAACACTTGGTTTTGTGTGGCCTATAAATTTGATCCGTTCCATGCATATCTGTCAGCATACGCTAGATGCATGAGATTGTATTTGAGAGGAATCAAGATGGAAACAAATGTTTTTGAGAGAAACGGTCATCTTTTGGAAAAGAAATTTAAAGAATATTTCATTCCCACCACTTTAAGTGGGATGTCGATGATGATTGCTGCCATTGTAGACGGCATCATAGTGGGCCAAACCATCGGCGCCAATGCCATGGCCGCTGTAAATGTGGCTTCGCCTATTATTCTATTGTTTCAAGCGCTGTTTGTTTTGCTGGGGGCCGGTGGTGCCACCTTGGTATCGGTTTCCAAAGGGGCGAGAAGCAAAGAAAATGCCAATGCGGCGTTTACTCTTAGTTTCTTTGGCATGTTGCTAGCCTCTGTTCTTTTAATGATGGTGGGCATTTTTTTTATCGATGAATTAACCGGCCTTATTTGTAATGATGATACACTGTTTACATTCACAAGAAATTATGTGCGTGTTCTTTTACTTGGTTCTCCCTTTATGGTGCTCATACCCGGAATGGTGTATTTAATTCGTGCCGATGGACAACCCAAATACTCGGCTCAAATTTTACTGGTGGCAAACGGTGTGAATTTAAGTATGGATTTGGTATACATCCTGCTTTTGGGCATGAACATTGGCGGTGCGGCATTGGCTACGATAACCGGCTATGCGGTGGGGGTTGTTTGGGTGGCACGCTACTGGTTTTCCAAAAAACGCACACTGCATCTGGTTCCCATTCAAAAAAAGCATTTTGCACTGCTAAAAGATGTGTTTGGCTATGGTTTAACCGGCACTGTAAATACCTTGCTTTTGTCTTTTAAAATGTTATTTGTCAATCGTGTTGTGCTTTTGGTGGGCGGCGCGAATGCCATGGCTGTCTATGCGGTTTGCAATTCGACCATCTCTTTTATTTCCATGTTTGTAACCGGGTCTTCTGATACAATGGTGCCCATTTTGGGCATGTTATACGGTGAGCGTGACGCGCGAGGCATGCGCTTTGTGTTTCAGCGTGCCATGCGCGTGGTGGTTGTGGGTTGCCTTGCGTCCATTTTGTTGCTCGAATTGTTTCCAAAGGCTGTTTTAAGCCTTTTCAATGTGGTAGACCCCGCCGCGGTTTCCATGGGCCTTGTGGGTCTGCGCATCTTTGCCATCAGCCTTTTGGGTGCCGGTATTTCTTTCACCTTAATGTACTATTTACAGACCCTTAAGCACCGCAATATCGCGGTATTTATTTCATCTTTACGTGGTTTTTTTCTCATTGTACCACTTGTTACCCTGCTTGCGATGGCCTTTGGTATAGTGGGGGTATGGTGGGGTTATGTATTGGCCGAAGCACTCACGCTATTGATTGCTTTTGTGCTGTGCCACATTGTGTATCATCGCAAGAAAAACCGCTATACAAGCTGGCTGCTTGAAGAAAAGCCGGCCGAAAATGAAGTGGTGTATGATGTGAGTATTAAGGGCAGTGCCGATGATGCGGTGATGCTTTCTGAGGGGCTGATTTTATTTGGAAAAGAACAAGGTCTGACGGAAAGCCAGGCAAATTTATTGGGTCTTTTGGCCGAAGATGCTGCTGTAAATATCATGGCCTATAACAAAACAAAAACAGATATAGAGCTGGATATTTTATGTCGCCTCGATGAAGAAAATATCATTTTGAGCCTGCGAGATGACGGTGAAGTGCTGGATATATTTTCGATGCAGGAAGAAGATATTTTTGCATTGGACAACATTACGGTGATGAAGCGCGTGGCGAAAAATGTAGAGTATGCACACACCTTGGGGCTGAACACCACGGTATTAACTTTAGATAGAAATTCATAAAAATGATGAAATATTGAAAAACAAAGGCCTAAAAGATGGAAATGTTGGAGGTGCAAAGGGTGACGCTTAAGTTTAACTCTTTTGAGGCAATGCCTTTTTTATATAAAATATGCCGATAGGTGGCAGCTCTTATCATCTATCGGGTTTTTATGCATTTCTTTTGCTTTTCTGCCTTTATTAGTGAGTGTTGCAAGATTTTGAATAATTTTTAATTAAAAAACATTAGCGTTTTTTGCCCAAATCCCCATTTTTTGAGAAGTATTAAAAGTGAACTTTCCCTGCCGAAAACATAAAACATAAGAGCCTGAAATTGACGCTTTGGCAGTATTCAAACGTACAAAAATAGCATAAATTTGCACCAACAACAAAGCCGCTACAGCTGTAGCGGCTTTGTTTACATAGGGCGTCTTTTCGCAGTTCATTTTTTACATCATGGTGCCATACTTTTCTTCAAAATCTACAATTGACATTGGTTTGTCGTAAAAATAGCCTTGCACGGCATCACAATGAACAGATTTTAAAAGCTCAATTTGTTCAGCAGTTTCTATGCCCTCTGCAACTACATACATTTCAAGGTTATGAGCCATTTTTATAATGCTATCGATTAACAGATCGTCGCGTTTTTTGTTTTCGCCACCACTAAAGAAGCTTCTATCCATTTTCAATGTGTCTACACGAAGGCTTTTAAGCATGCCAAGGGAAGAATATCCTGCGCCAAAATCATCTATTGAAATTTTAAAATCATGCTCGTGTAAATCGTTAAACAATTGCTCTATAGAAAGTTCGTTTTCTATGGTGGTAGATTCTGTTAGTTCAATTTCAAGGCAGTTGTGTGGCACACCGTATCTGTCGGAAATTTCTATGATGCTCTCTACATAGGCGGGGTTTTCTGAATTAAGGCGCGAGCAGTTTACCGATATGGTTGTTTGGCCAACACCTGTGTTTTTCCAACGTTTGAGGGTTTTGCAAACTGTTTCCAAAATATACTTATCCAGCTCCACAATAAAACCGTTTCGCTCGAACAAGGGGATAAACTCATTTGGGAAAATCATGTTCCCGTCGGCCTCAATCCAGCGAGCGAGCGCTTCTGCCCCAATCAGTTTGTTATCTTGTGCGCTGAATTTAGGCTGTAAAAACACCTTAAATTCATTGCTGGAAAGTGCTTGCTTCATTTTGTTTGTGATATCGGCATCTAGTTTTACCCGGTTTCGCAAGGTGTCATCATAATCACAAAAAATCTCGCCCTTACTATTTTTTGCTTTTAAATGCGCAAGGTTTGCCTTGGCCATAATATCGTCGAAATTGGTTTCTCCAAGTTCAATGTGGTATCGTCCAACTTTAAAAGTGCCACCATAATCGGCCAGCTCTGGTATGACGGCATCGAAAACGGTTGTAACGGATGTTGCAAAAAAGCTTAAATCGCTGAAAAGGTGATTGCCGGCAAACATAGCAAACTTGTCGCCACCTATTCTTGCCGTAATTAAACTTGGCTCATTAAAACTGTTCGATAAAGTTTTAACTGTTTTTAAAACAAGATCGCCCATTTCGTATCCAAACATTTCATTAATGGCTTTAAAATTTTCCATGTCAATAATCAAAATGGAGTATTGGCTTTTCTTGTTGTTTTCTAAGGTGGTAGTCATGTCTAGTTTCAGCTTTGCCATGTTCGGAAGATCTGTTAAGGGGTCGAAATAAGCAGTTTTTAATATGCGTTTATTAGAACGAGATTGTATAATGGAAATATAAATTACCAGTGAGATAACTGTCCAGTAAACAATGCTTCCCACAACAGAAAAATAATCCGTAGCTTTGATAAGCTCGTTGCTTAAAGAGTCGACATAGACGTCCATGCCCACTGCGGCATTGGTGGATTCTATAGGGTAGTACACCATTACTTTTTGTGTGCCTAAATAATTGTATTGAAAGCCACCCTTTTGCTTGTTTTGGATATCGTCTTGGGCTTTGGCAATATTTTCTGCGCCCATTTGCGCTTGTATTTCTTGTGTAATCGAGGTGCTTTCGATGGTGTAATTGTCTGTTAAAGCAAACATGTTTAAGCTGGCATCTGTAAAAAACACCGTGCCTTCATACTCTTTGTTTTGCAGAACAACTTCAGAAAAATCGTCTACCGGCACTTCGCAAAACAAAACAGCAATGGGCTTATTGTCTTCCATTACAGGAATCGCCAAATCGAAAACAAGAGATGAAGTTGCCTCAGAGAACTGTGGTTCATCGATGTAGTACTCACTTTGTAAAGCATGCTGAAAGGCTGTGTTGTTCGAAAAATCGTAGCGGTTGTTATCGCTTGAGATGCCATTGCCATCTAAATTTACATAATAGAGGCTGTTGAATTCGTCCGTTTGCGATTGGGTGCTAAAATATTCTACTATAGTATCTTCTGTAATATGGTTTTCCGCAATGGATTGAGCGAAAAGGGAGAGGTCGTCAATGGCTTCATCCAGGGTGTTTGTTAATAGAATTTGATATTGTATGCCAATTTGCTCCATTTCATCAAAAGTGGATTCAATAACGGCTTCATCTGCAACATGATCCACCCAGCGTAACAATATCCCGATTATAACAATAGCCACGATAACAACTAAGGTTATGGTATGCTTTGAAATAAAACGTCTAATTTTCATGAACTTCCCCCAAACAGACTACCTGCTCTAAATAGAAGTGTCTTTTGTTATGTATATAGGGCTATTAGAGCATTTTTAATGGTAAATTAAGAGTTTCCCCCTAAATGGGATGGTAAGCAGCACCGTGTTTTTGTGTTTATTGTAAATGAATTTCAAACAAGGCAAACCAATGTTATCCGTATAGATCTTTATGGAAAACATAGTGGGTGATGCATGTTTGAGAAAATTTTCTGTCTTCATGCCGCAAAGCAAATGTAGGTGCAATAATTTTTGATAATATAAGTATAACACATTGAGCCGATTTTTAAAACAATTTACCTGGTATTCGTAAAAAATGATTTTGTTATTAAATCGTCACTTCAAATGCTTTTAAAATAATTTCAACAGCACCTTTTATCCCTACTTTTGAGGTGTCGATACAAAGGTCGTAATTTTCATTATTGGCCCATTTTTGTCTTGTATGACTTTCGTAATATTTAGCCCTGTTTTTATCTATTTCAAGTATTTCTTTCACCATTTCTTTTTCATCGATAAGTTCTTTGTCTTTTGGCACTTTATCAAAACACCGATTGACCCTGTATTGCATGTCGGAAGAATAAATGTAAACTTTAAATGGGTTTTGATCTCTTAAAATGTAGTCGGAACATCCGCCAATAAATACAGCGCTTGATTTTTTGGCAAGTTTTTTGAGGAGGTCGTTTTTGGCCATGTTTACTTCGCTTACAGGTAGCTGCTTGTAAGAAATAAAAGAACGAGAAAAAGTATAGCCAAAATTTCTCGAGGTGTTGCTGTCAAGCGCTTCTATTAAAGCAACGTCTAGGCCGGTTTCCTCAGAAATTGCGTATAATATTTCTTTGTCATAGTAGGCATAAGAAAGTGCATCGGCCACTCTTTTTCCAACTTCACGACCACCGCTGCCAAATTGCCTGCTTATGGTGATTAAACCATTTGCTGTATTTGCCGTAGAAACACTTGTTTCTGCCTTGTCTTGCGACAAAATGCGGTTCTCATAGGCGGATACGATCTTGCTTTTGTGAAGTTTTTTATGGGTGATTTTAAGAAGGATAAGCCCTACGATTACAGCGCAAAGCTCTGCAAACGGAACGCTAAGCCAAATTCCGTTTATATCTAAAAAGTTAGGCAAAACCAGGATGCCGACGCTTACAAAGACGAACCCTCTACTTGCAGCTACCAAAACAGATTCAAGACCTTTGCCAATAAAGGTGAAATAGCCTGAATTTAGAATATTAAAACCCGATAATAGAAATGAAAAAGCGTAAAGCTTACCACCCGACACCGCTAAATCAATCAGTTCGGGACTATCGCCTATAAATAAGCTTACAAGGGGTTCTCCTAAGAAAAAGAGCAGTGAAAACAACAATACACCGAAAACCAAATTACAGATATAAGACGTTTGCATGATTTTTCGAACTCTTTGAGAATCGTGCATACCAAAGTTATAACTGACAATAGGACCGATACCGTCGGAAACTCCAAATAGCAACAAACCTCCAAACATCCCCACATAACTGATTGCTGTGAACGCTGCCACGCCCCCTGCACCTACTATATCCATAAGGGAAACATTAAACAAAAATGTGGTTACAGCGCCAGACAGCGAGTTTATGCCTTCTGAGCTGCCATTATAAAGCACTTGCCGGATACTTTCTGTTTTAAACGTGCCAGCAAATATATTTATAACATTATCCCTGTTTAGCATCGGTGAAATGACAAACAATAGTGCAGAACTGAAGGCGATTCCCGTAGCAAGTGCTGCCCCCATTATCCCCATACCAAGCCTTGCGATAAATAGATAATCAAGTGAAACATTTACAATGACGCGCAGTATGGTGCCATACAGATATCTTTCCGGTTTGCCTACGATTCTTGATAAAAAACCAAAGTAAAACATAACGCACATATGTAAAGCGAAGATGGAAATAAATTTAATATAAGTTGATACATCTGCCAAAAGCAGCTCGTTAGCACCTAAAGCCTTTGCAATGGGTTCATTTAAGGTTTGCCCTAAAACTGTAATTAAAATGGCGATGCCGGACAGTATTGCTAAAAATGTTCTAAAGGCATTTTGGGCTTTTTCGGTATTGCCCGCGCCTAAATTAATTCCGATATAGCTTTGTGTGCCAACACTGATGATCATACCAACCCCAAAAATGATAGACATAAAGGGCATGGCAATGTTTACGCTCGCCAAAGCATTAGGCCCTACAAAGTTCCCTACAAAGATACCGTCAATCATACCTTGTACACCAGAAATGATCATTGCAATCACAGCAGGTAGACAGTATTTTATCATCAACTTCGGAATACTTTCTTTGCCTAAAATAGTTTCATTGTTCACAGTGTTGCTATCCATTTTTCTCTATGTCACTTTCAGTTTTATTTTCAGTGTTTTATCATTTATTGCTTTGCCGGTTCAGTTAAGGCGATACAAGACACTTAAATCTTTAATGGGAATGCATTTTCATCTATATGCAGACAATGTTAAAAAGGCATATTTCGTTAAAAATGTGTAATGTACGAAGTATGCCGGGTATCAGTACTTATGTTTTAACGGGTGGTTCCAACTGTCACTTGGCCAGTGTTCCAATTGAGCTAAAAAACGGCCAAAAATTTATTAAAAACCAAACGCAAACAGACATTAAGAATATTACAATTAGGGTCAGTTTAATGCCGTGCTTAAACATATAATTGGGGCTAAGGCCGTATCCTACAGGAATGGCACGAATGGAGGTGGGCATGCAATACGATAAATTCACCCCGATGGTGGCCGCGAAAATATACGGGATGGGGTTTATATTCATGCCCAGCGTAAGGCTAAGCACAATGGGCATGGCAACGGCTGCAGTGGCGGTGTTGCTGGTAAAATCTGATAAAATAATGGTTAAAATTAAAACGACCAAAATGAGAAGGAACTCATTTTGAATTTGTGCTGCAGAAAGCAAATTTCCCAAAGCTTCAGCCGCGCCACTTTGGTTAATCAGTGTGCCTGCGGCAAGGCCGCCGGCATAAACATAAATCAATTCCCACCCTATTTTCTTTTGAACCACGCGCCATACCATCAGCTTTTCGCCAGAAGAATTTTTGATAAAAAAGGAAAGAATGCCACAGATGATGAACACATAGGCTGGCTTTAAACC
>CAYJJK010000080.1:377-11296 GCA_964370445.1 uncultured Oscillospiraceae bacterium | reverse complement strand
AAAAATGCGCAGTTTTTTCATAAATTATAACCCCTGCTTGTCACCATTTTCCCTTGCACAACTTGTGTATTCTCGCTGCCGATAAACACGGTGGTAAACATGTCCACTCTGGACTCTCTAAGCTCTGTCAATGTCAGAAGGTGGCTCTCCTCACCTTCACGGCCAATGTTTTTCACATAGCCACAAACCGTATCAGGGCTTTTATGCTTTAGTAAAATATCGCAAGCTTTTTGCAAGTAATCTCCTCGTTTTTGGCTGCTGGGGTTGTATATAGACACCGCAAAATCCCCAAGGGCTGCACACTCCAAACGTTTTTCAATTTTTTCCCATGGTGTAAGCAAATCACTAAGCGAAATAACAACAAAATCCGCGGTTAAAGGTGCCCCCAGCACAGCACCGCCACTTAGTGCCGCTGTAACCCCAGCCACCACTTCGATATCCACTTGTGGGTATTTGTGTGCAAGCTGGTACACAAGTGCAGCCATGCCATACACCACACTGTCACCACTGCACACCATGCACACAATTTGTCCTTCATCTGCTTCTTTTAGTGCCATTTCACATCGATCCGCCTCTTTTTTCATCGCTGTACTAAGCACTTTTCTTCCCTCGTGATACGCCTTCACAAGTTCTACATACACAGTATAACCCACAATGACCTCACACTCTTGCAGTGCCATTTGGGCCTTTTTTGTCATATAATGCTCTTCCCCTGGCCCGATACCCACAACATACAATTTCTTGCTCATTTTCTTCCTCACATTTATCAAAATTGCAAATCCAATTTTTTTTGTCCCACCGCCATGGTTACACCATTTTGTGACTGTTTTTGTAAAAGAAGTTTACCTGTCATTTTAACGGCGCTACGCTCGCAAACGTTGTCTACCCCTGTGGTTTTTTTCACAAAATCAGAAGCCGAAAATTGCCCCGGTACCTCCTGTAACTCTAAAGCCGAAAATGTGTATAGACCCAACTTATGCTTTTCGCAAAATGCCAAAAGGCCAGCTTCCTCTTTTTTCAAATCAATGCTTGCCACCGCATAAAACGCCTCTTCGCAAACTTCTTTACAAACTTCTGCAAACAAATCCTCTATTTCTTTTGCATCAATTCCCTTTCTGCAGCCAACGCCTAAAACACAACATTTTGGCACCACATGCAGTTTTTTTTGCCCTTTTGTAAGGCTTGTTCCAATATAAATTTCGCTAGGCTGTTTTAAAACCACACCTTTTGGCAGCAAGGACAACTCTGCTTCGTCTGTATGCAAGCAAACCCTCTCTCCCCGAAGCAATTTGGAGGACACATGCTTAATATGCTCAATATTACGCACCGGCATACCCTGCTTTGCCGCCCACTCGTCGGCGGCAAACACCCCGTGTATATCGGTTGCTGTTGTGATGACTGCATTGCCCAAAAGTGCCGCCGCAATCTCTTGCGCCAAACGGTTGGCCCCGCCAAGATGGCCGCTGAGCAAGGGAATGGCATATTGGCCTTTGTCATCCACCACCACCACCGCAGGATCTTTGTCTTTTGAGCAGATATACGGTGCAATTGCCCTCACTGCGATGCCCACAGCCCCAATGAACAGAAGCTTTTCACCCTTTGCAAAATTTTCTTTTACAAAAATGCGATATCGGCCGTCTTTTCCATCATATGCAGTTAACGCCAGCCCTTTGTCTTGCAGTTTCTGCGCAAGAAGATACCCTGCCTGCGTAAAGTAAACCGCTTTAATCACCATTTGTCTTCACTCGAAATTCGGTGCTAAAGCTCGGGTCATACAATTTCGAGCGTTCATACTCGCTTTGCAAAAATCCGCCCACTGTAATAAGTGCTGTTTTTGTAATGTTGTTTTCTTTTGCCGTTTTTGCCAAAGTGCTTACCGTGCAACGAAATGTTTTTTCCTCCGGCCATGTGGCCTTGTACACAATGGCTGCCGGTGCATCTTCTTGATAGCCCCCACGTATCAAAGCCTCTTGTAATTTTTCTAAAAGACCTGTGCTCAAAAAAATCACCATAGTGCTTCCGTGTGCTGCCAATTTTTCAATTTCCTCTTGTGGCGGCACCGGTGTTCTACCTGCCATGCGTGTGATGATCACTGTTTGGCTCACACCAGGCAAAGTATATTCCGTTTTTAAGGCTGCAGCAGCACCACAAAAGCTGGAAACACCCGGTGTGTATGTGTAGGGGATATCCCACTCATTCAGCATATCCATTTGCTCGCGGATCGCTCCATACAAACAGGGATCACCCGTATGCAAGCGCACAATATTTTTTTCTTTGTTTTCCTTCATCACTGTGAGCACATCTTCCAATGTCATCTCAGCACTGTTATACACAAGACAGTTCTCTTTTGCCATTTTCAAGAGTTCAGGGTTGACAAGGCTTCCCGCATAAATGATGATATCTGCTTCCTTAAGCAAATTTGCACCTCTCAACGTTATCAAATCTGCCGCGCCACTGCCGGCCCCCACAAAATGTACCATGTCTATTCCCCCCTCACCACAATAGTGGCAAAATATCCCATATCATCATCTGCTTCATCAAGTGACCGACAAACTCTCTCGCTCTCAAGCCCACAGTCGCTAATCAAGCTTGCCTTTTCGTAAAGGCCCGCTTTCTTAAGCTCGCGCTTCACTTCTCCAAGACCTTTTCCGGCCTTCATCAATACTTTAGAGCCCCTCATATTTAGGGTTTCCTCTGTACAACCGTGACTGGCCGGTATAATATGTAACGGCTCGTTCATGCTTGTTAAGCTCACTTTCAGCTTGGCCGCAATGGCACAAAAAGATGTAACCCCCGGCACAACCTCGCTATCATAGCCCATCTCGTCCACGATTGCTAGTATATAGCTAAAAGTAGAAAACAAGGATGCATCCCCAAGGTTTAGCATTGCAACATTTTTGTTTTCATCCAGTTTTTTTGCAATCGATTTTGCCAGCTCCACATGACGTGCATGTTGTGCGTTTTTGTCGCGTGTCATCAAAAATTCAAGCGGCAAAATTTCCTTTCCATCCATATTCACAGCACCTTTGGCAATGTTAAATGCCAACATGTTTTCCCCTTTTGTGCTGGGGCTTGCCACCACATCACAAGCTTCAATCACACGCACTGCTTTTAAAGTTAGTAATTCTGCATCACCAGGCCCCACGCTTACCCCATAAAATTTACCGCTCATTGCGCACTCTCTCCTCTATCAATTCTTGGCCAACTTGCGTTGTTCCAATATGCCCATACACATTGCTAAACGTCATAGCGCCCACTCTCATGGTGCTGCGTCTTGTAAGATGAGATTGGATTTTGCAAAGCAAAGAAGCCACCACCTCATCATACAAGCCTTCGCGCTTCAGCACGGTCAAACTGCTATCAACGGTGGCATCGTTCATTATTTCTTCAACACAAGCCCGAGAAGCCCCCGCCAAAGCGGCATGGGCGGCCAAAATTTCTGCCCTACCGTCTGCGCATTTTGAGTGGGTATTCATAATGCCTGCTGCAAGCTTTACCACCTTGCCAATATGCCCCACAAGAAGCACGCTCTCTACACCTTTTGCCTGTGCCATATCCAGCGTATCTCCAATAAAATTCGAGCATTTCACCAGTGGCACTCCTGCTAATTTCACCTGTTCTTTTAGAAAGTCCTCTCCATAATTCCCCGGTGTAATCAGCAACATTTTATTTCCACAGGCTACCCACATATTGAGTTCTGTTTCTATACTCTGTTTAAGTGCTTCCAAACTCATAGGTTCCACAATGCCACTCGTGCCTAAAATGGAAATGCCCCCCACAATGCCAAGGTTAGGATTAAAGGTTTTTTTTGCTAGTATTTGTCCATTTTCAACAGAAATCGTAACAGAAAACCCACCCATATAGCCTGCATCTTTTGCCACTTGTGTAAGCTCTGCCTCTATCATTTTGCGCGGCACACTGTTGATGGCCGCCTGCCCCACTGCTTGATCCAAACCCGGTTTTGTCACGCGACCTACACCGTTTCCACCTTCGATGTGAATCCCATTTTCCAAAAGCTCAACACTTGTAATGATAGCAGCACCATCAGTCACATCGATATCGTCTCCTCCATCTTTAAGCACACGGCACACAGCTTTACCTTTTTGCAACGAAAGATCTACATCTGCTGTCACCAAACTGCCTTTTGGCACAGTGATGCTGACACTGCTTGCCACTTCTCCTTTAAGTAAAGCCAAAGCGCAGGCTTTTGCACCCATGCTTGCAGCGGTGCCCGTGGTATAGCCACATCGCAAACGTTCATTGCCCCGGTTGACATACTGCTCAAATTTCATTGCTCTGCCACATGCTCTACATGGTTTGTATACATATCCAAAACCCCTTGATACACACCTAACCCTTTGAGTATCGTGCGCACCTCGATCCCCTCTTCTTCAAACATCGTCTTCCAGCTATCTTCCTCGCCTGCCATATCGTTGAGTGCATGATCGCCAGCCACAAGCATCAGCGGCGCCATCACAGCTTTTTTATACTGTTTTTCCTTCACGCTTTTCAACACATCTTCTCCGCTTGGTGTTCCCTCCACCGTACCCACAAACACTTCAGGGTGCCCGTGTGCAATAAACAACTCTTGCAATTTTGTATAAACACAATTTGCCACATGCTCTGTTCCATGCCCCATTAGCACAAGGCACTCACCCTCCTGCAGTTGAATTTCCTTCACAAGAATTTTTACAAGTTCTTCTTGATCCGCTTCGCTCGCTAGCAAAGGTGCCCCAATTTTAATGGAATTAAATAAGTCTTGCGAAGCATTCACAACACCCAGCATTTTTTCATATTCAATACCCGCTATGAGGTGAGTTGGCTGAACGAGTAGCTCTTTCACTCCTTCAAAAGCAAGTTTATCCAATGCCTCAGACACCGTGTCTATACATATTCCTCTTGCAGATAGTTTTTTTATAATCATTCCACTTGTAAAAGCACGTCTTATCTCATGATTTGGAAAGCACTTTTCAATGTTGTTTTCCACTGCATCAATACAAGCTCTTGCCTTATCGTAGCTTGTGCCAAAGCTTACCACCAAAATCCCTTTCACCGATGGCTTCCTCCTATCTTTTAGATAATTTTCATGGCTGAGCATTTTTTTAAACTCATTCAACTCTTTTGGAAGATGAAACGGCAGTGTAATTAGCCCTTTTTGGGCCAGCAAATGTACCACATCATATAAAATCGGCCGGCAGATTCCTGCTTTTTCCAGCAGGCTTTCCTCTGCAAACACCTCTTCCGGCGAGCCCTCCAAAAGCACGCGCCCCGCATGAAAAACAAGCACCCTATCAGCCCAATTCCATGCAAATTCTATGTCATGTGTAGACACTACCAATGTTTTACCCTGCTCGCTAAGTTTGTCTAAAGTTTGCTGAAACAAGTGAATATTTTCTGGATCTAAGGAAGCCGTTGGCTCATCAAACAGGATGATTTCACTTTCCATCGCAATGATGTCTGCAATACTTACCCTCTTTTTTTCGCCTCCGCTCAAATAATGCGGTGGCCTCTTTCGCAGTGCTTCCAGCCCCATATAATGAATGGATTGATCCACTTTTTTGCGCACAAGCTCTTTTGAAAGAGCAAGGTTCATTGGCCCAAATGAAATTTCTTCCTCCACTGTGGACGCTATGATTTGATCATCTGCATCTTGAAACACAATTCCCACTTTACGCCTTAGTGCTAAAAGTTCTTTGCGCTTGTAGCTTAGCGGTTTACCCTCGAATAGAACATCTCCTTTGTCTGGCTTTAAAACACCATTGCAACAAAGAAAAAATGTAGATTTTCCCGCTCCATTGTTGCCCAGCACAGCCACCCGCTCGCCCTTGTCTAGCTTAACATTTACTGCGCATAGAGCAGTGCTTGCGTTTTCATACTGATAGGAAACATCCCGCATTTCTAGAAGATGGATACCAACACCCCACTTTCTTCCAGCACCCCTAATGCCACCGTTGCAAAAAACACAGCAGCCATTGCCACTATCTGGTGTATTTTGATGGTTTTTTCCTCTGTTAAAAAGGCGATTTCCCCATCATAGCATCTAGATTCCATGGCATCAAAACTCAAGCGGGCACGTTTAAGCGAGCGCAACAGCAAAGTGCTGCCTATCCCTAAAAACGATGACATTTGCGCGCGAATATTCGCACCACCCAGCCTAGTTTTACTGGCCGTACTCATGGCCGAAAGCATCGCAAGAACAACAAAAATATAACGATAAACTAAATATAAAAGCTCCAAAAGCAAAGAAGGCACCTTAACTTTCCGCAAAACCGCAAGCAATTCTGATACAGGTGTGGATAAATTTAGCATATAAAGACAACTCACAGCCGCCAAAGCCTTCAAAATCACACCGGTAGCATGTGCTTGCCCTTCTTGTGTCACACTCAAATAGCCTCCTGCTAAAGGAATGTCAAAATACAAGCTGGGTGCTACACCCCAGTCAAAAGCCAAGGAAATGCCACTAAGTACAATAAACATACCCGGCACAAGGATAACTTTCAAATAGTAAGACGCATTGGTTTTTCCCACAAAAAGTGTAATGACGGACATGCAAATCAGCACAAATATTGCAACAAGATTAGATGGGCAAGCAACAACCCATAGCAGCATTGCCAGTGCAAAAACCAGTTTGATGAACGCATTCACCTCGTTGAGTTTTGAGCTTTGTGCGTAATAATCTATCGAAACGGTGCTTAGAAGTACCGTGGTTTTTCCCCTAAAACAATACAAGGCAATTGCCACCGATACGCTAAGCGCCACGCAGGCATACACATTCATTTTTCCACAAGTGAGTGCGAAAACTGCAATGCCTGTTATAAAAGATGATATCACTTTTCTCCCTCATTTTTTGTGGCGAATTTTTTTCTTGCCACAAAATAACCAAACGCAAAACAAAACACTCCTGCACCAAGGCCTGCCTGTAAGCAGAACAAAAGACTTTCTGTTTCGCCGCCTGGAGGTGCAATGGCATTTTCGGCCCAAGGCACATACTCTGGTGCGATTTCGGCAATCACACCTTCGGCCTGCCCGTCCGCACCACCAAATTCAGAATCTTGAACCCATACCAACGGAAACACCACAATAAGAACCGCCACAATCAATGAAACCAACACAATTGTTGTATTTTTACTCATTTTACGATCTCCCTTACAAAACCAATTTCTTTTAACTCCGGCTGCGCATAAGCGCGAAGCCCCAGCATTACCACCATGGTCAACAAACCTTCCACAACGGCAAGTGGCACTTGAGTGATGGCAAAAATCCCCATAAACTCAACAAGTGAAGCCATCACACCGCCATTTTGCGAAGGATGAGCAAGCGCTAGTTGCAAGCTTGTCATGCAGTAGGTAAACAAATTACCACAAGATGCTGCCAAAAAAACGCCAACGTTACGGTTCCATTTCATGCGCACAAACAATTGATAGATTCCAAAGGCCACAAAAGGCCCTGCAATTGCAGCACTGAAAGTGTTGGCTCCAAGCGTTGTTAAACCACCATGTGCCAAAAGCAAGGCTTGAAACAAAAGTACAATAAACCCAAGCACAGCCGTTACACTAGGGCCAAACAAGATTGCACTTAGGCCGGTGCCGGTTGGGTGGCTGGACGAGCCTGTTACACTTGGAATTTTTAGAGCCGATAATGCAAATGCATACGCCCCAACCATGGCAAGTATAATCAAGGTTTTTCTGTGCGCTTTTACAATATTTTTGATTTTAATAAGGCCAATCACTAAAAATGGCAAACTGGCAAGGCCCCACGTGATGCTATAAGTGAGCGGAAGGAACCCCTCCATGATATGCATAGCATTTACACTTGGCAATACGCCAAAACAAAACACCATCACAAAGGACATCGAGACAAGAAGCTTTTCAAATTTTGTCATACGAACAACCTCCAAAAAATATTAAGTTAACCAAAAATAGATGTGTCGATTTTGAAATCAACACATCTATACTTGCCACTATACAATATCTTTCAGAAAAGCGCCTGCCAAACAGTGCCTGCTCTCACAATTTTGACAAAACTATTGGCTTACAAAAAGAAAGTGTAAGTTTCCTGACTCGCGATAGAATGCAAACTGCATTTACGATAATTTCCTACCTTCCCACAATCAAACGATTGCAGTGGCGAACTTTCGTTCAAGCGATGCTCCGCTTTGGAAATATCTCACGCTTACAGTGCCAAAAAGGCGCGGGGCTTTGCACCCCATTCCATTTAACGAAGGCTGCCAGCAAACACTGTGTGCACCCTTCGACAAGCTCTTAATGGTTAATTACTGTAAATAGGATATCATTTTACGCTCAATATGTCAATTATTTTTATCAAAATATACCATTATTTGGGAGTTTTTCCAGCGCCAACAAAACAAGGGCATCAAACTTGTGAAAAGAAAGCCTTTTATAAAATTCTAGCGCTTTCCTATGAAAATTGGTGCCCGCAAGATAACGGGCCTAACTGAGAGTTTCTTTCCTACAAACCCATTGCTAAATACTTGCTTATAAATCTTTTCTTAATACAAAATCCAGCTGAGCCTCTTTGCCCACTTGGAACCACTGCTCTTTTATTTTGTAAAACCCGTTCTTTTTATAAAAGCAAATTGCCTTTGTATTCTTTTCCCAAACACCAAGCCAAAGATATTCCATCCCCTGCTCTCTAGCAATGTCCACCGCTCTATCCATCAAATATTTCCCCAGCTTTTTCCCGTGGTGCGCTTGTGATA
Source organism: uncultured Oscillospiraceae bacterium (assembly GCA_964370445.1). Taxonomy (GTDB): domain Bacteria; phylum Bacillota; class Clostridia; order Oscillospirales; family Ruminococcaceae; genus JAAYCI01. The sequence goes on along the minus strand of CAYJJK010000080.1, from coordinate 2,577 downwards.
CATAAATGCGCTCCACCTCCAAAGACCTTTTATCTTGGATATTTTTTTGTGCTTCATGGCCGTTTAATTTCAAGTACCCCACCAACTCCCCATCGCAAAATAACACATAAAAGAAAGAGTGCCTATTTTGCAGCTCTTCTTTGAAACAACTGTATTCAAATGCAGTACTGAGGTAACTTTCCATGTTCTCGGCTGTATTCATTGAACTGTAAGTTTCATAAAAACAGGCTTTAGAAAACGGCAGCAGCATATCAAGATCCTTCATCGTACACTTTCTAAACTGTAGTTCCATATGGCTGCCTCCACTTGTAATGTTTTATAAATGGGTTCTACTCTTCTCTACCGTGCAAACTATAGCTGCCGATTCAACTGAGAATGATATGAACCCAAAAGAGCATATCTTGCTATAAATAGCATATAGAAATTAAAATAGGTGCTGCTGCAGAACACATAACTCCATTGAAAATTGCCAAAACAACAATGGTTGGGTTTGTATATTTCATTAGCATCGGCAAAGCCGTATCTTCACTTGTTGCACCTGCCGGTGCTATGCAGGTATAAAGATTAAGATATTTTGCAATAACCGGAATTAACGCAAAAGAAAACAATTCCCTTAATAAATTGCTGATAAAAGCAATGCTACCAAGCTCTGCTCCGGCTAGGTCCGTAATGCTAACGCCGGCCAAACTATACCATCCCAATCCGCTGACAATTGCAAGGCTATCATTCAAACCTCGGCCAGTCAACATACTGCAAACCAGCCCGCCAAATAAAGAACCTACTATGATGCCCAAAGGTATTAAAAAGATTTTTACATGGTGTTTTTTTATCTCATGCAATATCCCCTTATGTTGCCCTATGCTAAGCCCTACAAAAAACATCAATACATACAGTATGATTTCCTTATGTTGCACAAACCAGTCAATAATCGGCAAATCTATTTTGGCACCCACAAAAACCCCAAAAATTAGTGCTATTATCGTAATGATAATCACTTTTTCTCCCCCTTATTAAAAAAGGCTTTTTTGGTTAATGCATACACAAAAAAAACAGAAAAAATAATAGGAACAATTGCATACACAGTGCTTGTTAGCCCTATATTGAGCAAATCGTAAAAAACACCCTCCGTGCTACCTATAGACACTCCCATTATAAAGATGAGCACAACCACACAAAAAAATTGAATTTTCTCAATTAGGCTCTTACATTTGTGTGGCAACAATTTGTTTCCCAGTAATACACCCACTAGCATAATAGCAATAACACCCACGCAAAACCTCCACTTTACACCATAAAAAAGTTCGAGGAAAAGTAAGATTTCCCTCGAACAGAAAATAGCGTTTTACAATCCCATTTGTTTTTTTACTCTTTTGTACTTTTTTTAATAAAGACAATACCGCAACCACCAGCCTATGTTATGCAAAGCAAGGTGGCAACCCCTGAACTTCCAGCTACATTCCAACCACTCAACATAATTTGTCTATAATAGAGCTTTTGGCATCATTCCCCTATACTTTTCCTCAAACTCGTCAACGGAAATGGGCTTAGAGTAAAAGTAGCCCTGAATCGCATCACATTGTGCCGATTTGAGAATTTCGATTTGCTCGCCTGTTTCTATCCCCTCTGCCACAACATACAACCCCAAACTGTGCGACAGCTTAACTATGCCATCAATTAATTTATCACTTCGCATCGCAGACTCTTCGCCCACAAAAAAGCTCCTGTCCATTTTTAAGGTGTCCACATGTAGGGTTTTTAGCATACTGAGTGAAGAATACCCCACACCGAAATCATCGATAGATGTTTTCACTCCATTGCTATGTATCTCTGAGTAAAATTCAGATAATGCCTCCTCATTTTCTACAGCAGCAGACTCCGTTAACTCAATTTCAATATATTTGTGCGGCACATTATATTCGTCTATTATCGATACAATTTCTTCAACAATAGATGGGTTCGACAGATTTTTTCGTGAAAGGTTTACCGACACTTTAAGGTATCCATACCCCATTTCCTGCCAGTGATGGACAAATTTACACGTTTGCTGCAACACATATTTATCCAAGTTTTCTATAAAACCGTTCTTTTCAAATAAAGGAATAAACTCACCCGGGAATAGCATTTTTCCATCTTATTCCGTCCAACGTACAAGCGCTTCTGCACCTACAAGTTTTTCTTCACCCACACTAAATTTGCGTTG
>CAYJJK010000080.1:0-367 GCA_964370445.1 uncultured Oscillospiraceae bacterium | reverse complement strand
CCCCATTGCGCATTGCAAGATGCATCTTATTCGTAATCTCTGTTTCGCGCAATAGTTTGCTTTCATACTTCTCATCATAGTCACAAAACAAACCAAAGCCATCCATCCTTGTATTAGAATGCGCAAGGTTAACTCGATTTACAATTTTGATGATATCTGTTTCACCGTTTGGTATAATGTATCTTCCATATCGGAAGGTAAGTTGAAAATTATCTAAGCCTTCTATCATCCCTTTAAACAATTCTTCAAAATGAAACCGCTGTGTTTTAAAGTCGTCGAAGAGCGAATACTTTCCAAAAAACATGAATTCGTCTGTGCCAACACGGGCAATAAAGCAAGAGGGATCTTTTATAGTATCACTCACTTT
>CAYJJK010000079.1:0-11571 GCA_964370445.1 uncultured Oscillospiraceae bacterium | reverse complement strand
TTGAGCGTAGCGGTGGCCAAAAGCGGCGTGGTGCCATTGCCGGTGTGATTGCCATGCGACCAAAACTGCTGGTGCTGGACGAGCCGGCGGCAGGCCTTGACCCAGAAGGCAGAGATACCATTTTGGAACAGATAAAAGACTATCATCGAAAAACAGATACCAGTGTTGTTTTGGTAAGCCATAGCATGGAGGATGTTGCCAAGTATGCAAATAGAGTTCTGGTGTTGCAAAACGGGGGCATATCGATGTACGACACCACACAGCGCGTATTTGCCCGTGCTGCAGAACTTTTGGAAATGGGGCTTTCTGTGCCACAGGTAACGCAGGTGTTTTTGCGTTTGCGTGAAATGGGCCTGGACATTGACTGTGATGTATATACTGTGCCTTACGCAGTGAGCACGGTTTTAAACCATATTAAAAAGGAGGAAGAAGATGCTTCGTGATATCACAATTGGCCAGCATTTGCCGGGGCAATCTTCCTTGCATCAGCTGGACCCACGCCTTAAGTTGGTGCTTACAGTAAGCTATATTGTCATTTTGTTTGTGGGTACCAATGTGCTAGGCATTAGTTTGAGTTTGCTTTTTTTGCTTTTATGTTATAAGGTGGCCCTTATCCCTTTGCGCATGATATGGAAAAGTATTAAGCCCATTCTTCCCATTGTGTTGTTCACAGCAGTCTTGAATGTGTTTTTTGTGCAAGGCGAAGTGGTGGTTTTTCAGGTGTGGATTCTCACCATCACAGAGGAAGGTATACGGCATGCTATTTTACTGGCTGTGCGCATTGTGGCGCTTATTTTAGGAACCAGCCTCTTAACATACACCACCAGCCCTATTGTGCTCACTGATGCCATTGAACGTTTGCTTAGCCCACTTTCGCGTTTTCGCTTTCCTTCACATGAGCTTGCAATGATGATGACCATCGCCCTGAGGTTTGTTCCCACCTTGATTGACGAGACAGATAAAATTATGAATGCGCAAAAAGCCCGTGGAGCCGATTTGGATACGGGCAGCTTGTTTAAGCGTGTGCGCGCGTTGGTTCCGGTGCTTATACCGTTGTTTCTTTCCGCTTTTCGGCGTGCAGACGAGTTGGCACTGGCTATGGAGTGCCGTTGTTACCGCGGCGGGGAAGGGCGCACAAGATTGCGTCGGCTTCACATCACTAAAAAAGATGTTGTTATCACTGTGGTTTGTGGTGTGTATTTTTCTGCCATTGGCCTATCCGGTTTATTTTTGCCACTTATTTTGGGGGCGTTTTCATGAATGTACTGTTTACACTTTCATTTCGGGGAACGTGCTATCATGGTTTTCAAGTGCAAAATAATGCCCTCAGTATATGTGAAGTGGTGCAAGATGCGATGGAGGCTGTGTTTGGTGAGAGAATCCCAGTGAAGGGATGCAGCCGCACCGATTCTGGCGTGCATGCGCGTGGCTATGCGTTAAGTGCACATTGCAACACGCATATTCCGCTTGAAAAATTGCCATTGGCACTCAACGCACATTTGCCTCAAGATGTGCGTGTGCGTGATGCACGTTTGGTGCCAAATGAATTTCATGCGCGATATAGCGCCATTGAAAAGGAATACAGTTATCGGTTTTTAAACAGCCAAAGCGATGACCCACTCATGGAGGGACTTTATTATCGCGTTTGCGGCCCCCTGAATGAAGAACTTATGCAAAAAGCGGCAAATGAACTTTGTGGACGACATGATTTTTCTGCATTTTGTGCTTCGGGTGCAAAAGAGGGAGAACGCACACGCACCATCACGCGCTTCACGGTAACTCGTCAAGACAATTGGGTCATCATGTGCGTTGCAGCCGATGGGTTTTTATACAATATGGTACGTATCTTAGCCGGAAGTTTGTTACTGGTGGGGCAAAATCGAAAAGAGATAGAGGCTCCAAAACATGCACTGGTTGCCAAAAATCGTAGCATGGCCGGCCCTACTTTGCCGGCCAAAGGTTTGTGCCTTGAAAAAGTGATTTATCCGTCTGAAGGGCTACAAATATAAAAGGAGGTGCCGCATGGGGGATGCTAAACAAAAGAAACCGAAAAAGAAATTGCGGCACTCAAAACTTGTGCTACCGGATGAATATATCGAGGCACCCTCTTCCAAAAAGGAACATCAAGGGGGCGGGCGCATTCAAAGGGCAACTTCACAGCCTGTTGGCACGTTTTTACAAGATGAGGAAATCCATGCTTCAATAGATGAAAAACCGCAAGCTGGTGAGGCTGCCAAACAGACATTTTCTTCTAGCGATAAACACCCTAAAACGCATGAAAGAGAAAAGAAAGCTGCCAATGAGGCAAAACAAAAAAAAGCCGCGCTGGAAGTGAATGAAGAAAATTTGCCAAAAAATGCGGTGTTGATGCCAAAACAAAACCCACGAGTTTTAGAAGTGCGCCGTAAAAAGCGTAGGCGCCGGGTGTTGTCTTTATGTGCTGTGGTTTTGGTGGCGTTTGGAATGTGGCTTTATGTAAGTGGAAGTTACCTTTTTGTGCTTATGAGCCTGCGCGACATGGCAGATTCGGCCAAAGTGGCACTTCTGCCCGGTGAAGGTTTCCCAGTTGAGTATTCGGTTCCTGGTTATGTGAGCTCTGAGGGGATGGGTAGCGGCGGGTTTGCTTCTCTAGGAGAAAAAGACATTGTGATGTTTTCGGCTATGGGAGAAGAGTTACAACGGATACAGCATGGCTTTGCAAACCCGGAAATTTCCGCCGGAGACACGCGCGTATGCGTGTATAGCCGTGGTGGCACGGGATATCTTGTGGAAAGCCGCAGTGAAACTTTACTGCGCCAAAGTACAGATGATGAACTTTTGTTTGTGGAGATGAGCGACAACGGCAGTTTGATGGTGGTCACATCCTCAAGGTATCGTTCAGGGGTTCAAATTTATAACCCTTTATATCCGGCAGAGGCGGACCTCTCTTGGGATATAGTGTACGAAAAACCTGTGGACGGTGCTTTTGCTCAAAATAATGAAGATTTTGCACTTGCCTGTCTTTCCTCGGCGGAGGGGGCACTTGGAACAACGGTGTATTTATTGAATAGCGAACAAGTCGAAATGCAAGCTACCATTCGTGTTGATGACACATGTATTTTAAGCATGGAATATCTTTCTCAAAGCCAACTTCTGGTGGTGTATGACCGTTATGCGGCCGTTTATAACACAAGAGGTGAGGAGACGGCACGCTATGATTACGGAAACCGCACGCTACTTACAGCAGATGTGGGTGCAGGTCGTTTGGCATTGGTGTTTGGCTCTTTAGGAAGAGAGGATTATGATTTGGTGCTGCTGAAAGATTCGATGCAAGCCATCTTTGAAGTTTCCACATTTGGAAACGGGCAAGCCGAAGTACTCAGTGTGGATCAAGGTGTGTACATGCTTTTAGATCAGCAAGTGACAGCTTATAACTTAAATGGGGAAGTAGCGCAAACAAAAACCTTTACCGAAAAACCGCTAGAGCTTGTGCAAGCACGCGAGGCCTTACTTCTTACTGTGTCGAACGTGCAATCTTTAGATGATTTATTTGCCATGGAGGCGGTGGTTGAGGAAGAATCGTCTTAAATTTTTTGAAATGATTTTGCCTGTGCAATTTATTGCGATATGGAAAAGGAGATACTATGCAAACATCTGCTATTGTTTTTGATTTGATTTGTCTTGCCATTGTGGTGCTTACCGCCGTATATTTTTCGGCAAAAGGGGGTGTGATGGGCCTGCTGAGCATGGCGGGCACATTGGTGGTGGCAGTTTTATCTTGGTTTGCATCACGCACTTTGGCTTCTCCCGTATTCGACTATTTTTTTCGGGATCGCCTGATGACAGGGCTTGAGGAATCCATGATAAACGGCAGACTAGATGAGCCTCGTTTGGCGCTGGAAGAATTTAGCCATCAGCTTCCCAGTGGTGTTCGGGATGCTTTGCTCAATTCTATGCAACAGGTGGAAATAGGCACAGAGGGTTATGTGGAACTGCTGATTAATGATGTGGTAAAGGCTTTACTCTTGCCGGCCATCACATTGCTTTTATTTTTGATTTTTTTTGCCTTACTTCGCCCGTTGCTCACATTGTTTTTGCACCTTATTCGTAAAAAATTCAGCTTCAAAACGCTTAAAGCACCCCAAAGAGTGGTAGGGTCTATTGTGGGCATTATTTTAGGTGGTTTATATGTGTTGGTATTGGTAAATGTGGCTGCTGTTATTGCACCCATTATGGAGTTTTCTTTCTTTCAAAGCGGGGCACTAAAAAGCAGCATATTCTTCACGATCTTCACACGGTGGGGTGTTTTGTTATAAATGTGAAATTTTTTAGCAGTCTCACCATGTGATTGCTAATTGCTTATATATGGTGTATAATATGATTGTTGACTAAGATATAGTTAATGTTTTCGTACATTTTCTTTAGCATCTGTCACATACATTCCATAATATTGTGGTACAGTGGAAACAGAAAATTAAGAAACCGTATTTACGAACAGATAAAAAATGAGATTTGAAGAAAGGAAAGGCATACACATGATGATGTGCAAAAAGTGCAATAAAAGGCCGGCAATTGTGTTTATCCAGCGCATGGAAGGGGCAGAAAACCACAGCGAGGGTTATTGCCTAACCTGTGCAAAAGAGCTTGGGATAAAACCGGTAAATGATATGATTCAGCAGTTTGGTATTTCTGACAATGATATTGAAAGTTTAGAAGAGCATTTTGCAGGGGTTATGGGTGATGAAGGGTTTGCTGCCCTGCAGGGCTCAATGACAGGCGCAGAGCCTATAGAGGCCGATGATGAGGCAGAGGAAGAAGAGGAGTTTCAGCCGGGAGGAAGTGCTATTTTCCCCCTTAGGATGGGTGGTAAAAAAGGCGAAGAAAAAGAAGATAAAAAACGTGCTAAAGAAAAAGCGCCGAAACATAAATTTTTAGACTTGTACTGTGAAAATTTAAACAAAAAGGCAACGGAAGGCAAGCTGGATAAAGTGATAGGGCGAGACAGAGAAATCTATCGAACCATTCAGATATTGTCGCGCAGACAAAAGAATAATCCTTGTCTCATTGGTGAAGCCGGTGTGGGCAAAACTGCCATTGCCGAGGGGATTGCCCTGCGCATTGCCGAAGGCAAAGTGCCCAGCCTTTTAAAAGATAAAATCATCTATCTATTAGATATGACAAGCCTTGTGGCGGGAACACAATTTCGCGGGCAGTTTGAAAGCCGCGTGAAAGGGCTTATTGGCGAAGTGAAAACTGCCGGAAATGTGATTTTATTCATCGATGAGGTGCATAGTATTACCGGTGCGGGCGATTCAGAGGGTGCAATGAATGCGGCCAATATTTTAAAACCGGCACTTTCCCGTGGGGAAATTCAGGTAATTGGGGCAACTACTTTTGCTGAATATCGCAAACACATTGAAAAGGATCAAGCGCTAGAGCGCCGTTTTCAACCTGTTAAAGTAGAAGAACCCAGCCTAGAGGACACTGTACAGGTGTTGCTTGGGGTGAAGGAATATTATGAAGAACATCACCATGTAGGCGTAAGTGGCCAAATTGTAGATCGTGCAGTGCGCCTTTCCGAGCGTTATATCACGGACAGATTTTTGCCCGATAAGGCCATTGACCTGCTGGATGAGGCCTGTGCTTGCTGCAGTTTGCGTCATGTGGAAATTTCAGATTGGCTGGACACAGAAAAACGCTTGCAGGTGTTACGTGGTGAAGAGCAAGAACTAGAGGCGCAACAAGAGCCAGATTATGAACGCTTGGCCCGTGTGAAAAGTGAGATTGCTCGCCTGATGACACAGGTGGTTGAAATGAAAGCGGACGTAGAGAAAATTGAAGTTGAGATGGCAGATTTAGCGCGTGTGATTGAACTTTGGACAGGGATTCCGGCCATGAAAATAGAGGAGAGTGAATACACAAAACTCTCCAATTTAGAAGAGCGCCTACGCCAAAAAGTGGTGGGTCAAGATGAAGCTGTGCACCTTGTGGCCTCGGCCATCAAGCGTGCGCGTGCCGATATCAATGGCCGCCGGCGTCCTGCAAGTTTTATTTTTGTGGGTCCTACCGGTGTTGGCAAAACCGAGCTTGTAAAGCAGTTGGCGTTTGATTTGTTTGATTCTGTAGACCCATTGATTCGCTTAGATATGAGTGAGTTTATGGAAAAACATGCGGTTAGTCGCTTGATTGGCTCGCCTCCTGGATATGTTGGCTATGACGAAGCAGGCCAGTTAACTGAAAAGGTGCGTCGCAAACCCTATAGTGTTGTTTTATTTGACGAAATTGAAAAAGCCCATCCGGATGTAATGAATATACTTTTACAAATATTGGACGAGGGAAAAATCAATGATGCACAAGGCAGGGCTGTGAGCTTTGAAAACACCGTGATTTGTATGACCTCGAATGCAGGATCTACAGATCGCACCGCCAGCCTCGGTTTTGATAAAAGCCGAGAAGAAGCAAACCGAGAGAAAAATATTAAGGCATTAAAAGACTTTTTGCGGCCCGAATTTTTAAGCAGGGTAGATGAAGTGATTAGTTTTAAATCTTTGAGTACTGAGGATTTAAGCCGTGTGGCAGCTTTGATGCTTGGGGAATATTTAGATCCTTTGCAACACAAAGAAATTGTGCTTACCTGGAATACAGATGCATTAAAAATGTTGTGCGAAAAAGCAAAAGGCGGCCAATTTGGTGCACGAGATTTGAGAAGGGTGATTCGTAAAGAGGTGGAAGAACGTATCGCAGAAGGCATCTTAAGCAACCAAAGATTAGAAAAAATCAGTGTTGGTGTATCAGATGGCGGAGAAATTGATGTTAATTTCTCTTGACATTCTTCTCATTATTGTATATAATTTTATATGCTGCAGGTTTGCAGCATAGATGCGGATGTAGTTTAGTGGTAAAACCCCAGCCTTCCAAGCTGGCTTTGTGGGTTCGATTCCCATCATCCGCTCCAGCAGCTTGAAGTTGCACCCAATTGACATCGGATTAAGTTCCGGTGTCTTTTTTATATTTTGATATATTATTAAGTGGTTCCTATAACAACACTCTCACTAGCAGCTTGAAGCTGTACCCAATTGACATCGGATACAATCCGGTGTCTTTTTTACGTTTATTTGTATTTTCAAGTGGTTTCTATTGGAACACTTCCACCAAACTGAATGCTCTTAGGAACTTTGTTCTTGGGGCATTTCACTTTATTATTCCAAACTTTTTATTTTGAAAATAATGTTACTTAATCAAGAAAATATGATAATATAAATATGTCAGGCGGAGGAATAAACCTTTGAGCCCAAGCAGGCATGATAAATAATTGATGTTCAAATTCAAGTGTTCATAACGGAATTTTGCTTGCAAATCATAATTATAAATAATAAAGGCGAATAAATATGAAGTCATCTTTAACTTTAGCAAATAGTATTAGAAACATAACTGAAAACAAGAAAATAGTTATATTTGGAGCTGGAACACGCGGAAATGAAGCGAAAAAGATATTTGAAGACAATGATCTGATGATATCTTTCTTTTGTGATAATAATGAAAAGTTACATGGTGATTTTATCCAAGGAATAAAATGCATTTCAATTTATGAGTTAGCTGCAATTAAGGATGATGTATTTGTGTTTATATGCTTACAAAATGCAAGCTCTTGTTGTCAAATCAAAGCTGTGTTGGATGATATTGGAATAAGAAACATGTCTATTAGCGAAAGTAATGACTATGAAATCTTTCGATTTATTAACAATTATTTAAACGAGAAAACCACAAGTATTGCTCCGTTAGGTCACTTTTATTCACCATATCCTGATTTAAGTAAAATACACAAAAGTAATAGGTATGTTTTTACAGAAAACCAGGAAATATTAGAAATAAACTTAAACATCGAAGAACAGCTTGAAATTTTCAATAAAATGTCTGACCTATTCGATGATATGCCAACCTGGGAAGACGGTCCTTCAAAGTATAGATATGGTATAAAAAACAATGCATTTCCTTTAGGGGATGCAATTGTTTTGCATTGCATGATTCGATTGATAAAGCCTAGTAAAATAATTGAGGTAGGATCTGGATGGTCGTCAGCAGTCACGCTTGATACAAATGAATTCTATTTAAATAATTCAGTAGATATAACATTTATTGAACCATATCCGAACCTTCTTAATTCTATAAAAAAAGAGAGCGATAACATTAGTCTCATTGTGTCAGATTTGCAGGATGTTGATACAAGTTTATTTGAAGAACTTAATGCGGGAGATATTTTGTTTATAGATTCCACACATGTTTCCAAAATGGATTCAGATGTAAATTATTTGTTTTTTGAAATTTTGCCAAGATTAAAGAACGGTGTATATATACATCTTCATGATATATTCTATCCTTTTGAATATCCTATAGCTTGGGTACAAAAGGGAATTGCATGGCAGGAATTGTATCTACTTAGGGCTTTTCTGCAAAACAATAATAATTATTCTATCGTTTATTTTCAAAATATGATAGAAATCAAATATCCTGATCTTCAAAAAAGAAAATTAAAACTTGAACACCCACTTCATGGAGGGAGTTTTTGGTTTAGAAAAAACATTGTGAGCTAATGGCCGTCTTGTATTGCCGCTGTCGTAATTAGACTTTTATTGAAGTAAGTGGCATGATAAGCACTAGGAAAATTATGGTTTTGAAGTTTGCTCGTAAGATACTTTAGTTTATCAAATCTCTTAAAGGTTAATTATCTTACCTTTCCTTAGTATAAACTATTTCCATTTTGTTGTTCCTATAACAGCACTCCCTCCAGCAGCATGACGCTGCACCCAATTGACATCGGATACAATCCGGTGTCTTTTTTGTGGTCATATAAAAGTCATCTCGCACACCGCGTATTTGTTTAGGATATTTCGTTTGTATTATATAGGATGGGGCGTTATAGGACTTTCGGGTTATATTACGGACAAAATATTATAGATGTTATAAAGTGTTTTAGAATTTATAAATTTCATACATTTACTTTTTTATCAAGTTCCCTAGGCCTTTTCTCTTTACACTTTGTCCAATATAAGGCATAATGAATATAAGTAATAGTTGCAGTTGTATATGCCTAAGCGTGGTTAGATGGGATATGGTTTTTCCTCAGTCTTTATGATTTACAACCACGTATCCTTTGTGCTTTTTTATAAGGCGCATCATAATGAATAGGATTGCATATGACACATAATAAATTGAAGCTGAACACTGTGTTTTTTTTGCTTACTATAGTTTCTATTCTTATATTTGTAGTGGTGATTTTTTCAAACAACCACGCGCTTAATGAGGAAATTTATAATGTGGCTTTGCAAGAGCTAGAGGGTGTAAGTGGGCAGATTCAAGCTGAGCTGAACGAATATATAAATGATGAGCATGATGATCTTACTTTATTGGCCGGCGCACTTGCCACTAACAATGTAGCAGATGATGATACTATAGAATTTTTGAATGGCCAATCTCAGGTGGGCGATTTTGAAAATGTTTATCATGTGCAACTTGATGCAAACGGGATGTCTATAGATGGAAACTTGGAAAATTTTTCACAAAATGCCGCGTTTCTTGGTGTTTTGCAAGATGAAGTGGAGGTTAGTGCACCGCACACTTCTTCCCGCACTGGAAAAATTGTTTTGGATATTGCAGTTCCCGTGCAAAAGAATGGGGAGCTTACGTCCGTTTTGTTGGGTGAAGCTTCGATAGAATCTGTTTATGCAAGCGCAAAAAGCCTTATCACTAAAAATGGTTTTTCCTTAATCTTGGCCCCAAATGGGGAAGTGTTGTACTCAACTGATTCACAATTTTCCACATTGGATGATTTTGATAGCAATGAAGTGGTGTTGCTTGGCGATACAAGCTTTGAAACCATGCGCAGTGATTTGGAAAATGGACAAAACGGCAACCTTTATTATGAAGTGAATGGCGTGGCCAACATCGCCCTGTATAGCCCCATCGAGCAAACTCCTTGGACCTTGGTTGTAAGCCTTGAAGAGGATGAAATAAACAATGAATTACACACACTGATCACTTCCATTGTGCACACTAGTTTGGCAGTGGTGTTTCTTTTGATGCTTTTCACAATTTACTCATGGTTCTCCAGAAGAGACTCCATCAAAACCATTGAAAAAACAGCATACTATGATGCACTAACAGGCCTGCCAAACTTGATAAAGCTCAAAAAACATATGGCTACGGTGCTAAAAAACAACCAAACCAAGCCCTATGTTATCATAAAATGTGATGTAGAAAATTTTAAAGCAATCAACGAATTGTTTGGCTATGAAGTAGGCAACCGTGTTTTGCATGCCTTCAACACGATTTCCTCCGCTGTGAAAGAAAAAACCCTCATCGTGGCAAGAACCGGTGTGGATGAATTTATCTTTTTTTCAGGCAACCATTTTATGGATCATCTTGAAAACGAAACGGCTATGTATGAGGAGTATTTTAAAAAACTAATTCCGGAGCTTTCAGGCTATGAGTTATCCTTTAAATATGGCCGATATTTTATCGAGCTTGGTGATACCGATGTAGACGATATTATCACCAAGGTTGGTATTGCCCATACCATGGCCAAAAGCAAAAAAGGCCAAGTGATTTATGATTACGATGATACTTACAAAACACAAATGATAGAGCGTGTTGAAATTGCAAACAAAATGAAATCTGCACTTGAAAATGGGGAGTTCAAGGTGTTTTTGCAGCCTAAAATGCGTGTTTCTGATGGACAAATCATTGGGGCAGAAGCATTGGTGCGTTGGGTTGAGGCCAACGGGAATATGATTTTTCCCGACAAGTTCATTCCCCAATTTGAAAAAAATGGTTTTATTGTAGAGCTGGATAAATACATGGTAGAATCCACCTGCAAGGTGATGCGAAAATGGAGGGAAGAGGGCCGTAATCTTTTGCCCATTTCCATTAATTGCTCTAGGCTAAATTTAGCAAATCCGAATTTTGTTTTAGATGTTGCCAAAATTGTGGACGAATATGAAATACCGCACCATTATATTGAAATTGAACTGACAGAATCCACAATAATCGAAAATGAAGAAGTGTTAGAAAAGCTGTTTTTTGATTTGCATGAGCATGGGTTTAGTGTATCTATAGACGATTTCGGATCTGGATATTCTTCACTGGGGCTTTTGAAAAACCTTAAAGCGGACACACTGAAACTGGACAGAAGCTTTTTTACTGATAATAAAGACACCGTTCGTGGCGAGCTGGTGGTAGATGGCATTGTAAAGTTATCACAAAGCTTAAATATGCTGGTGGTGGCTGAGGGTGTTGAAGAAGAAGAGCAAATTGACTTTTTGAAATTCATTGGTTGTGATGCAGCACAAGGGTATTATTTTGCAAAGCCAATGTGCATTTCTGATTTTGAAACACAGTTTGGCCAAAAAATACAGGAATTGACGAAACCCCATCTAATACAAGAGGGCGCCTTGTCCTCTGTTACACAAAGAAATAATAACCAAACCCTAGAGTTAACCCTGAAGATTTTAAACTCCGTTAAAATACCAAGTACTTTGTTTGAAGACATATACTGTAAAGGGTGATAGTAATATCACCGAATACACATAGCAGAAC
>CAYJJK010000078.1:7192-11653 GCA_964370445.1 uncultured Oscillospiraceae bacterium | reverse complement strand
ACTGCTACTTTGCCCATAACTTCAAGTTCCTTTTCTATAGTTTTATTTAATTGAATCAGCCAGCCACGGTAAGCTTGCTGATGTTGAATTTTTCTTTTGATTTTTTGCAGTAAATCTTGGTGCACTTTGCAAACTGTGCAAATATTTTTTGCGCGCTTTGTGCATCGGTATACACTTTCCAGTAGCCCGTGCACTGGTAATTCATGCCCTTGTTTTGTATAAATGCTGTGATATACGAAAGTCGATACAACAAAAAAACACCAATTTCATGCGGAAATTCCGGCGATAATAAATTATTTTTTAGCTGTTGCAAACAAGCTTCTACAGATGGCGTGCCATAGCCAAATTTTTGCAAAAAAAGTTGCACATAAGGGCAAGCAAGCCTTTCTTGCAGCTGCTGTTTTCTGTACACATACACAAGAGCCTTTTCCCTTTTTGCCCTTAATACCACAAAATATACGCCCTTGTGGTTTAAAAGTGCGTTCTTTTGGGCAATATGCTCTGTTAGTTCTGCCAGGGTTTTGTATTTATAGGTAAACAAATTGCCCATTTTTATGCCGGCCAAAGTGGGGGCGCAATACTGCACAATTAAATCTGTAGACACAGTGCACGCCCCCTTTTTATGCAAAATGTGTATTTAGTATTTCTCTAAGCGAAGAAATAGAGCTAGAATGAGAACGCACCAAAGTTGGCTTGTTGGTTAAAGCCGACAAAGCGGTGTTTACCATTTTGTGAGACACCGTATTGGTAAATAAAATCACCATGTCCGGTTGCCCAATTTTATTTTTAATCCCTTTTTGTTTTGTAAAAATTTTAGCGTTGCAATTATATTCTTTACACAAGTCTCGATAACGACACTCCATACACTCGTTTCCACCGATAATCGCGATACACATAAACGCCTCCAACCGTTAGCAAATGCTAACCATTTTCTATTTTTTTAGGTGCCCACAGGCACCCATCACTTTGTGTGAACTTCGAAAGAATTGGTTAGCTGTCGCTAACATTCTTTTTTAAGTATATCCTATTTTTCAAAATTGTCAAGCACAGATTTTTATTTTATGCGTACCACTGAATACCGCAATGCAAAGCCCACAGGTAAAAACAAAGCAAAAGAAGCGCCCTGCAACAGCAAAATTTACATGCGCCTTCATTGCGCCTTCACTTGCCCAGCATGTTGCAGTGCACAGGGATACCACAAAGTAAGTGATAAAACATCACAACCAAAACAAAAAAATGGTGCAAATTTGCACCAAAAACAAGAACTTTTTTTCAGCGTAGAAACACAAAAATAGTTTCTTGCAATTCATAAGGCGATCCCCGTTTCGTTCAAAAACGGGGGGCTTCAACGCTTGCCATTACCGTTATAGAGGCTCATGGCTTCACTTTGTTTTTCCTGCAACAGCAGTTCTACCGCTTTTTGAATATCCCCAAAGCGGTTTTCAATGGCTTTTCTTTCATTTTGGGTAAACCGGCTAAGCACCCAATCGGCCAAAGCATAGTCTTCATGCGGCTTTGCACCCACACCAATTTTAACGCGGGGAAAGTTTGCATTCACAAGATGAATGATGCTTTTCAATCCGTTGTGTCCACCGGCAGATCCATTCATACGGATGCGCAAAACACCCGGGTCAAGGGAGATGTCGTCGAATAAAACCAGCATACGTTCGGGCGGGATATTATAAAATTTACCGGCTTTTTGCAAGCTTTCGCCCGAAAGATTCATAAAAGTTTGTGGCTTTAAAAGCAGCACCGTTTGTCCTGCCACATCGCAAAGGCCATACAAAGCGGTAAATTTTGAGCGGCGCACCTCAGCGCCCCATTGTTTTGCCAAAAAATCTAGCGCATCAAAACCAATGTTATGCCGGCTGTTTTCGTATTTTTTTCCGGGGTTGCCAAGGCCTGCAACAATCCAGGCGGGGCTTGCTGTGTGCTTTTTCCAAAACATAGAAAACATGGGTATCCTTTTCTTTTAGTGAAATAAAGTGGAAACAGGTTTGTCGTTATAAATGCGTGCAATCGCTTCGGCCAGCATGGGCGCACAGCCCAAAACCCGAATTTTTTTGCACTGTTTTTCCTGCGGCAAGCAGATGGTGTCTAGCACCACCACCTCACTTAAGGCGGAGCTTTCAATGCGCTCAATTGCTTTTCCCGAAAGCACAGCATGGGTAGCACAAGCAGCTACACTGCGTGCCCCGCGTCGCATCACCTCGTTTGCGGCGTTTGTCAATGTGCCGGCCGTGTCGATCATATCGTCCACAATTAGCACATCGCGGCCCTCAATTTCGCCAATCACATTCATCACTTCGCATGCATTTGGCCGTGGACGTCGTTTGTCAATAATGGCAAGTGGTGTATCCAGCCGCTCTGCAAAATGGCGGCTGCGTGTCACGCTGCCAAGGTCTGGGCTCATCACCACCAGGTTATGACGATAGTGCTCATCTTGCGCCATCTTTTTCTCAAAATAAGGGGCCAAGATGGGCAAGCCTACCAAATGATCTACCGGAATGCTAAAAAAACCCTGAATTTGCGAAGCGTGCAAATCCATGGTTAAAATGCGATCTGCCCCGGCGGTAACAATAAGGTCGGCCACCAATTTTGCCGTAATTGGGTCTCTTGCTTTGTTTTTACGGTCTTGCCGTGCATAGCCATAATAGGGCAACACCGCCGTGATAAGCCCGGCCGAGGCTCTGCGAAAAGCGTCAATCATAATCAACAGTTCCATCAGGTGGCGGTTTGTGGGGCTAGAAGTGCTTTGCAATACAAAAACATCACTGCCGCGCACACTTTCGTGGATGTTTACCGAGATTTCGCCATCTGAAAAAAGGCCTACTTCACTTTTGCCCAAGGCAAGGCCCAGCCCCGCTGCCACCGAAAGAGCCAAAGGTTTGTTGGAATTTCCCGCAAATATTTTGATATCTTTCCCGTGAATGCTCATAAAAGCCGCCTTTCTCTTTTGGCAAAAGCCAAAACCATAGGGCAAAAACAGTAACCGTTTATACTAAGTTTATCGCATTGTGCTTTTTTTGCAAGGGGGCTGGGGAAATAAATGTGTGAAAGTGATAAAAATTAAAATAAAACTACAAACTACTGTAGGGTTTCAAAAAGGTATCTGTTATAATGATTTTGTGATTTGGTGGAAAATCACAAAGGAAGGCAATCGCAACAATAAAGCTTTGGGAGGCAATTGAATGAGCACAAAATATGTGTATCTGTTTAACGAAGGCAATAAAGAAATGCGCAACTTGCTGGGCGGCAAAGGTGCAAACCTTGCTGAAATGACCGGCATTGGCATGCCTGTTCCACAGGGATTTACCGTCACTACAGAAGCGTGCACACGTTACTATGATGATGGCCGTCGCATTGCAGACGAAATCCAGGCAGAAATTTTTGAGTATGTAACCAAACTGGAAGGCATTGCAGGCAAAGAATTTGGCAACAAAGAAAACCCGCTTCTTGTTTCTGTTCGCAGTGGCTCCAGAGCTTCTATGCCCGGCATGATGGACACAATTTTGAACCTTGGCCTTAACGATGAAGTGGTGGAAGGGCTTGCAGCCAAAACCGGCAACCCTCGCTTTGCCTACGACAGCTACCGTCGCTTTATCCAAATGTTTAGCGATGTTGTAATGGAACAACCCAAAAGCGAATACGAAAAAATCATCGACGAAATGAAAGAGAAAAAAGGTGTAACACTTGACACCGAGCTTACTGCAGATGATTTGAAAGAGCTTGTGAAAGAGTTTAAGGCACGCTATAAAGCAAACCAAGGTAATGATTTTCCCGCCGACCCAAAAACACAGCTTATCGAAGCCGTGCGTGCTGTGTTCCGCAGCTGGGACAATCCCCGTGCAAACTCTTACCGCCGCATGAACGAAATCCCCTACGACTGGGGCACTGCCGTTAACATCCAAAGCATGGTATTTGGTAACTCTGGAGATAACAGCGGCACAGGCGTTGCCTTTACCCGCAACCCCGCCACTGGCGAAAAAGCCCTATTTGGCGAGTATCTCATCAACGCCCAAGGCGAAGACGTGGTGGCTGGCATCCGCACGCCAAACCCGATTTCGGACCTTGCTAAACAAATGCCTGAAGTATACAACCAGTTTGCAGACATCGCACAAAAACTGGAAAATCACTACAGGGATATGCAAGACATGGAGTTTACCATAGAAGATGGTAAGCTGTACATGTTGCAAACCCGTAACGGCAAGCGCACTGCTGCCGCTGCACTTAAAATTGCCGTAGACCTTGTGGATGAAAAGATGATTAACGAAACAGAGGCTATCTTGCGTGTAGAACCAAAACAGCTTGACAGCCTGCTTCACCCGCAATTTGACGCTGACGCTTTGGCGAAAGCTTCGGTGATTGGTTCCGCTTTGGCTGCAAGCCCGGGTGCTGCTGCCGGCCAAGTGGTATTTAGCGCAGAGGATGCCACCGAGTGGCACGCACAAGGCAAAAAAG
>CAYJJK010000078.1:0-7182 GCA_964370445.1 uncultured Oscillospiraceae bacterium | reverse complement strand
TGACCAGCCCCGCCGCTGTTGTGGCACGCGGCATGGGCACATGCTGTGTATCCGGCCTTGGTGAAATGGCAGTTGACTACGACAAAAAACAATTCACCATTGGTAATTTTGTTTGCAAAGAGGGCGATTTCATTTCGCTAGACGGCTCCACCGGCAAGGTGTATGGTGAAGCTATCCCCACAGCAGAAGCCTCCATTTCGGGCGATTTTGACCGCCTGATGAAATGGGCCGACGAAAAACGCCAATTGCAAGTATATGCCAACGCAGATAGCCCCCGTGATGCCAAACAAGGTTCTGACTTTGGCAGCGAAGGCATTGGCCTGTGCCGCACCGAGCATATGTTCTTTGAAGCCAGCCGCATCAAAGCCATGCGTGAAATGATTGTAGCCACAGAAGTGGAAGCACGCGAAAAAGCTCTGGCCAAACTTCTTCCCTTCCAACAAGCCGACTTTGAAGGCCTGTTTGAAGTAATGGGCGAGCGCCCAGTGGTCATTCGCTACCTCGACCCGCCTCTACACGAGTTCTTGCCACAAGAGGAAGCCGACATTGTGGAAATTGCAAAAGAGCTTGGCATGACAAGCGATGCTTTGCACACAGTTATCGACAGCCTGCATGAGTTTAACCCAATGATGGGCCACCGTGGTGTGCGTTTGTCGGTTTCCTATCCAGAAATTGCCAAAATGCAAACCACCGCTGTCATTTCGGCCGCTTTAGCAGTGTCCAAACGTATGGGCGTTAACATCGTGCCACAAATTATGATACCTCTTGTGGGCGAAGTGCGTGAGCTAAAATATGTAAAAGACTATGTGGTGCAAACTGCAGACGCTTTAATCGCCGCTGCTGGCAGTGACATGAAGTATGAAGTGGGCACCATGATTGAAATTCCACGTGCCACCCTTTTGGCAGACGAAATTGCCAAAGAAGCCGATTTCTTTAGCTTTGGCACCAATGACCTTACCCAAATGACCTTTGGCTTCTCTCGTGATGATGCCGGCAAATTCTTAGATTACTACTACGAGAGTAAAATTTACGAAAGCGACCCGTTTGCTCACCTCGACCAAAAAGGCGTTGGCCAACTTGTAAAATTGGCCGCCGAAAAAGGCCGCACAGCAAACCCGAAAATGCATCTTGGCGTTTGTGGCGAGCACGGTGGCGATCCCACCAGCGTGGAGTTCTTCCACAGCATCGGCCTTGACTATGTAAGCTGCTCACCATTCCGCGTGCCTATTGCACGCCTTGCCGCAGCCCAAGCCGCCGTAAAAAACCCTCGCTAATGTAAGGCTGTTTTAAAAACAAAATATACCACATTCAGTTTTGCCCAAATCACCCGCCTTTTTCGCTTAGAAAACCGGCAGGTGGTTTGGGCTTTTTTTTGAGGAAAGAATTCACATCAGCATACAGACAAAAAAACACCACAAAACAATTATTTAATCACTTTTTTCAGCTTTTTAAGACAAATTCATCTATTGTTTTTACACTGTGTATGCTATTATTATGCCAAGATGTATTAAATACAGGACAATACCTAAAGGAGTTTTGCTGCGTGAAAAAGATTTATAAAAATAGTATTTGTTTAACCTTAGGGTTTGTGTTGTTTTTTATTCTGCTACAACCACCACTGTATGCCCAAGACATCAGTGGACGCTTTTTAATTCTTAGCGTGCAAGCATTGCAAGAAGCAGAGCTGCACGTGCCTTTAAACACCACAGAAGAAAAAGTGCAAGAAGCCTTGCCACCCGAGATTTCTGTTTCTGTAGAGCCCCTTCGTGCTCAGCAGCCGGAAAGCTCTTCTTCTAGTGAAAGCAGCTCTCTCCCCGCTTCAAGCGGTGCGTCTTCTTCACAGGTGCCATCTTCTTCACAGGCGCCATCTTCTTCACAGGCGCCATCTTCTTCGCAGACATCGTCGCAAGCTCCGTCTTCTTCGCAAGCGCCCTCGTCGTCCAGCTCACAAGCTTCCTCTGCTGCCTCCCCTTCTGCACCGCAAACGCCTTCCTCTACAGGAGCTTCAAACCCAGGTAGCGTAGAAGACCTTCCGTTTTATCAAGAATTTATAACCTGGTTGCAGGGTTTGTTTTTAATTGTTCGCGCCGAGGCCGCTATGCTTTCAGACAATGTGACACAAAATATTCAAACCATGCAAGTTCCTGTGACATGGGAACTGCAGGGGGATGTGCCTTTTTCGTCCGAAGAGCCTTCTGCGTTTATCTATATGGCGCGCTTAACGAGCGATGCGCTTGAGCTGAGTGAAGGGGTAACTTTGCCTAGCATCACCGTTCAGGTAGGAAGCAGCGAGCTTAGCAGCGCCATTCAAAGCTGTGGCATAGACCACAGCCTTGCCATAGAGCTGACAAATGAAAGCAGCCCCACTTTAACAAGTGGACAGTATGTTGTAACAGAAAATATTACAGACAAAGACTTTGTGGTGCCCAGCGGCGAAAGTGTTACACTTTGCCTAAACGGCTACACCTTGAGCGGCACCGGTACCGCAATGAAAAAATCGGTGCTGGAAGTGCATGGTTCTTTGGTGCTGGAAGATTGCAACACCAGCGGAAACAGCGCCGGAAAAATCACAGGCGGCTATGGCACCTATACCACATTAGATGGCATACCCAGCCATTATGGTGGCGGTGTATTTGTGGCAAGCGGGGCGTCTTTCATCATGAAAGGTGGGGAGATTTCTGGCAATACAGCAGGCAGATGTGGTGGCGGTGTTGCCATTGCACCCGGTGGACATTTTGTAATGAATGCTGGCTCGATACTTGGCAACAGTGGCGATTATGGTGGCGCAGTATACATCGACCGTGACGGTGTATTTGAAATGAACAATGGTACGCTCACACAAAATACAACGACGATGCGCGGTGGCGGTGTATCTGTTTTGGGTACTTTCACCATGAACGGTGGCGAAATATCCAACAACAGCTCCACACAGGCCGGCGCCGGGGTTTCTCTTTTGGGTCTTTTCACCTTAAACGGCGGTAGCATCACAGGAAACCGCGCACAGTATGGGGCGGGTGTTACGGTGGTGGAGGAGGGTACTGTTGCTCTTAACGGTGGCAACATCAGCGCAAACATAGCCTCTCGTTATGGCGGCGGTGTGCTTGTAGAAAAAAGCACACTTACTGTAAGTGGCACCACCATCAGCGACAATAGCGCCACATCAGGTGGAGGCGGCATTTACGCCAGCAGCAACTCCTCTCTCTCGATGACAAGCGGGCAAGTGACAAACAATAGCAGCGGTTCGTTTGGCGGTGGCATCTTTTTAAGTACTGCCACCATGCAAATGGAAGGTGGCACCGTTAGCGGAAATACCAGCAACAACAACGGTGGTGGCTTCTACCTGGCACATGGGTCAGAAATCACACTCGATAGTGGAACTGTTTCCGGAAACGAGACGCAAGCCTACGGTGGCGGCTTCTCCATTGGGCAGGGCGATGTCACTGTAAATGGGGGCACTGTATCTGGCAACAAAGCCAAACGCAACGGTGGCGGTTTTTCGATTGCAGACGGAACCATCACCGTAAATGACGGCATGGTGGTGCAAAATACGGCCGACGAAAATGGCGGCGGTTTTTCGATTGGCAGCCTATTGGTTTTAAACGGAGGCACAGTAGAGCACAATACAGCCTTGCAAAACGGTGGCGGTATGTATTTAACCGGTGTTGCCGGTTTAGAGGGTAGAAAAGAGATGAACGGCGGCACCATTCGGCACAACACAGCGCAAAACGGTGGCGGCATTTATCTCACAAACGGAACCCTTGATATCTACGATAGCATCCTTAGCATCACAGATGGTAGCATTGTTCAAAACACCGCTTCACAAACAGCAGGTGGCATCTATATGGGGGGTGTTCTCAATATACAAGGGCCCGTTTCCATTACCGAAAACAGTGTGGCAAACGAAGCAAACAATGTATACCTTCCCCAAAATCAAACCATACAACTAACCGGCGCTTTGCTTGATGCGGTTGGCGTGCGCACTCAAATAGAACCAAACCCACCGGTTGTGGTAGCAAATGGAACCTCTTATGCCGCCACCGAGGCAGATGTGCAAAACTTGCTTTCAGACAACAACGACTTTTTCACCTACATGGACTATGAAGATGGCCTTGTGAAACTAACAAAACGCGAAATATCGGTGCAGCAAGAAAGCATTACTTATGGCGATGTGTTGCCACCTCCCGTTTTGGAAATTTCTGAAGAAGGCGTGAGTGAAAACGAAGTTACCGTTTCTTACACAGGCGTATTGCGCGATGGCACTACACAGTACAATTCCTCATTACCCCCACAATATGCCGGCAACTATGTTGTAACAGCAGGTTACCTCTCGCTTAGCGGTGCTAGGCAATTGGCAACGGCCGAGTTTTCTATTGCGCCCAGAAGCCTTGCCTCGGCACAGGTCGATATCACTTCAAATCTCCGTTATAATGGCACGGTTCAACAGCAAGGTGTAAATGCCGTGCGCATCAACGAAGTGCCCGGCATTACCGCCCCCTTGCTGATGGGGCAAGACTATACTTTACAAGACAATGCACAGCGCAATGCAGGTGATTTTACCTTGCGTGTTGTGGCCAACGAAACGGGAAATTATACAGGACAAACCACAGCGGCATTCCGCATCGAGCCACAGGATGCTGTGCTTGCCATCCAAAACGCAAGCATGCAACAGGGTGGGGCACTGCCCAATTTTAGCTGGACGGTGGATACCGGTATTGCAGGGGATGTCCCAACTGTTATCAACGCAAGCGAAGTTCGTTATGTGGTTTTAAACGCTGAAAACCAAGCGGTTACAAACCCGGTAGCGGGCACATATTCTATAGATTTTGCGCAGGCACCGGAGTTTGAAAACAGCGGTAACTATGCGTTTACTATCGTAAAGGGCACGCTTGAGGTTACAGCACCGCTTCCACCCAGCAGTTCTTCCGAGGCACCGCCACCAAGCAGTTCCTCAGAAACACCAGCTTCCAGTAGCTCATCTGCTGCTCCCCCTTCAAGTTCTTCAAGCACCACACCGGCCCCGCAGCCACCTTCGCAAAGTAGCTCTGAGCCTTTCGCTCCCTCAGAAATTGATGTCCCAACAGAAAGCTCCTCATCATCTACCGTCCCCACAGCCAGCGAGGAGGAAGACAGCTCTGAAAGTGTTTTACCCTCAGAGGGTGAAGACAACCCGCCCTCCACCCAGCCAAATGTGCCAAGGATAAACGACAACGGTAGCATCACCATCCCGGCCGGCGCAAGCAGCATTGCCCCTCAAACTGTCTCTGTAGACGGACGCACGCTTTCTGAAAACGAATACACTGTAGATTCTCAAACAGGCGAAGTGATGATCAACCCGGAAGTGTTTGCAGGGCTTGCCGACGGCGAGCACACCGTTCTTTTCACCTATCCAAACGGCGAAGCGTATGAAAGTGTTCTTATCACAGAACAAGGCGTGCCGCTAAGTGCCGCAGAATTTACAGCGGTGGAAATGGGCACGTGGAGCTTGTTCAACACGCTTGCCACCTTGATTCTTTGTCTCTCATCTCTTCTGTTTGTCATTTTGCGCAAAAGAAGAATCGACAGGCTATCAAAACAAGAAGATGTTCAAGAAAAAGAGGCAGAGCAAACCGTGCGCAAATGGAATTTATTGGCTTTGGCATCTGCGATTTTAAGCCTAAGTGCCTTGCTGCTGCTTTTGTTCACACAAAACTTTGCCCTTACAAGAGCATGGTTCGACAGCTACAGCCTATTTTTCTTCCTTTTTTCAGGCATACAAGTTGTGGTTTTTGTCTCTGCAGAAAAAAAGACAGCCACACCCGAACGAGATCCTCAAAACCCGCTTTAGAATTTAGGTGGTATCGACAATCGTTGAACCCGGCCTATTTTGAGCAATTTTCTTGCCAAAATAGGCCAACTGAACACGATTGCCGACGCCACCTAGCTAAAATGGAAAACGAACCATAAATAAAAGAGCTGGTTTGCACCTAATAGGGTCAGTCAAGATGGAATACTGAACGCTTTCCTCTTGATGATAACCTAAGTTATGTGTGAAACCAGCTTTCTATTTTGGGGCCACGCATGCCTTCTTATTGTTTTTATGGTCCCTTCGCAGGTGCTTTTTAACAAACGAAAAATCAATTGTGGCACGGTTTGCTGTGTGTTTTATAAATCCAAATGGCCTGACTTTAATAAGACCATATAGCCGGGCGATTTTGCTGGGCGATTTTGGTTAATTCGTGCACATAGCCTAGCAAAAAACGGCTGTATTTCAAATCCATCACCACAAGAGAGCTATCTTTTGCGGGCTGGTATGGCGGGTGTTCATCAAACAGGCACTCTGCCTTGTTACAGCGCCGGGTACCGCTGTCGAAGGTGACTCGGGTATTGTTGAAATCCATCATAAAGGCACGGCGGTAATGTTCTGCCAACACTTTGGGGCGATAGTTATCTTTTTGCATCAATGCATACAGCTCGTGTGCAAAGGGATGGTGAAGCGCCTGCAGGCATTCATACATGCCAAGGGAAAGGTGCTCTGCCTGCTCTTTTGTAAGTGGTAAAGAACGCTTATGGTGCAAAAAGCCTTTTTTCGCTTTCAGCTCCAAAAGGGCCCACTCGTCCTTTGGGTTATAAATACGAAGACGCAGTTCAGGCAGATTGTCTGCTTGATTTGTTTGGCTGTCCTGGTTATCAAAATAAAGAGTACGTACCAGATACCCCGAAATGGGACTTTGCTTGCTGTGCTGATCTTCCCATAAAACTTGTTCAATATAACGTTGGCACTCGCGGGATTTTGCAAGAGACAGGGGGTAGCTTTGCTCAAATCGTAACATTTCATTCAAGACTGCACACCTCACTTTTGTTTTGTAGTATCTATTCTATGGAAAAAAAAGAGAAAATTCTGGCGAAATATACCCTGTATATCGTCTATTTTTGTGAAAATGAACACAACAAAGAGGACAAGTGTACTGTTTTTAAAAGATACGGCAATTGCTTTCTTTAAAGCACAAAAAAGCCATGGCAAAAATTACCATGGCTTTTTTGTTTAACGATATTTATTTTAAATGCTTTTGAATGAATTTAAATGCATAAGCAATTATGCAGATGCCGGTGGTGCTTCTGCGGCGGCGGCTTCTGCGGCGGCGGCTTCTGCGGCGGCGGCTTCTGCGGCGGCGGCTTCCGCGGCGGCGGCTTCTGCGGCGGCGG
>CAYJJK010000077.1:0-11782 GCA_964370445.1 uncultured Oscillospiraceae bacterium | reverse complement strand
TGTGTTTTTTGCATCAGCGCTTGCTCTTCCATCATCCTGATATACATCTCTTCGCTTGTGTAGAACATATCCTGCAAGCTACGCAGGTATGTCTCTTCACCCATTGCAACCTTTTGTTCATCCATCTCTGTAACAATTTCCTGTTTTTCTTCGTCTGTTAAGCTAATGCCCTTTTCTTCGGCAAGGCTCAAGATGGCCTGTGCTTGCAAGATGGTTTCCTCAGTTACCGCGCGCAATTCCAGCGCCAAAGCTCCATCATAATCTTGCTCAAAAATACCGGTTCCATAGCTCATTTCCATATAAGCCAATGTGGAAAGGTAATAGTAGCGATACTCATCAAATCCAATTTCTGTTCCATTTACAGTCATCATCACGCCGGGATCTTCCACAAGTTCCCCGTTCACAATCAGCCCCGGTGTTACTTCTGGCCCTAGGGCCTCTTGTGTGCTCCAATAGGCAACGCCTGTTACCGCCAAAGACACCAATAACAAAACCGCAAGGCCCAATGATATTCTTGCTTTCAAATTCATTCGATTATATCCTCCTTCATAATGCTGAGTGTATTATACAGCATTTGGGGAAAAAGTGCTTGCCCTTTGCGCAAAAACACGCACATCTTTCACATTTGTTATACTGTTTGTGTTTTTTGCTCTGTATTATACAGCTTCACGCTTTGTTTTTTTCTTTTTTTTACGACAATCTTTCCATCTCTTCAAAGAAAGCCCGTTGCCGATTTATTTTCTTCATCAGTTTTGTAAAGCTCTCCGGCGTTAGGCTTTGCGCACCATCACTTAAGGCATGGGGTGGGTCATTGTGCACTTCAATCATCAATCCGTCTGCCCCTGCGGCAATGGCCGCCATTGCCAACGGCTCTACCATCCAGCTTAGGCCGGCTGCATGGCTTGGATCCACCACCACAGGCAGGTGGCTTTTCCTTTTCAACATTGGCACAGCACTAATGTCCAGCGTGTTGCGTGTGGAAGTTTCGAAGGTGCGAATGCCCCTTTCGCACAAAACCACATTGTTGTTGCCGCCGGCCATAATGTATTCTGCGCTCATCAGCAATTCTTCCAAAGTGTTGGAAAGGCCCCGTTTTAACAGCACCGGCACATTTGTTTGCCCAAGCTCACGCAACAATTCAAAATTTTGCATATTACGTGCGCCCACTTGAAGCATGTCTACGCCTGCTTTTAAAAATAAATCCAGGTGAGACGTGTTCATAATTTCTGTCACCATGGGCAATCCCGTTTTTTCTTTGGCTCGTTTCAAAAGCTCTAGCCCTTCGGCTCGAAGGCCCTGAAATGCATAGGGGGAAGTGCGTGGCTTAAACGCACCACCGCGCAAAAACTGTGCACCATCCTTTTTTACCTGATTTGCTAAGATGCAAATTTGCTCTTCACTCTCCACACTACAAGGCCCTGCCATCACGGCAAAATGGCCACCACCCACCGGCACGCCGCCACTATACACCACGCTATTATCCGGGTGAAATTTTCGGTTTGCTTTTTTGTATGGCTCGCTAACACGTTTCACCTCAGCCACACAGGCATTGGCCCTCACTAGGTCAATGTCTACTGCGGACGTGTCGCCCACAAGACCAATTAGCTGCGTGTGCTCGCCGCTGGACTGATGAATAGACAAACCCTGTGCTTCAAAAAGCTGGCACAAGCGGTCAATTTGTTCTTTCTGTGCTTCCGGTTTGAAAATAATGATCATTTTTATTTCCCGCCTATATATATTTAGATAAATTAAAAACCATATTTATGTATTATAACATAAGAAGACAGCTATTCGCAAACCAAAGGCCATTCTTCTGTATAAATCCTTCATTTCAAGGCCTGCTTAAACAAAAGATAACTTAATTTTTGGCATTTTTATACACTTCATTTTGCAAAAATTTTGCGTATTTTATTTTTGCTTAACAAAAAGCCAGCACTCCATTTTAAAGTATATTTCCTTTTTTCTCTAAAGCATATTTAGGCTTGCCGTATTGGGTGCATTAAAAAAACGCAAGAATTTTATGCGTCAATCGATTGGTTTTATACATTTCAAGAGCCTCTATTGCCCCAAAATGCTTTTGTTTTAAAAATATTTTTTCGACAAAACGTTTTTTTGTTATCCAACTTCTTGCTCTTTACCTCTTGCGTTTGGCTTCTTTGGTGGTATAATAAAACCGTATCAAAACCGCTTTTTGGGGCGGCATCTTTGGGAGGAATATATGAAAAAAGTAGCCATATTGATGGGTAGTGACAGCGATTTGCCTGTGGTGCAAAAAGCCATTGATACCCTAAAGAATTTAAATGTTTCGGTGGAGGCCCATGTGATGAGCGCTCACCGCACACCAGAGCAAGTATGTACATTTGTAAAAGGCGCAAAAGAAAATGATTTTGGCGTGATCATTGCCGCTGCAGGCATGGCTGCACATTTGGCCGGTGTGGTTGCCGCACATACCTTATTGCCCGTAATCGGCATTCCCTGCAAGGGTGGTGCTGTAGATGGGCTGGACGCTTTGCTGTCTACCGTGCAAATGCCCCCCGGTATTCCAGTGGCCACTGTAGGCCTTGGGGCGGGTGTAAACGCGGCTTTACTGGCCGCACAAATATTGGCAGTAAGCGATGAAGACCTTGCTAAGCGCTTGCAAGAACATCGCACAAAAATGACGGCCGATGTAATGGATAAAGATAAAAAATTGCAGGAACAACTTTCTTAAATGATGGCTTTTGTTGCCTATATTTTAAAGGATAAGCACGGACGAAAAGCATCAAAATAGGGCGGCAAATACGCTTTATGCCATTGCTTAATAGGCACCTACTTCACATCGTAGCACATTGAAACTGCAAAGTGGCCAAAATGTGGAACATGCCACCTGCATTTGTGCCAACTACACTACGGCTATGTGAAATAAGCCAAGCGTTTTCATTTTTTTGAAGTTCACTGTAACGAATTTCAAACACATTATAAATATTATCGCAACAGTAAAGGAGAGCAAACACATGGAAAAACGTGATATGATTTACGAGGGAAAAGCAAAAAAAGTATATGCCACAGATGATGTCGGCTTGGTGATTGTGGACTATAAGGACGATGCCACCGCCGGTAACGGTGCCAAAAAGGGAACCATTGTTGGCAAGGGGCCCATCAACAACCGCATGACCAACCATTTGATGAAACTACTTGAAGAAAAAGGTGTGCCCACACATTTTGTAAAAGAACTTTCCGAACGTGAAACCCTTGTAAAAAGTGTGACAATCGTGCCACTTGAAGTTATCGTGCGTAACATTGCTGCAGGCAGTCTTGCAAAACGTATTGGGCTTGCCGAAGGCACACCCATGAGCCAAACTGTTTTAGAGTATTGTTATAAAGACGATGCCCTTGGCGACCCCATGGTAAATGAATATCACATTCTGGCCATGCAATGGGCAACCAAAGCCGAATTAGACACCATCGCAAACTATGCCTTTAAAGTAAATGAGGTGCTTCGTTCTTATTTAAAAGACGCCAACATCGACTTGATTGATTTTAAGTTGGAATTTGGCAAAACAGCCGACGGCACCATTGTGCTAGCCGATGAAATTTCGCCCGACACCTGCCGCTTTTGGGACAGCACCACGCATGAAAAACTAGATAAAGACCGTTTCCGTCGCGATATGGGCGGTGTAGAAGACGCCTACCAAGAGGTAATGAAACGCCTATTGGGAGACCCATCATGATTTCCTCATCACTCACGCAAGACAAGCCACGGGAAGAATGTGGTGTTTTAGGCATTTATAACAAAGGCAACCTTGATGAAATTGCAAAAATATGTTATTACGGCCTATATGCGCTACAACATCGTGGCCAAGAAAGTTGCGGTATAGCTGTTAACGACCGGGGTGTTGTAACAAACCACCGCGACATCGGGCTTGTCAATGAAGTGTTTCAAAATAGCACACTTCAATCACTTGGTCATGGCCAAATTGCCTTAGGCCATGTGCGCTATGCCACCACCGGCCGCAAGCATCGCTCTAATGCACAGCCTCTGGTTTCTAACCACATCAAAGGCACCATGACCATTGCCCACAACGGCAATTTAACCAATGCGGCCGAGTTGCGCCGAGAAAAAGAACTTCAGGGTGGTATTTTTCATACCACTAGCGACACCGAAGTGATTGCCTACACCATAACAGAGGCAAGACTTACCGTGCCCAGCATCGAGCGCGCCGTGGAAATGGCGATGTACAAACTAACTGGTGCCTATTCACTTTTGGTAATGAGCCCGCGTAAACTAGTGGCCGCGCGCGACCCCCATGGCTTTCGTCCTCTTTGCATGGGGAAAATGGGCGATAGCGTGGTTTTTGCAAGCGAATCGTGTGCACTCAGCGCGATTGGTGCCACTTTCGAGCGAGATATTGCCCCAGGTGAAATTGTGTGTGTTACAGAAGATGGCATTGAAAGCATCCAAACACATATGGGCGGTCCATCGTCCATGTGTGTGTTTGAGTATGTCTATTTTGCACGCCCCGATTCTGTTATCGAGGGTGCTTCGGTGCATGAAGCACGCCTGCGTGCCGGCGAGCAACTGGCCATAGAGCACCCTGTGGACGCTGATGTCGTTATCGGCGTGCCCGATTCTGGCATTGATGCTGCCATCGGCTATGCAAGGCAAAGTGGCATTACCTATGATATGGGTTTTTTAAAAAATAAATATATCGGACGTACGTTTATTGCACCCAGCCAAAGCCAACGTGAAAACGATGTGCGCATCAAGCTAACACCCATCTCTTCCTCTGTAAAGGGAAAGCGGGTGGTGATGGTGGACGATTCCATTGTTCGTGGCACAACCAGCTTAAAAATCATCAAGTTGCTTCGTGAAGCCGGTGCTAAGGAAGTTCACGTTCGGCTATCTTGTCCACCGTTCCTCTATCCCTGTTATTTTGGCACAGATATTGATTCCAGTGAGAATTTAATCGCCTTTAATCATAGCATTGAAGAGATTCGTGATATCATCGGCGCCGATAGTCTTGGCTACCTATCAATCGATATTTTAAACAATCTCACCCCAGAATGTTCTCTTGGATTATGTGATGGCTGTTTTAGCGGAAAATATCCAGTTGCACCTCCTGCACAACAACAGAAGTACAAATTTGAAGAAAAACTGAATGATGGTTCTTTATCAGATTAATTAAGATTAAATTTTATCCTTTTAAAGGAGTTAACTATGCAAAACAGTGCCAGTGGCCGCTATAAAGCGGCCGGTGTAAATGTGAATGCCGGATATGAAGCGGTGGATCGTATGAAATCTCACGTGGCAAGAACATCCATCCCGGGCGTTATTGGTGGCCTTGGTGGCTTTGGTGGATTGTTTGCCCCCTCATTTGACGGGCTCGAAAAGCCGGTTCTAGTATCCGGTGCAGATGGCGTGGGTACAAAGCTAAAATTAGCCTTTTTATTGGATAAGCACGACACCATCGGTATTGATTGCGTAGCTATGTGTGTCAATGATATTTTGTGTAGTGGGGCGCGCCCTTTATTTTTTCTTGATTACATTGCCTGTGGCAAAAATAATCCCGCACGCATTGAGCAGATTGTGGCCGGTATTGCCGAGGGTTGTGTGCAAGCAGGATGTGCCTTAATCGGTGGAGAAACTGCCGAAATGCCCGGCTTTTATCCGGAAGATGAGTATGATTTGGCCGGCTTTTCTGTGGGTCTTGTAGATGAAAAAAAGATGATTTGCAAAGATAACATGCAAGCCGGTGATGTGATTCTTGCTTTACCTTCCTCCGGTGTACACTCCAATGGTTTTTCTTTGGTTCGCAACATTTTTAACATAGAAAATCCAAACAGTTTGATTTATGATGTTTATTCTGAATTAAATTCAACACTTGGTGAAGCACTTCTTTTACCCACAAAAATTTATATCAAGCCTGTTTTAGAGCTACTTTCACAAGTTTTGGTGTCTGGCATTTGCCACATAACCGGTGGTGGATTTTTTGAAAATATCCCTCGCATGTTACCTTCACACTTATCTGCGCGGCTTGATGTGAAAAACATTCCACCACAAGCACTTTTCGAACTGATTTCCAAAACAGGTGACGTCCCCACTTTAGAAATGTATCACACATTTAATATGGGTGTGGGGATGTGTCTTTGCGTGCGTTCGGACGAGGTTGGAAAAGCCTTAGAAGTTTTACAGAAAAACGGCGAACAAGCATTTATTTTAGGCGAAATTTGCCCCGGTTCGCAAGAGGTTTTATTATGAAACGTGTAGCAGTGCTTGTGTCGGGCGGAGGCACAAACCTCCAAGCCTTGATAGATGCTTCTGCGCGTGGCGAAATGCCGCATGTAGAGCTTGCACTCGTTTGTTCTTCCAAAGAAGGAGCCTTTGCCCTTGAGCGAGCCCAGAAAGCCAAAATCCCCACCTCTGTTCTTTCTCCTCAGGCCTATGCAAAACGAGACGATTATGATACAGCGCTCGTCTCCTTGTTTGCTGAATATCGCATTGATTTTGTTGTTTTAGCGGGTTTTCTCACCATTTTAGGGGCACCTCTTTTATCTCGGTATACGGACAAAATTATCAATGTACATCCTAGTTTAATACCATCTTTTTGTGGAAACGGCTATTATGGACTACGTCCCCATGAGGAAGCTTTAGCGCGTGGGGTAAAGCTTAGCGGCGCTACTGTCCACCTTGTAAATGAGGTTACAGATGGCGGCCACATCCTTTTGCAAAAAGCCGTGGAGGTATACGAAAACGATACCCCGGAAACATTACAGCGCCGTGTAATGGAACAAGCAGAATGGGTTTTGTTGCCTAAAGCTCTAGAAATGCTTTGCAGCCAGTATTAATTCACAGTTTTAACATTATTTTTATGAAATTAGGTGTTTAATATGCTTATACATGATTTGCCTGATCTCTTATTGCAAAATAGTTATCCCGGACGTGGTATTGTTTTGGGCTGCAGCTCAACCGCAGAACAGGCCTTTATTGCATATTTTATTATGGGAAGAAGCAACAATTCACGCAACCGCGTTTTTGTGGAACGCGACGGAAATTTGTACACTGAGGCTGCCGACCCTTCTAAATTAGAAGATCCCAGTTTGATTATTTATTCGCCTGTACGGAAATTTGGCAATCACACCATCGTGACAAACGGTGATCAAACAGACACGATTCACTCTTGTTTACAGCGTGGCATTGGGTTTACCGAAGCCTTACGCACACGCACTTTTGAGCCAGATGCGCCCAATTTTACGCCCCGCATTTCCGGCATGATCGCCAGCGATTTCAACGGCTTTTCCTACACGCTTTCTATTTTAAAATCGGCAGGAGGCAATGCCTCCTCCTTGCAGCGGTTTTTCTACGAATATCCCCAGCCATTATCTGGACAGGGTCATTTTATACATACTTATTCAAAAAATGAAGATCCTTTGCCCAGTTTTACAGGCGAACCTGTTCCGGTTTCTCTCAACGTTCCCTTGGCAAGCTATGATGATTTGAAACAGTTTGGGCACACAATTTGGGATAGTATGGACAAAGATAATCGCATTTCTCTGTTTGTGCGCAGCCTCCATTTAGACGGGAGAGAGGAAACTTATATTTATAATCGTTTTAACAAAATATAGATTTTTTATGTACTATATATATGCTATTCCATGGAGGATTTTATGAAAGAATTGGAACTTAAATATGGGTGCAATCCAAACCAAAAGCCCGCGCGTGTGTTTTGTGAAAACACCTTTCCACTGAAAATTCTAAATGGCAAACCCGGCTATATCAACTTATTGGATGCACTCAATTCTTGGCAGTTGGTTTGTGAATTAAAAGTGGCAACCAATTTACCTGCCGCGGCATCGTTTAAACATGTATCACCCGCCGGTTCCGCTGTGGGGTTGCCCTTACCCGATACATTGCGTAAAGCTTATAATATCGACCCCTTGCTCACGCTTAGCCCATTGGCTTCAGCCTATGCACGCGCACGCGGAGCCGATAGAATGTCAAGCTTTGGCGATTGGGTTGCACTCTCTGATGAGTGCGATGAATCAACTGCACAGCTTTTATCAAAAGAAGTCAGTGATGGCATAATTGCACCGGGATTCACCGCAGAAGCATTGTCAATTCTGCAAAAAAAGCGTAAAGGTAGTTATAATGTCATTCAAATTGATGCTGCATATAAACCGGCAGCCATCGAACGAAAAGATGTCTTTGGCATCACATTTGAGCAAGGCAGGAATGACACAATAATTGATTCTTCTCTTTTTAATAATATACCCACTGCCAATAAATCGCTTACTGAAGACCAGATACGTGACCTACTTATCGCCCTGATTACGCTAAAATATACGCAATCCAATTCTGTATGCTATGTCAAGGATGGGCAGGCCATCGGTGTGGGGGCCGGCCAACAAAGCCGCATTCATTGCACACGTCTTGCTGCATCCAAAGCCGACATCTGGCACTTACGTCAACACGAACACGTTCTTTCTCTACCCTTTTTAGATACTATCGGCCGTGCTGAAAAAGACAATGCCATCGACCAATTTCTTGGGGATTCGGCAGATCAACTTGCTCTTTTGGCTAACGGCAATTGGCAAAACTACTTCAGCTCTTGCCCAACACCACTGAGTGATACGCAGAAAAACGAATACCTGGCTTCCCTTAGTGGTGTGGCTCTTGGTAGCGATGCATTTTTTCCTTTTGGCGACAACATCGAGCGTGCCTACCGCAGTGGTGTGGATTGCATTGCACAACCGGGTGGTTCTATTCGTGACGACAATGTGATTGCATGTTGTGATAAATATAATATAGCTATGGCATTTACAGGGCTCCGATTGTTTTTCCATTAAGTTAATTGTTTTCAATAATAAACAAATTGTATATTTCAATAGAAAGGTGAACATCATGAAGATTGCCGTCATTGGTGGTGGTGGACGTGAGCACGCACTCATACAAAAGCTTCAAGAAAGCCCACAGTGCAGTGAAATTATAGCTATACCCGGAAATGGCGGCATTTCCGAGTTGGCAACATGCGTTCCACTGAATGCCACAGATATAGCTGCTATCACAAAATATTGCTGTGAAAATAATATTGAATATGTTGTTGTCGCTCCAGATGATCCTCTGGCTCTTGGACTGGTAGACGCCCTTCAAGGGAAGGGGATTCCAGCATTTGGGCCAACGGCAGCCGCAGCGCGAATTGAATCGAGTAAAATTTTTGCTAAGGATTTGATGCGTCAATACGGTATCCCCACCGCAACGTACGAGAGTTTTTCTGATTTTGATGCTGCTTTAACATATTTAAAAGAAAATAAAACCTATCCTATTGTTGTAAAAGCTGACGGTTTAGCATTAGGCAAAGGCGTTTTGATCTGTCAAAATGAAAGTGAAGCCATCTTGGCTGTGGAACAGCTTATGAAGGACCGTCTTTTTGGCGACAGTGGTTCCCGTGTTGTACTTGAAGAATTTCTGATAGGCCCCGAAGTTAGTATTTTAGCTTTTTGCGATGGCACCACCTTGGTGCCACTCGTCTCATCCATGGACCATAAACGGGCGCTGGATGGCGATTTAGG
Source organism: uncultured Oscillospiraceae bacterium (assembly GCA_964370445.1). Classification (GTDB taxonomy): domain Bacteria; phylum Bacillota; class Clostridia; order Oscillospirales; family Ruminococcaceae; genus JAAYCI01. The sequence continues at coordinate 2,236 of CAYJJK010000077.1, read as the reverse complement.
CCCAAATACGGGTGGCATGGGGGTAGTTTCGCCTATGCCTGCCTACACAAACGAGCTTGCCAACGAATGTCTAAACACTATTTTTTTACCTACTGTGCGTGCATTAAGCGAGCAAGGCAACCCTTTTAAAGGTTGTCTTTATTTCGGTTTGATGCTTACAAACACGGGCCCAAAAGTAATTGAATATAACTGCCGTTTTGGTGACCCTGAAACACAAGCGATTATCCCTCTTTTACAAAGTGATTTGCTGGAGATTATGCTTGCCTGCACCGAAGGCCGTTTACATCCTGATATGATTACCCTACGTAAAGCTGCAACAGCCTGTGTCATTTTAGCCAGCGGTGGATATCCTGGCTGGTATTCCAAAGGCCTTCCTATCAGCGGCTTAGATGGCCTTGCAGAATTTTCTGATATTTCTGTATGCCACGCCGGCACCCAGTTGAAAGATGGCGTCCTGTGCACATCCGGTGGGCGCGTTTTGAGCATTACAGCCTTAGCCAGCACACTGGAAAAGGCCTTAGATTTAGCCTACTGTGCGGTTGATCGTGTGCATTTTGATGAGATGTGTTATCGCAAAGACATTGGCAAAAAAGCACTGGATTTGCAAAATAATATGCTTTAATTTTCAAATTATATGTTTAACAGGAGTGATATTTAATTTATGGTGTATCGTATTTATGCAGAAAAGAAACCGGAATATGCCGTGGAGGCATCGGGTTTGTGTGAAGAGCTTAAAATGTTACTGGATATTCCCAATCTTTCGCGGCTTCGTATTTTACACCGATACGATGTCGAAAATATCACGCAGGAACTTTTCACAAGTTGTTGTTCCACTGTGTTTTGTGAACCACCTGTTGACTTAATGCATACTGAATTACCAACGGCTGACGTTTGCTTTGCAGTGTCTTATCTGCCCGGGCAATTTGATCAGCGTGCTGATTCTGCAGCCGAATGCATTCAGCTCATTAGTCAAGCAGAGCGCCCTCTTGTTAAAAGTGCAAAAGTATATTTATTATATGGAAGCATTTCTGACAATGAAATTTCGATTATAAAGAATTATTTGATTAATGCTGTAGAATCTCAGGAAGAAAGTCTTGCAGAAAAAAGCAGTTTGCACACAAACTTTCCAGCACCTGATGATGTTGCAGTTCTTTTTGGTTTTAGAGACATGCAGGAAGATGACCGTCTCAAATTTATGCAAGAATATGGGCTTGCCATGGATGCAGACGATTTGCATTTTTGCCAAAAATATTTTTGCGAAGAAAAGCGCGACCCAAGCTTAACAGAGCTGCGCATGATTGACACCTACTGGAGTGACCATTGCCGTCATACCACTTTTGCTACACAAATCGACTCTGTTCAAATTGACGATGAGCAAACAAAAAAAACATACCAATTGTATACCGATATTCGTAATCAACTTTATGTTAATAAAAATAAGCCTGAATCCTTAATGGATTTAGCCACAATTGGTGCAAAAGCTTTAACCGCACAAAACCGCTTGCACGGCGTGGACGAGAGCGAAGAAATCAATGCTTGCAGTGTTCAAATCACAGCTGATGTAAATGGCGAAAACGAGCCCTGGCTTTTGTTGTTTAAAAACGAAACTCATAATCATCCCGCAGAAATTGAGCCTTTTGGCGGTGCGGCCACTTGTATCGGTGGCGCCATTCGAGATCCGCTTGCCAATCGTGGCTATGTGTTTGGAGCAATGCGGCTTTCCGGCGCTGCAAACCCTTTGGTTTCGGTTGCAGAAACACTGCCGGGCAAATTGCCACAACGTAAACTTGTGCGCACGGCAGCTGCCGGTTATTCAAGCTATGGCAACCAAATTGGGCTTGCCACCGGTTTAGTGCACGAGTTCTATCACCCGGGTTATCTTGCCAAACGCATGGAGCTGGGTGCTGTTTTAGGTGCTGTTCCCCTTTCTGCCGTGCGCAGAGAAACGCCCGAGGCCGGGGATGTGGTATTATTATTGGGCGGTGCCACCGGGCGCGATGGCTGCGGCGGTGCCACCGGTTCTTCCAAAGCACACAAGGTTGAAAGTTTAGAATCTTGCGGCGCTGAAGTACAAAAAGGCAATGCCCCTGTAGAACGCAAGCTTCAGCGTCTTTTCCGCAACCCTGAAGCCACACGCCTCATTCGCCGTTGCAATGATTTTGGTGCGGGTGGTGTCAGCGTAGCAATTGGTGAATTGGCCGATGGTATCGACATACAACTAGACGCTGTACCAAAA
>CAYJJK010000076.1:2317-12010 GCA_964370445.1 uncultured Oscillospiraceae bacterium | reverse complement strand
ATGTTCTTAAAAGATGTGTTTAACCAAGTCTGTATTGATTTATTAGACGAAGAGACTTTGTTTACCATCCAAAGATTCTTTGAAAACAACCTAAACGTAAGCGAAACGAGCCGAGGGTTGTTTGTGCATCGAAATACTTTGGTTTACCGTTTGGAGAAAATTAAAAAATTAACAGGTTTGGATTTGCGCGAATTTGATGATGCGATTGTTTTCAAAGTGCCATTGATGGTGAAGAAATACCTAAACTCCAGATCGGCCAGATATTGATATTAAAAAAAAAACGTGGTAAGATAGGACTGTCGTGTACAATGCGGCAGTCCTTCAAATCTATTTAAAGATAGGAGAACGGTGCTCCAAATGGCAAAAAAACCAAATGTATCCAATCATCAAGTGATGATTAGTATGTCCCATGTGGGCAAGGTGTATCCCGGCGGTGTAACCGCTTTGCAGGATATGAATTTAGAAATTCGCCGCGGCGAGTTTGTGTTTGTGCTGGGGCATTCTGGCGCCGGCAAAAGCACGTTTTTAAAGCTGATTTTACGTGAAGAGGTGCCAACCACCGGAAGAGTGACGGTGAATGGAAAAGATTTGACCAAAATGACCCAGCGTGAAATCCCTTATTTGCGGCGTGGGCTTGGCGTGGTATTTCAGGATTTCCGCCTAATCCCAACAATGACGGCGTTTGAAAACGTCGCCTTTGCGATGCGCGTTACCAATATTCCCGAGAGGGAAGTGAAAAAACGCGTGCCATATGTGCTAAATCTTGTAGGGCTTGCCAGCAAGGCGCGAAGTTTGCCAAGCGAGCTTAGCGGTGGCGAGCAGCAGCGTGTGGCTTTAGCGCGCGCCTTAGTGCATTCGCCCCCTATCATCATTGCAGACGAACCCACAGGAAACATCGATCCGGAACTTTCGGTAGAAATTATGGAGCTGCTTAAGGCTATTAATATGGTGGGCACCACGGTGGTGGTGGTTACCCATGAACACGACCTTGCACAGCGTTTTTCCGAGCGCATTATTACCATTGACCACGGAGAAGTGGTGGACGATGCAATGATGGCAAAAGGAGGTGCGTTTGCATGAGATTCTCCTCTTTACGTTACCTGATAAAACAGGGCTGGAAAAGCCTTGCGGCAAACCGTTTGATGACCTTGGCCTCTGTGGGCGTTTTAACGGCTTGTTTAATTATTACGGGCGTTGCTGCGCTTGTGTTTGTCAACATAAACAGCCTTGTGGACTATATGGCTGATCAAAATGAGATTGTGGTGTATCTGTTGCCAGAGGTGACCGACGAGCAAGCGGCTGCATTAAACGAGCAAATTACGGTGATGTCGAATGTGTTGGAAGTAGAATATAATTCAAAGCAAGATGCATTTGCACAAGTGCAAACTTGGCTTGAAGATTATGGGGATCTTTTAACAAATTACGAGCAAATTTTCCCCGCACGTTTTTTGGTTACAGTGGACGATTTGAATTTTATAGAACAAACCAATGCAGAGCTTATTGCCTTGCCGGGCGTGGAGTTTACAGAGGTGCCAAGTGATTTGACAGGCATCATTATTACCATTAGCAATGCAGTTACCTATGGTGGTTTAAGCCTAGTGGTTATTTTGGGCGTGGTATCGGTAATTGTGATCAGCAACACCATCCGTCTCACTGTGTTTGCACGTCGCAAGGAAATTTCCATCATGAAATATGTGGGGGCCACGAATGCTTTCATACGGTTTCCTTTTTTTGTAGAGGGCATGACCGTTGGGCTTATCGCGGGCCTTGTTGCTGCAGGGATTGTTTGCGCGGGGTATCTTTTTGCCTATAGCTATCTTTTGGAGATGTATAATGTTTGGGTGATGAGCTTGATTGATAACATCTACCCATTGGAGAGCATTTGGTATTTTGTGGTGGGGGGCTTTGCCCTATTTGGTGTTTTAATTGGTGGGTTTGGTACGGCCACCAGTGTGCATAAGCACTTAAAAGTTTGATGTTTCATAAAATAGACATGATTTTTTTGTATAGTGAAGTGTGTAAGTGCTTTTAAGAGGTGGATGGATGAGACAAAATGGTTTGCAAAAAGTACAAAAGGATAAAGCTGCATTGCTTCGTATAGGGGCGGTTTTTTGTGCGGTTCTTTTTGGATTTACTTTATCTGTTCCTGTAAAGGCAGAGACGGCGGCAGAGAAATATGAGCGCCTAAAGAATGAACTGGTAGCCATTGAAGATGCCCTTGAAAATGCTGAAGATAGTGCCGAAGCGGCAGAGCAAGTGATGGTACAATTGGAGGCAGAGCAAGATGTAGTGGCGGAGATGATAGCGCTTAACCAGCAGGAAATTGCCGAAACAGAGCTCACTTTAGCGCGCAAAGAGGCCGAGGTTGCAACCCAAAGGCAAATTATTTATGAAAACGACCAATTGTTTCAACAGCGATTGGTGGCCATTTATCAGATGAATAATTCTAGCATTTTGTCGCGTGCACTTACAGTGGATAGTTTTTCAGAACTGTTGCAGGTGGTGGATGCTTTGCAACGCATTTCGAAAAATGATACAGATTTGCTGCAATTGCTTTCTGAACAACGTGCCATTTTAGAGACAGAGCAAGCGGAAATTGATGCAATGTTGTTGAACTTAGAAAACGCCTATGCAGAACTTGAAAACAATGCTGCAACTTTGGCAAACAACATTGCAGCGCAAGATGCGGCCATCACACAGGCAGAGGCCGAAGCGGCCGCACATGAGGTGGCCTACGAGGAAAAAGAAGATGAAGTAGAAGCGGCGCGCATTGCGTACGAGGCCATGCTTGCTGCAACCCAAAGCGCCGGTGGTTCGTCCTCGGGCGATGGCAGCCAGTATGTGGGCGGTGTATTTATATGGCCGGTACCCTCATCTTATCGCATCACCTGCCATTTTGGCGCACCAGACCCGAACGGGAATGGCCACCTTGGTATGGACATCGGCGCAGGTTCGGGGCAGCAGATTTTAGCGGCCGGCAATGGTGTGGTGGTGGTTTCTGCCAGTCATTCAAGCTATGGAAACTATGTGATGATAGACCATGGTGATGGGGTGAAAACACTTTATGCACACAACTCGCAAAATTTAGTGGGTGTGGGCACACCTGTAACCACTGGCCAGCCGATTGCGCTTATCGGTTCCACAGGGTTTTCCACAGGGCCTCATTTGCATTTTGAAGTGCATGCAAACGGGGGGCGTCAAAATCCGCTCAATTATTTACAAGGTTAAGTGGCGCTTGCACAATGATAAGTGTTGTTTAAACCAAGAGGCGGAAAATGCTCGGTGCAGGTTTGTAGAGGCTAAACGGAGGCGTAAATGACCAAAAAACTAACGGTGGGGATAACGCTCACCATCACTCTAATTGCAGTAACGGTTACCTTTGCCATCACATGGCTTGTGGCCACAGAATATTTTAACCGTGCAGTACAGTCCATCACAGAAAAACAGGCAACTTTTGATAAACTACTGGAAGTGGATACCTATGTGCGCAACAACTACTATGGCACAATCGATGATAAGGTTTTGGGCAACTTGCTAGCGCAAGGGTATTTATTGGGCACGGGCGATCCGTACGCTGTTTATTATACAGAAGCGCAATACACAGAATTGCAGCAGTTTGAAAGTGGTGCCCGCGTGGATGTGGGCCTAGAAGTGAGCCGCAGTGCAGATGGGTTGTATTTTATCGAACGAGTGTATGCGGATTCTCCGGCGCAAAAAGCCGGGGTAGAGGCCGGTGGTTACATTTTAACAATTGACGGTGTGGATGTAAAAACCCTGCTGAGTGAAGCTGCAGTTTTGCGTCTTTTACGTGGCGAAGAGGGCACAGCCCTAGAGCTTGAGTGCATTTATGCACAAAATGAAAATGAAACCTACGAAATACAGCGCGTGAATTATACAGAGCCCACGGTAGAGTATAGCCAAGTGGGAGATTTTGGCTATATCCAAGTGACATCCTTTGGCAAAAACACTGGGGTAGAGCTGAATGGTGCTGTTTTGCAGGCTTTAAGTGATGAAGTGCACGGTCTTGTATTTGATGTGCGCGGCAACGAAGGCGGAGATTACCAGCAGATGTACAATGCGATGGATTATTTGGCGCCGCGTGGCACCATAGCCCAAAGCCTTGCCAAAAATGGAACCATCCGTGTTTTGGCTACTTCCGATGACGAAACACAGGTAGATTTGCCAATGACGGTTTTGGTAAATGAAGACACGGCGGCGGCGGCAGAGCTGTTTGCCTTTGGCATTCGAGACCTTTGTGGGGGCAGTGTGGTGGGCACCACCAGCGCAGGGCAGGGGATGATGCAAAGCACACCTCAACAGTTAAGTGATGGGTCGGCCATTTCGGTGACAACAGCAGAGCTCTTAACAGGCACGGATGAGCCATTTAATGAAGTGGGGATTGTGCCCGACGTTGAAGTGCAGGTGAACGAAGACAACCAAAATATTAATATTTACAACCCAAATCTTGCGGCAGACCCACAAATTTTAAGGGCGCTAGAGGTGGTGCGTAGCAACGCAGGAGACAGCGAGCTTTCGATTGTGTATGTAGCGCCGCCGGTGGTGGAAGATGAGGGCTTAATCACCACAACACCTGCTGAAGAGGATGCATCACAAACCGATGGTGCAGATGCAGAAGATACAACGGATGACGAGCAAGCAGATGCTGATACAGCACAAGATGACGATAGCAGTGAGCAAACCGCAGAGAGTGACGACACAGAGGCTGACGCAAGCGGTGAGGACGAGGAAGAGTGATGGCAAAACGCTTAAGTGCCTGTGTTGTGCAATATGGGAATGCAGAAGAGACGGAAAAATGCCTTTGTAGCCTAGCTGAAATGGAAGGCGAGGCATTACAGATTTACCTTGTGGACAACGCCTCCCCGGATGGGGCCTTACAAAATTTGCAAGAAATGGGCTTGTCTAAAAATATAGAAGTGCTGGCACTAGAAACAAATGTGGGGTTTGGCTCGGGGCATAATAAAGTGTTGCCAATGTTGCAAAGCCAATATCACGCTGTGATAAACCCCGATATTGTGGTGGACACAGCTGTGATATCTGAAATTGCAAATTGGATGGATGAACACCCGGATGTTGCCATGGTGTCACCACGGCTTTTGTTTCCAAACAAAGAGCCGCAGTATACGGCAAAGCGCCGGCCGGCTGTGTTGCCGCTACTGGCAAGACAGTTGGGCTTATCCTTTTTAAAAAAACATGAAATACGATATCTGATGCTTGATGAGGATTTGAGTAAGGAGCAGGAGGTCGAATTTTGCAGTGGTTCTTTTTTTGTGATACGAACCAGCATTTTTTTGGAAATTGGCGGTTTTGACGAGGGCTATTTTATGTATGTGGAAGATGCCGATATCACACAAAAGGTCTTGCAAAAAGGGCGTGCAGTTTATTTGCCACAGGTATATGTTTTTCATGCATGGCACCGTGCGGCACATCGCAACCCAAGGCAGTTTTTTTGGCAACTGCGCAGTATGTTACGTTATTTTAGAAAATGGGGCTGGCGCTTGCGCGCATAGGCCATTTATAAACAGGGAAAAAGGAGAGCGAACCATGAAAGGAATTGTACTGGCAGGTGGCGCAGGAACGCGCCTTTATCCTTCCACGATTGCTGTGTCCAAACAAATGCTAACCGTTTACGATAAACCGATGATTTATTACCCGGTGTCCACTTTGATGCTGGCCGGTGTGCAAGATATTTTAATCATTTCCACACCAAACGATTTGCCGGGCTTTAAACGTTTGTTTGGAACAGGTGAAAACTTAGGCGTGCGGTTTTCTTATGCGGTGCAAACCGAGCCACGTGGTTTGGCAGATGCCTTTTTGGTGGGTGAAGAATTTATCGGAAACGATTCGGTTTGCCTTGTTTTGGGCGATAACATCTTTTATGGGTATGGATTTACAGAGCGCCTTAAAAATGCGGCATCACGAGAAAGCGGTGCCACGGTATTTGGTTATCATGTGGCAAACCCAACCGAGTTTGGTGTGGTGGAGTTTGATGACAAAGGCAATGTGATTTCTATTGAAGAAAAACCCAAAGAGCCAAAGAGCAACTATGCCGTGCCGGGCCTTTATTTTTACGACAACCGCGTGGTGGATATTGCAAAAAACGTAAAACCATCAGCGCGTGGAGAACTGGAAATCACCTCGGTGAATAACCGGTATTTGGAACTGGGAGAGCTGAAAGTAGAGCTGTTTGGTCGCGGTATGGCATGGCTGGACACAGGCAATCATCGTGCTATGCAAGATGCATCCAATTTTGTGGAAGCGGTGCAAACACGCCAAGGCCTCTATGTGGCCTGCCTTGAGGAAATTGCCTATCGCCAAAAATTTATCTCTAAAGAGCAGCTTTTAAAGTGTGCAACGCAATTGGAAAAAACAGAATATGGGCAGTATTTATTCCACATAGCAGAAACTGTTTCGCAGGAAAGTGCAGTGGAGGTTTAGCATGAAGCTGTTGATTACGGGTGCTAAAGGCCAGCTGGGTAATGAACTGCTTTTGCAATTAAGGCAAAAGGGCAGTGCTTTGGGACCTCTTCCAAAACAACTGGAAAATGCACAGGTACATGGCATCGATTTAGAAGAGGGTGATTTATCACAAAAAGAAACCACTTTTTCTCTACTTAAGAAATTTTGCCCGGATGTTGTTATCAACTGTGCGGCTTTCACCCAAGTGGATCGTTGTGAAACTGAAAAGGACATTGCCTTTAAGGGAAACGCTTTAGCACCGCGCAATCTTGCCATGGGTTGTGAGCTTATCGGGGCGAAGCTTTTGCATGTATCTACTGACTATGTGTTTAGTGGAGAGGCAGACAGCCCGTTTTGTGAAGCCGATTTGCCTGCACCACGCACAGTATATGGAAGCACAAAGCTTTTGGGCGAGCAATATGTGCGTGAGTTTTGCAGCCGTTGGTTCGTGGTGCGCACAGCATGGTTATATGGGCGCATAGGCGGCAATTTTGTAAAAACTGTTTTGAAGATTGTGCGCGATAAAGGCGAAATTAAGGTGGTGCATGACCAGCTGGGCAACCCCACCAACGCCGAGGATTTGGCACATCATCTTTTGAAACTGTGTGTAGGGGAAGAATATGGGCTTTACCATGGCACGGCAGATGGCATTTGCTCTTGGTATGATTTGGCCAAAGAGAGTGTTCGTTTAGCCGGCCTTAGCGGCACTGTGCTCCCTTGCACCACAGAGGAATTTCCGCGCCCGGCAAAACGCCCGGCCTATTCTGCCTTAGACAATGGTATGCTACGCGCCACGGTAGGGGATGAAATGCGCACTTGGCAAGCGGCCTTGGCTCCCTATATTGCAGAGCTTGATTTAAACACATTGTAGATTATGTAAATTTTATTACTAATATCGGGGTTTTGCTCACTTAAATAAACAGTAAAAAGGTTGGTATCATCATGAAAAATATTCTTGTCACCGGCGGCGCCGGCTTTATTGGTTCAAACTTTATCCTTTACATGTTGAAAAAGCATAAAGATATACTACTTGTAAATTTAGATGAGCTTACCTATGCAGGTAATCTTGAAAACTTACGCAGTGTAGAGGGTGACGCACGCCATGTTTTTGTGCAAGGGGATATCGGAGACACAGAGCTTGTCTCTCGCCTGATGAAGGAACATAGCATCGAGGCCATTGTTAATTTTGCTGCTGAAAGCCATGTGGACCGATCGATTGAAGACCCGGACATTTTTGCAAAAACAAATGTAATGGGCACGGTTAATCTGCTAAATTGTGCGCGTGAAGCATGGGAAAATGCAGACGGCAGCTATAAACAGGGCGTGAAATTTTTACAAGTGAGCACAGATGAAGTGTATGGTTCTTTGGGCGACACCGGATTTTTTACAGAGGAAACCCCTATTTGTCCTCACTCGCCCTATTCGGCCAGTAAGGCCTCGGCCGATTTGTTTGTGATGGCCTGGCATGATACCTATGGTTTGCCGGTAAACCTCACACGTTGCTCTAACAATTATGGCCCCTTCCAATTTCCGGAAAAATTAATTCCACTTATGATTCACAATGCATGCAACAAAAAGGACCTGCCTGTGTATGGCGACGGCCTTAATGTGCGTGACTGGCTGTATGTGGAAGATCATTGCAAAGCCATCGACATGGTGCTGCGTTGCGATAACATTGGCGAAGTATACAATGTGGGTGGCCACAATGAACGCACCAACATAGAAATTGTGCGTAAAGTAATTGGCCTTGTCAAAGAAAAGGTGGATGCTACGGTAAGTGAAGATTTGATTAAGTATGTTACCGACCGTAAAGGGCATGATAGACGCTATGGCATTGACCCGGAAAAAATACGTAGAGAATTGGGCTGGAGCCCAGACACTTGCTTTGAAGATGGCATTGAACTGACCATCCAATGGTATCTAGACAACAGCGAGTGGTTGGCCGGTGTTACCAGTGGTTCATATCGGGAATATTACAACAAGATGTATAATGATAGATAATAATCCGAATTGTTTACTGCAAAATGTAAATTATAAAACAAAAAATACAAAATGTAGTGCGATATCGAGAGGGGAACCCAATGCGGGTAGTGGTAAAAATTGGAACTTCCACCATCACCCATGAAACCGGGCAGCTAAATATCCGGAGAATGGAACTTTTGTGTAAAACCTTGGCAGATTTACAAAATGCCGGGCATCAGGTACTGGTGGTGTCATCGGCTGCCATTGCCATGGGTGTGGGTAAACTACGCTTAAAAGAGCGTCCAAGTGATATTCCCACAAGGCAAGCAGCGGCGGCTGTGGGCCAGTGTGAGTTGATGCATATCTATGACCAGCGGTTTATACACTATGGCCATGTGGTGGCTCAAATTTTGTTAACTGCTGAAGACATTCACAGTGCAGATAGGCGCAATAACCTAGAGGCAACTTTGTTTCGTCTTTTAGAACTAGGTACCATTCCGATTTTGAACGAAAACGATAGTGTGGCAACGGTGGAGCTGGAAGGTGGCGTTATTGGCGACAACGATACCTTAAGCGCTGAAGTGGCAATTTTAGCAAAAGCGGATTTGCTTGTGCTATTAACGGACATCGATGGTTTATATTCGGGGGACCCGCGTATAGATAAACAGGCACACTTAATTCCTTTGGTGCATACGGTTACAGATTCTCTTATGGAAAGCGCCGGTGGTGGTGGCAGCCAATTTTCAACAGGTGGTATGATTACAAAACTGAAGGCGGCAAAGCTGCTAGAGAAAGAGGGGATTGACCTTGTCATCACCAATGGTCAAAATCCGGAATGTTTATATCATGTGGTGGAAGGCCGGCCAATAGGCACCTGTTTCGCCTTTGGGCAAAGGAAGGTTGAGCGATGAAAGATATGCAGAGCATGTTACAAGCGGCAGTGAGGGCGAAACAAGAGTTTGCGCGCACTGATGAAGCGTTGAAAGCGAAAGCATTAGAGCAAATTGCCAAATGTCTTTTAAATAGCAAAGATGAAATTTTACAGGCAAATGCCAAAGATTTAGAGGCGGCTCGTGGGCAAATTGCAGACGTGATGTTAGATCGGCTGCGCCTAACCGAGAAACGAATTGAAGAAATGGCTGCCGGTGTGAGAGACGTATTGGCATTAAAAAGCCCCGTTGGGCTCATTGAGAAACAACACCGCACTGAAAATGGGCTGGAGATAGACAAAGTGCGTGTGCCTATGGGTGTGGT
>CAYJJK010000076.1:0-2307 GCA_964370445.1 uncultured Oscillospiraceae bacterium | reverse complement strand
CGCGGTGGCAGTGAGGCTATCCGAACGAACACGGTGTTATGTATGCTGATGAGAGCCGCCTTACAAGAGGTGGGAATCACAGAAGATGCTGTGCAGCTGGTGGAAGATACCTCACGCGATAGCGCTAAAGCGTTGATGGAAGCGCGTGGCTTTGTGGATTTGCTGATTCCACGTGGAGGAAAGGGCCTGATTAAGGCTGTTGTAGAGGGTGCGCGTGGTGTGCCGGTGATTGAGACTGGCTCTGGAATATGCCATGTGTATGTAGACAAGGATGCAGACTTAGACATGGCCGTGCAAATTTTGGAAAATGCAAAAGTGCAAAGACACAGTGTTTGTAATGCCGCTGAAGTTTGCCTTGTGCATCAAGATGTGGCCGAGGCCTTTTTACCAAGAGCGGCAAAAAAATTGCAAGAGGCTGGAGTGGAGCTTCGCCTAGACGAAAAAGCAACAAGTTTTATTCAGGGTAAAAGGGCAACAGAGCAAGACTTTGACACCGAGTTTAACGATTATGTTTTGGCTGTGGCTATTGTAGAAAGTTTGGATGCAGCGATTGAACACATCAACGCTCATTCCACAGGACACAGCGATGTAATTGTGAGCACATGCAAACAAAATGCCACTCGCTTCACTCGCCTTGTGGATAGTGCGGCTGTTTATGTCAATGCTTCCACACGCTTTACAGATGGTGGGCAATTTGGCCTTGGATGCGAAATTGGCATTTCTACGCAAAAGCTAGGCGCCCGTGGCCCATTGGGGTTATATTAATTGACAAGGTATAAATATGTGATACAAGGGCAAGGGCAAATTCGCACATAAAATGCAAGTTGCCAAGGCTAGACGAGCTGACCAGAGAGGAAGAACATGCCAAACGAGAACAAACCGATTAAAAAGAATGAGCAAGACAGAGATTCGCTGAAAAGAAGCAGGGATGAAAAAGCGCGCCGTTCTCGCAGGCGTTTGCGCCAAGTGATTGGAGCCGCCTTGAGTATTTTGATTGTGGTGGGCGCCATCAGTATTGTGCAGCTAACGGTAGAATTGTTGCAAAACAATGAGATAGATACAAGTGAAGCAGAGCACTACGAGCAACTTTTGATGCCGATGGTTTGGTTTGACCAGTTGCCGTTTGAATCGCTTGCTCAAACCGACCCAAATGCGATTAAACAGGAGCTTATATGGGGCGTACTCAATGATTTGGACGAAGAGGTGGAGTATGATGATTTAGGGCGGCCGCTGGTGCCTGCCGTAGAGATGGATCAATATGCCGCCGAATTGTTTGGGCCGGAATATAAGCTTGAACACGAGTCTTTTGAGGATCCGGTGCAACAATTGAGCTATGAATACGACCCGCAAACCAATATGTATGCAGCCACGGCCACAGGGCTAAATACCCAGTATGTAGGCGCTGTTGAAGACGTGGAAGAACTAAGTGGTGGCATATTGCGTGTAACAATGGCTTATGTGAGCAATTTTGGAAGCAATAACGAATTGATAACAACACCTGATTTTGATAACCCCTCTAAATATATGGATTATTTTTTCCGAAGAGATGGCAGTGAGTATTATTTGTACGCATTGCGCCCCAATACCACCTATGTCCCGGCATCGTCTTCTGCACAGGAAGGTGATGCGCCGGCAGACCAAGAGACAGCCGTGCAAGACGAGGAGCTGCTGGCCGAGGAACTATTGGGATCATCCTCGATTGCGCAGCAAAATGCCACAGCTTCAAGCGAGGAACAAAGCGAGGCAAACTCATCCACTGAAAGCGTGAGTGGCTCTGTGGACGAGGCAGCATAAGCGTAATAAAAAGCAAGCTTACCCATGTGGCAAGCTTGCTTTTTTTCACTGTTTTAACGGGAAAGAAAATTGGCGCTATGCTACATTCTGGTTGATACAAGAGCGGTGATGCAGAAAAAAGCGGACAAAAATTTTTCACCAATCATATTTTGAAGCAAGAATATTCAAAATGGGGGCTAAGATTACATAAAAATTATTTTTCGACATTCAGTACAAAAAAGGTATTTTGACAAAAATATAACTAGTTGTAATATACGAATAAAAAAAAGCATAAATATCACTTAGAATGCACAAATTTTACACGAAAAGTTCTTTACTTTTTAAAAATGCTGTGATATAATCATACCAGTGTTTTGAATGTACGACCCTGATCTCACACGTTGTTGTGTATCATGAGTCCGTTTCATGAACGCGGCGCAGTGTGATTTTTTTGCGCAACAGGAGAAATGCTAATCTATTAAGGAGGTATCTTTGCATGAATAAAGGTACTGTTAAATGGTTCAACGAAAGCAA
>CAYJJK010000075.1:0-12218 GCA_964370445.1 uncultured Oscillospiraceae bacterium | reverse complement strand
TTGGCAATTTGCCCATCTGCATGGCAAAAACACAGTATAGCTTCTCTGACAACGCCAAACTACTTGGCGCACCAGAAGGCTTTGTGCTGAGTGTGCGCAACCTAAAAGTAAGCGCTGGCGCAGGGTTTATTGTGGCTTTAACCGGTGACATCATGACAATGCCCGGCCTGCCAAAAGTACCCTCGGCAGAAAAAATCGACGTGGATGAGACCGGAAAAATTACAGGCTTATTCTAAACAATATAAAACCCCTGCCCTGTTTGCTGGGCGGGGGTTCTTTTGTTTATACGAATACTTTTTTTGAAAACAACCCTAAAAACTGCCATCTACAAAGAAAGTTCCTCTTTATACGCCTTGATTTGGGCTTCTACTGCGCTGGGAGATGGACCACCAAGGCTGGTGCGCTGGCTCACACAGGTTTCAAGGCTGATGGCCTCATACACATCAGCCGAAAACAAATCGTGCATTTTCTGGTATTCGGCCATGGGCAAACTTTCCAGTGTGTAGCCTTCTTCAATGCACAAAGCTACAAGACCGCCGGTAATGCGATAAGCATCACGAAAAGCAAGGCCTTTTTTCACCAGATAATCGGCACAATCGGTGGCATTGATAAACCCTTTAGCCGCCGCTTTGCGCAAACGGTTTTTGTTTACATGCAACGTGTCCATCATAGGCGTTAGCGCACGCAGGCAAGAGAGGGTGGTTTCTACAGCATCAAAAGTAAGAGGCTTATCTTCCTGCATGTCTTTATTATAACACAATGCAAGGCTCTTCAGCATCGTTAGAAGGGCCATAAGATCACCATCTACGCGCCCTGTTTTTCCCCGTATCAATTCAGTGATATCGGGATTTTTCTTTTGCGGCATAATAGAAGAGCCTGTGGCAAATGCATCGTCAAGCTCGATGAATTTAAACTCACTAGAGCACCACAGCACAACTTCTTCACACAAGCGCGAAAGATGTGTCATTACAATACTCAGCGCCGCCACAAACTCTATGCAAAAATCGCGGTCACTCACAGCATCCATGCTATTTTGGCACGGCTGCAAAAACCCAAGAGCCTTTGCCGTTTGGTTTCTGTCTATCGGGTAGGTGGTACCGGCCAGTGCCCCTGCACCTAAAGGGCACTCATTCATGCGGCGCTCGGCATCAGCAAGGCGGCTAAGATCGCGCCGCAGCATTTGTGCATAGGCCATAATGTGGTGTGCAAAGGTAACCGGTTGTGCCACCTGCAAATGGGTATACCCCGGCATTACGCTGTTCACATTATCTTCGGCAAGGCGCACCAAAACCGCTGCAAGAGCTCGCAACTCACTTTGCACTTCACCACTTTTTCTTTTTAAATACAGCCGCATATCTGTGGCCACTTGGTCGTTGCGGCTGCGCGCTGTATGTAGGCGTTTTCCGGCATCGCCAACACGCTTTGTCAACTCCTGCTCAATAAACATATGGATATCTTCGGCATCTTCGTCGATGTCGAGACGTCCTTCATTTAAATCGGCCAAAATTTCATGCAGGCCATCCTCAATCAGTTTTGCATCCTCTTTTGGGATGATGCCTTGTGCTGATAGCATCGCAGCATGTGCCAAAGAGCCCTCAATATCCTCTTGGTACATCACCCAATCAAACGATATGGATGAGTTGAATTCATCCAGTCGCTTATCGGCCTCTTTTTGGAAACGTCCGGCCCACATTTTCATTGTATAGTTCCTCTTTCTGTTCCTTTTTCAACTACAAAATCGGCTTCTTTTACAAAGCCGCTGCCCCATAAAGCCCTGCATCGTTGCCCAAAACCGCTTTTTCTATTGGCGGTACGATGGCCTGTTCGCCTGCAAAAGTGCGCCATTTTACATATTCGTTTAGTGGAAGCATTAAGGTGTCGCCCTCGTTGGAGATCCCCCCGCCCACCAGCACTTTTTCCGGGCGCCATGTGTTGATGAAATTAATGATGCCTTCCCCAAGGTATTTTATATATTTATCCACTACCTCAGCCGCCACGGCATCACCATCTTTCATGGCAATAAAAGCCGTTCTTCCGCTTATTTTATCAATGTCATTTTCACAAATTTCGTGAATTTTTGAAAATGGGTTTGCCTCCGCGGCCTCTTGCGTGTGGCGAATGAGCCCTGTTGCCGAGGTGTAGGCCTCAAGGCAACCCAAGCGGCCGCAAGTGCAGGCCTCGCCATCCATCACAAGTAAGGTATGCCCAAGCTCCATTCCGCCGGCAAAACCTCCCTCTTGTAAAACACCACCGGCCATTACACCGCCACCAATGCCCGTGCCCAAGGTAAGCATCAAAACATCCTGACAGCCTTTTGCCGCACCGGCCACACATTCACCCAGCACCGCGCAGTTTGCATCATTAGAAAGCCGCAAAGCTATGTTAGGAAAGTGCAACTCAAGCTCCTCTAAGAGGGGGATATTATGCCAATTTAAATTGCCTGCATAGATGACCACACCATTTTTGTGGTCAATCATGCCAGGGCTTCCCACTCCGATTTTTTCAACCTGTTCCACTGTGACGTTTTGCCGCAAAAGCAATTCTTCAATCAATGTGGCCATGTTGCGCACCACTTCTTGCCAGGCGCGGTCATATGGGCGTGTTTTAAACCTATCTTTTTCCAAAAGTTTGTTTTCATGTGAGAAAACACCCACTTTAACGTTGGTTCCACCAATGTCTATACCAATTCTATATTTCTGCTTCACTGAAAAGCCCCCAATCCATTACATTTCACAGAAATTTAAACATCACTTTCGCCTCTACCACAGCATTTTTTATATTTTTTCCCGCTCCCACAAGGGCAGGGGTCGTTGCGGCCCACCTTTTCTTTTTTGCGAACCGGTGCTTTGGTAACGCTTGTATCTCCACCGGCGCCCGCACCGCGTTCTGCAGTCACTTTTGCCACCTGTGTGCGTTTCACGTCTTCCTCTTTGTTGCGAATTTCCACGGTTAAAATCATCTTCGTGGTGTCTTCTCGGATGGCCTCTACCATAGAATCAAACATGTCAAAGCCTTCCAGACGATATTCCACAACGGGGTCTCTTTGGGCGTATCCACGCAGGTAAATCCCCTTGCGCAACTCGTCCATATCGTCGATATGAGCCATCCATTTATAATCTACATTGCGCAAAAGCACAGCGCGCTTCAAGTCTCCCATTACCTTTTCGCCGTATTTTTCTGTTTTGGCGGTTACAATTTCCTCGGCACGCTTTAGCAAAATCTTTTCAATTTTACCCTGGCTTAGCTCCTCCAGCTCTTCGTCGCTATAATGAAAATCTTCTTCTTTTGTCAGCCAGCCAAGGTAATGGTCTCGCAGGCCTTCAAAATCCCAGTGGTCTTGCTCTTCGCCCGAACAAAACGTAGCAACATTGCCGCGGATGCTCTCCATCATCATGCTGTGGATGCTATCGGAAACATCCTCGCCGCTCAGCACCTTCGCCCTTTGCCCATAGATAATTTCACGCTGGCTATTCATCACGTCGTCAAAGCGAAGCACGTTTTTACGTGCTTCAAAGTTGCGCGATTCAATGCGTTTTTGTGCGCTTTCAATCGAGTTTGTAATGATGCGGTTTTCAATGGGCACATCCTCCTCCACGCCCAAAGTGTTCATCATATTTTGCACGCGCTCGCCACCAAACAGGCGCATAAGATCATCTTCCAAGCTTAAATAAAACCGGCTTTCACCAAGGTCTCCCTGGCGTCCGCTACGCCCACGCAACTGGTTATCGATACGTCGGCTCTCGTGCCGCTCGGTGCCAATGATGAACAGCCCGCCGGCTTCACGCACGGCCTCGGCCTCAGCAGCAATGGGATCTCGCACTTTTTTGTATATTTCATCGTAAGTTTTGCGTGCGTTTAAAATTTCTTCGTTGTCTGTTTCGGCATGGCCCGTGGCCTCCACCAAAAGCTCCTCAGAAAAACCATGCTTGCGCATTTCCTCTTTGGTCACAAATTCGGCGTTGCCACCCAGCATGATATCAGTGCCACGCCCGGCCATATTGGTGGCAATGGTAACAGCCCCTTTACGGCCCGCTTGTGCCACAATACTGGCCTCTTTTTCGTGGAATTTTGCATTGAGCACCTCGTGCTTGATGCCCTTCTTTTTCAAAAGTTTAGACAGCAATTCGCTCTTTTCAATCGAAATAGTGCCCACCAAAACCGGCTGACCTTTTTCATGGCAAACGGCCACCTGCTCTATCACTTGGCTGTATTTGCCCATTACAGTTTTATACACGGCATCCGCATGGTCTTTTCGCATCATGGGGCGGTTTGTGGGCACCTCCACCACTTGCAGGCCATAAATTTCGTTAAATTCAGTCTCCTCTGTTTTGGCCGTGCCCGTCATGCCAGACAGTTTTTTATACATACGAAAGAAGTTTTGAAAGGTGATGGTGGCAAGGGTTTTGCTTTCGCGTTCCACCTTCACGCCCTCTTTTGCCTCAATGGCCTGATGCAAGCCCTCATTGTAGCGGCGGCCCAACATCAAACGGCCCGTGTTTTCATCCACGATGATAACCTCGCCGTCTTTCACCACATAATCAATGTCGCGCCGCATCACACCACGGGCTTTGATGGCTTGGTTGATGTGGTGAGACAGTTCCATATTGGCGGCATCGGCTAAATTTTCCAAATTGAAAAAGTCCTCTGCCTTGTGGATGCCACGCGCCGTAAGTGTGGCAACACGCTGTTTTTCGTTGACGATAAAATCGCCGTCCAGCTCCTCGTTTTCGTCGTGGTCGGCCTTGTCATCCAGCTCTACCACCTTGTTCATTTTCAGTTTGCGCACAAACTGGTCGGCCTTTGTATAAAGCTCGGTGCTTTTATCTCCTTGGCCCGAAATAATCAAAGGTGTGCGTGCTTCGTCAACCAAAATCGAGTCCACCTCGTCAACGATGGCATAATGGTGCCCACGTTGCACCATATTTTCGCGGTAAGTCACCATATTATCGCGCAAATAGTCGAAACCAAACTCATTGTTTGTGCCATAGGTGATGTCGCAGGCATAGGCTTCGCGTCGCTCTTGCGGGGTGAGACCATGTACGATAAGACCCACCGAAAGACCAAGATAACGATATACTTTGCCCATCCACTCGCTATCGCGTCTGGCAAGATAGTCATTCACCGTCACCACATGCACACCTTTGCCTTCTAAGGCGTTGAGATACACAGGTAAAGTGGCCACAAGAGTTTTGCCCTCACCGGTTTTCATCTCTGCAATCAGCCCTTGATGCAGCACCACACCACCCATCAGCTGCACGGGAAAATGGCGCATTTCCAAAACACGGCTGGCGGCCTCCCGGCAAGTGGCAAAGGCCTCGGGCAATAAATCGTTTACTGTTTCTCCATTTTCTAAACGTGCTTTTAAGGCCGGTGTTTGCGCACGCAAATCCGCATCACTCATTGCCTTATAGCTGTCCTCTAAGCTCATAATCTTATCGGCAACCGGACGAATTTTTTTTAGCTCTCGATCAGAAAAGCTCCCAAACATCTTTTCGAAAATTCCCACTGTGTATGCTCCTAGTTTTTATCATTGAGAGTCGGCCGTGCAAAAATTTGCACTCGCTTCCCCTTGTTTTTATTTCTTCTATACTCCAAAATACCATGTCTACACTTTTGCCGCAAGTGAAAAAAATGTGTATTTTCTTTTTTTAAAAGACCCGGCTTTTCATAGCCGGGCCAACTTGTTCAGTTTTCTTTAAGTGATAGGGCAGAAATTGGCTATTTTACGCCTTATTCTACCGATATCGTGTAATAATACACCGGTTGCCCGCCCATCAAAAGAGATATCTCCACATTGGACGGCAATTTAGAGCGCAACTGCTCTAAGGTCCGTGTGGCATCTTCTTCGTGCACATCACAACCTGAAATAAGCGTAACAAAGCTGGTATCTTTTTTACACATGCTGCGCACAAGACGAGCTGTCACTTTAGAAACATCATTGCCCACAATAGACAACTTTCCATTCTCAAGGCCTAATATTTCACCACGTCTTATTTTTTTGCCATCAAATTCTGTGTTGCGAGACGCAAAGGTGACAAGCCCGGTTTTCACCTGCTCTGCCATTTTATTCATTTCAATAAGGTTTTGATCCACACTGTCGCTTGGGTTAAATGCCAACATGGCACTCATGCCCTGTGGTATGGTTCGCGTAGGCACCACCACCACACTGCGGTCGGCCAATTTTTTTGCTTGCTCTGCTGCCAAAATGATGTTTTTATTATTTGGCAACACAAACACATGCTTTGCCGGCACATTTTGTACCGCCTGCAAAATGGTCTCGGTGGAAGGGTTCATCGTTTGCCCACCACTCACCACTACATCAATGCCAAGATCTAAAAAGATTTCGCGCAGGCCGGTGCCAGCCGCCACAGCCACAAAACCCACCTCTCGGGAACTGTCCACCGCGGCATACAAATAGTCTCCCTCGCCGCTTTTTTCTGCCTCTACCTGTTTTTCAAGGCCCTGACCCTGTGCTTTTCGCGTCTCGTATTGTTCAAGCATATTTTCAATTTTAAGCTTTGTTAGAAAACCATAACTTAGTGCTTTAGAAAGCACCTGCCCCGGGTCTGCCGTGTGCACATGGCACTTGATGATTTGTTCATCTTCCACCACCACCACACTGTCTCCATTGCTTTCTAAAAAGGCACGCAGTTTCAGTGGGTCTTTATCGTTTTCACGGTTTATCAAAAACTCAGTGCAGTAGGCATTGGTAAGGTCGGGCTGCAACTCGTGGGTAAACACACCCTTGCCCACATTTACAGTAGACAACTTTGCCTTTGGATCTTTGTCTTCCTCGGGTCCCGCTAAAATAACTCCCTCTACAATAGCAGAGCGCATCCCCTCTAAAATGTAACACAAGCCTTTACCGCCAGAATCCACAACATCTGCTTTTTTTAAAATCGGCAGTTGATCAGGTGTTTTTGCCAAGGCATCCTCAGCCGCTTTCACAATCAAGTCCCATTGGGCTTTTTCGTCATTTGGCTTTTGTGCACTCAGCTCCTCACTCACCACACGTGCCACAGTAAGCATGGTACCTTCTGTGGGTTTCATCACCGCTTTGTATGCTGCAGATACACCTTTTTCAAAGGCGTCTGCAATATCTTCACAGCTTGCTGTTTGCTTGCCAGACAATTGCTTTGAAAACCCTCGAAACAAAAGCGATGTAATCACGCCCGAGTTGCCACGTGCACCGCGCAGCATAGCTCCGGCCGCCACCTCTGCCGCTTGGCCCACGCTGCAACTGTCTTTTAACAAAAGCAGCTCATCACGTGCGGCACCGGCTGTCATGCTCATATTGGGTCCCGTGTCTCCATCCGGCACGGGAAATACATTCAATTCGTCTACTTCAGCACTGTTTTTGCGGATGTTATTTGCCCCAGAAATGATGGCATCCCGCAGCGCCTTACCTTCTATCATGTCCTCACCTCAAAATTACTTCTTACTCTCAGCAGTTTGTACACACTGTTTTACGCCACCAACCATACCCCGAAACATTGATGCGCAGCACAGTAAAACCGGTTGCGTTTTCCACGGTATAGCTTACATTTTGCTGGATACTTTTCACCGTTTGCGAAATGTTCACCCCGTATACTACCTTAATGTGCAAATCAATCCATAACGTCCCATTTTCTTCTGTCACGCATACGCCCGACTGCAGCTTTTCAGAGCTCAAAAACGCTTTTATGCATTCTTTAGCACCACTTTCGGCAAGGCCCGCCATGCCCACGGCATTTTTGGTTGCACCGCCGATAAGCTCTGCAAAATATCGCTCACTGATACAAATTTTCCCGTTTGGGTTGTAGAAAGAAATCACAAAACTCCCCCTTTGGGCCAAAATTGTGCTTTTAAAACATGTCATTCATGCCATCACAAAACCTAAAACAGCCATCGCCTTTGCTGTGCCACCGTCTACCAAAGTGCAGCTAGGCTCTCTCATTCCTCTTTTTGGTTAAAGGCAACGCCTAGCCATATTTTGGCTGCGTTTCACCGCACAATACCATGATAACATCTTCTCAAAGCACGTCACTAAAAATTCGTTTATTTATTATACAATAAAATAATGCAAAAGTACAGTTTGTGTTTGTGCGCCATTACACTGGCTCCTTTTTTCTTTTCACACATACTTCATAAAAATTGTCCTCACTCTCGTGCAAACTCTTTTTGCAGTGCCATGCCGTGCTAAATACATGCAATGACTCGCCGCTTTGCTTTGCAAATTGTGAGGAATTTGTAAAAGTAAAAAAAAATTGTTTCTTCCCCTTGACAATTTCTCCAGATGTTGTAAAATGGTATTAGCACTCGAACACTAAGAGTGCTAAATCAAAACAGAGAAGGTGCACAAAATGCCGATTGATGATAGAAAAGAGCGCATCATGATGGCCATTGTTTCCTTATATGCAAATGGCGGAGAACCTGTTGGCTCTAACTTATTGCAGCGTTGCATCGATTTATCTGTTTCATCAGCCACGTTGCGCAACGAAATGGCCGCCCTAACAAAGCTGGGCCTTTTAGAACAACCGCACACATCTGCCGGGCGCATCCCCACCGCAAAGGGCTATCGCTATTATGTTGATAACCTTTTGCCTGCACAGGCGCAGCTGACAAGCGAAGAGCAAAAGCGGATTAAAAACAGTGTGAGCACTTTAGACCACGACCCCGAAAAATTGGCACGGGGTGCCGCCTCGGCTCTGGCCGATTTGCTAGGCTATGCTGTCATCGCCACCACCCCTCTTGCTATCGATTTGCACATTGCCCATTATGAAGTGATTCAGGTGGGACGTTATACTGCGGCTGTTTTGGCAGTCACCGTGTCCGGCGGCGTGCTTACCCGCGTGGCAAAAGTGGATTTCGAGCTGGACATTGAGGACTGTACACGCCTTGCAAGCACCCTAAACACACATTTGCGGTTTGTTTCAGAAGCAGACGTGGCACCTTCTTTAATCCGCAGTATGGTAGATCACTTAGAAGAACGCGGCCCCCGCAGCTGGCCCATCCTTTCAGCAGCCCTCACCTTGCTTTCCGAAGCCGGAAAATCTTCTCTCTATTTTGAGGGGCAAAAATATCTGCTGCGCTGGCCGGATCTCGACAAGGGAATGCGCGCACTCTTGGAGTTAGTGGGCTCTCAAAATTACGCAGAGGAACTATTGACACCGCAAAACCGGCAAACTGTAGTATTGTTTGGAGACGAACTCGAGCGGCCCATTCCCGGCCTTTGTATCGTATCACAGCACTATTTGTCAAGCGGTGGTTTGTATGGTGCTTTGGCAGTTTTAGGCCCCACACGCATGCCGTTTAGCAAGGTAATTTCAACATTGGAGTATTTTAGCCACTTGGTGGGAAATGCCGTAAGTGGCGCCACTGATGGACCAAACACTTTTAGAAAATAGATGACGCAAGTTTTGCGGCATAAGGAGGAGAACATAAGCATGAGCAAGGCAGAAGAGCCACAAACTACACCCATAGCAGATGAGGCTACACAAGAAAGCACGAATAAAAGAAAGAGCAAAAAAGACGCCAAGAAAGATAGTGCATTAGAGGCGGAAGCAAAGCTTCTTGCCACAGAGGAAAAATTGGCAGGTGCCGAGGCACGCATTGCCGACCTAAACGAGCAACTGCTGCGCACAGCGGCTGAATACGAGAACCATCGCAAGCGTAGCCAACGCGAAACCGAAACCGCCTTTAGCAACGGGGTTTGCTTTTCTGCCGAAACGCTTTTGCCTGTGCTAGACACCCTAAACGCCGCTGCTAATGTGCAAACAAGCGATGAAGAATATAAAAAAGGCGTGTTGATGACCCTTCAAAAATGCAGTGATGTTTTTGAAAAACTGGGCATCCACGAAATGGAAACTGAAGGCCAGGCGTTTGACCCGCAGCTGCACAATGCCATTATGCAAAAAGAAGTGGAAGGCGTAGAAAGCGGCGTCATCACCGAAGTGCTGCAAAAAGGGTACCTGTTGGGCGAAAAGGTCATTCGTCACGCTATGGTGGCCGTAGCACCCTAACCATTATGAGCTAGGCGCCACACTTTGTTCTATTGATTCATGGTTAAACTAAAAGTTAACATATAAACACAACACAAAAAGGAGAGTTTTTTATGGGTAAAATCGTAGGGATTGACCTTGGTACAACCAATAGCTGCATTGCCGTTATGGAAGGCGGCGACGCTGTTGTTATTCCAAACGCAGAAGGCGGGCGCACCACACCGTCTGTGGTGGGCTTTACAAAGGATGGCGAGCGCCTTGTGGGCCAAGTGGCCAAACGCCAAGCCATTACCAACCCCGACCGCACCATTTCTTCCATCAAGCGTGCCATGGGCACAAGCGAGAAAGTGGAAATTGATGGCAAAAATTACACCCCGCAGGAAATTTCTGCCATGATTTTGGCAAAATTGAAAGCGGATGCTGAAAGCTATTTGGGCGAAACGGTAACCGATGCGGTTATCACCGTTCCCGCATACTTTAGCGACAGCCAACGCCAGGCCACAAAAGACGCCGGTGCCATTGCAGGGCTTACTGTAAAGCGCATCATCAACGAGCCCACGGCAGCAGCGCTTGCCTATGGCGCCGACAAACAAGCCGACCAGAAAATTATGGTGTATGACCTTGGCGGTGGTACATTTGACGTTTCTGTTATTGAAATGGGTGAGGGCATCACGGAAGTGCTTTCCACCGCAGGCGACACACGTCTTGGTGGTGACGATTTTGACGAGCGCATCATCACATTTTTGGCCGAGGAATTCAAAAAAGAAAACGCCATTGATTTGCGTCAAGATAAAATGGCTGCCCAGCGCCTAAAAGAAGCTGCAGAAAAAGCAAAAATTGAGCTTTCCGGTGTTACAAGCACCCAAATTAACCTGCCGTTTATTACCGCAGATGCCTCGGGCCCAAAACACCTTGACACAAGCCTTACCCGCGCTAAATTTAACGAGCTGACCGCAGACCTTGTAGAGCGCACCACACAGCCGATGAAACGCGCCATGAAGGATGCCGGCTTGCAACCGTCCGATCTTAACCGTGTGCTTTTGGTGGGCGGTTCCACCCGTATTCCGGCTGTGCAAGACGCCGTAAAAGAGTACATGAAGCTCGACCCCTCCAAAGACATCAACCCAGACGAGTGTGTGGCATTGGGTGCCGCCATTCAAGGTGGTGTTTTGGGCGGCGATGTGAAAGGCTTGCTCCTTCTCGATGTTACACCACTAAGCCTTGGCATTGAAACCATGGGCGGCGTGTGCACCAAAATCATCGAGCGCAACACCACCATCCCCACCAAAAAAAGCCAAATTTTCTCCACCGCGGCCGACAACCAACCCAGCGTGGAAGTGAACGTGCTGCAAGGCGAGCGCGAGATGGCCAAAGACAACAAAAAACTGGGTGTATTTCATCTAGACGGCATTCCCGCAGCGCCTCGTGGCGTGCCCCAAATTGAAGTTACTTTCGACATTGATGCCAACGGCATTGTGGCGGTTTCTGCCAAAGACCTTGGCACAAGCAAAGAGCAAAGCATCACCATCACCGCTTCCACCAACATGAGCAAAGATGATGTGGAAGCCGCTGTGAAAGATGCCGAGCGCTATGCTGAAGAAGACCGCATACTGAAAGAGAAAATTGAAACACGCAATGCGGCCGACCAAATGGTGTATCAAACCGAAAAAACCATTGCCGATTTTGGCGACAAGCTAGACGAGGCCGACAAGGCCAGCTTAGAAGAAAAAAAGAGCGCCTTAAAAACCGCTTTGGAAGGTGACAACCTTGATGATATTAAAGCAAAACAAGAAGAACTGCAAAAAGTTTTGCATGAAGTAAGCAGCAAGGTTTACAGCCAAAACGCTGCAGCTGCAGAAGAGCCGGGTGCTCAGGACGCCTCTCAAAGTAGCGCACAAAGCGACGATGTTATCGATGCCGATTTCACTGAGGTAGACGAATAATAGCCGCCAGATATAAAAAGAAAACAGCACAAAGCTACGCGGCGAATGCAAAACCATTCGCCGCGTGCAGTGCTGAAAGAAAGAGTTTGGGGCTTATTCAAACCCCACAAGGAGAAAGGGTGAAGTTGATTGGCCGATAAACGGGACTTTTACGAGGTTCTGGGTGTTGCAAAAGATGCCAGCGAAGCCGATATAAAAAACGCCTACCGAAAAAAGGCCAAGAAGTACCATCCTGACTTAAACCCAGGCGATAAAGATGCCTAATCAAAGTTTAAGGAAGCCAACGAGGCGTATG
>CAYJJK010000074.1:0-12340 GCA_964370445.1 uncultured Oscillospiraceae bacterium | reverse complement strand
AAGGTGCTTCTTCTGCCGTTGCCGCCGCTGCGTCCTATTTCATTTTTTCCAAATTTCACTCAAATAACCCCTCGTCTAAGTCGTCGTTGTAAATTTCAATGTAATAAGATTTTTGTTAATTGTAATATCGAACCAGATAAACCAGTGCAAAAACGGCGCCCAAAGCAAGCAACACTTTTACCAAAGTTTTTAACACCATGCCCATTCTTTCATCACACTCCCGACTTTATTTTTGTAATAGCACCCGCCCTATGGCGGAAGGTTTACCTTTTTATGATGCGGTGGTAAAGTTTACCACTTTGAAATGGCCGCAATTGGCTGGGCTGTATGGTGGCGTATCTTGTAAAACAGGAAAAGCGGCACCAAATGCATCTTCTTCACAATCTAGCTTAAAAAGATTTGCTAAAAATGTGCTGTCATTCTTTAAAGCTAGGCCCACAAGCTGCAACAGAGAGGGGGGGATTTGTACATCGGCACCCCAGTAAAATCCTTGTTCGTCCCCACCTGAATGATACGAAACAGCAGGTGCCTTAAGCTCTTCGGTTTTGTTTTTGCCACATAGCTGCAGTTGCACCTCGTTTGGAAATAAGCGCAAAACCAATGTGTTATCCGTGTCAGAGGCAAGGCAAAATCCCACAGCACTGGTGTTTGCAGGGCTCTTTTCAAAAACATTCAAACGCAAAGCCAAACTTTCGCGCAGCACATACATTTGTGCCACAGTATATATCTTGCCCGCTTTCATTTCTCCGTTATAATGGCGCACCTTTAGCGCCGGCAAAGCATCAAAAGCTTGTGGTAGATCACTTTTTGCTACCGATATCACCAATGCTGCCTCGCCTCCTTTTTTTTAGTATAACATAACCTTAAAAAAATGAACAGGTGCTTTTTTATAAAGCCGTGTGTTCTTTTGGAAGCCTTCCTTTTTTGGTTGACAGTCTCTCTTGCGATGTATACAATAGAATGTAGTTGCAATGAGATGTAAATTATAATATTTTCACTATCTTTTATAAAGATTGTATGCGGTTTTCTGCATAATCACAACATGCTGATGAAGGAGGAACAGAATGCTCAAACAGCTCTTGGCTTTAGGGCGAGGCGCCGCTGTGCCCCACAAAAAGGGAACAGAGACTATGGCCACCGTACAAATGCCGCTTCCCAAAGAGATAAAACTATTGATGCAACAACACATTGGTGCGCCATGTAAGCCGGTTGTAAAAAAAGGGGATACAGTGCAGGTGGGCCAGCTGGTAGGGGAGCCCACTGCTTTTGTATCATCGCCAATTTACACCGGGGTTTCAGGTACGGTGAAGGGGATAGAGGCCGTGATGTCGGGTGCAGGGAAACTGGTAGATGCGGTTGTGATTGAGCCGGATGGCTTACAAACGCTGAGCGACAGTGTATGTCTGCCTGAAGTGACGAACCGAGAAAGCTTTTTGCAGGCTGTAAAAGACAGCGGCCTTGTTGGCCTTGGTGGGGCAGGTTTTCCCACCTCTATCAAACTTTCGCCTAAAAATTTAGACCAAATTGATTATTTGCTCATCAATGCCGCCGAGTGTGAGCCTTATATCACCAGTGATGATCGTGAAATGCTGGAAAACAGTGAGGATATTTTGTTTGGCATTGCGGCGGTGCAAAAGCATCTTGGCATAAAAAAAGCGGTGATTGGCATCGAACGCAACAAGCCCGAGGCCATGGATTTAATGTTTGGGCTGACACAGGGAAATGATGCAATCAACGTGTTTGCCTTGCCTAGTCGCTACCCTCAAGGGGCAGAAAAGGTGCTTATCGAAACGGTTACCGGGCGCGAGGTGCCTGCAGGTGGTTTGCCTGCAGACGTTGGCGTGATTGTGCTTAATGTAACCACAGTGGCGGTTTTGGGCCGATATCTCACCACCGGTTTACCGCTTACCACAAAGCGCCTTACCGTAGACGGTGGCGCTGTTGCAAACCCTCAAAATGTAGAGGTGATTTTGGGCACCAGCGTTGCCGAGGTGATAGAGTTTTGTGGGGGGTATAAAACCGAAGTTGGAAAGCTGCTTTTAGGTGGCCCAATGATGGGTATGGCTTTACCAAGCGATGCATACCCCCTTGTTAAGCAGAATAATGCCATTTTGGCCCTAACGCCTGAGGAGGCGTTTTTGCCAAAGCCAGGGCCATGTATTCGCTGTGCACGGTGCATCAATGCCTGCCCCATGCGCCTTTCCCCTGTGGAGGCAAATGAAGCGTATGAAACAAAAGATGTAGAGCTTTTAAAAGCACTAAATGCCGATGTGTGTATTGCCTGTGGGGTGTGTAGTTTTGTATGCCCGGCAAAGCGTTATGTGGCACAAACGGCCAATTTGGCGCGGCAATTTTTGATGCAGGAGGTGGCAAAAGAACGTGGAAACTAAATTGATGGTAGCAGCGTCGCCACATGCTTCGTCACATTCGTCCACACGCAAAATAATGCTGGCCGTGTGTGTGGCTTTGTTGCCCACCTTGGTGGCTGCAACGTTAATCTTTGGCCCACGCGCGCTGCTGCTTACCGTTGTAACTGTTTTGGCCTGTGTGGTGTTTGAAGCCCTTTGGTGTAAATGGCGCAAACAGCCCATTCCCGTTGGGGATTTTTCTGCCGTTGTTACCGGCATGATTTTGGCCTTTAATGTGCAATCAAACTTGCCTCTTTGGATGGCTGTTTTGGGTGCTTTTGTAGCCATTATTGTAACAAAGCAGCTGTTTGGTGGGCTTGGCTACAACTTTGCAAACCCGGCACTTGTGGGACGCACAGTGCTGCAGCTTTCTTTTACAGGAGAAATGATCAACTTCCCCTATCCACAAACCTTTGGTGGGCTGGATGCATTGGCCACGGCCACACCGCTTGCCGTGCCCGATCGCACGGCTTTGCCCATGATTGATTTGCTGCTTGGCACCCACGGTGGTGTTTTGGGCGAAACATGCGCCATCACCCTTATTTTGGGTGGGGTGCTCCTCATGGTTACCAAGGTGATTTCACCCGCCATCCCGCTCACATACATTGGTGGCACTTTCCTCATTCAATTTATCATCTATCTTATACAAGGGCAAAGCGTCCTTGAAGGTGCCACACTTGCCTTTAAACTATTGTTTACGGGTGGCTTGTTGCTGGGTGCATTTTTCATGGCAACCGATTATGTTACAAGCCCCTACACCCTTAAAGGGCGCATTATTTTTGGCGCGGGGCTTGCCGTTCTCACCGTGTTCATCCGTGCATTTGCCACAATGAACGAGGGTGTTTCTTTCTCGCTCCTTTTGATGAGCTTAGTGGTGCCTTACATCAACCAGCTTACTCGCAACCGCCCGCTTGGCGTTTCTAAAGGGCGCTGGAAAAAAGAGAAGGAGGCAAGCTAAGATGGAAGTAAAGAAAACTGAAAACCGCATCTTGGGTCAAATCATTGCCCCCATTGTGACACTTTCTCTTATTTGCGGCGTGATGAGCTTGCTTTTGGCCATTACCAACGGGTTTACAGCACCCATTATTGAACAAAACACTCTAGAAACTGCCGAAGCGGCCCGCAGGGCGCTTTTGCCCGAGGCAGATGGGTTTGAAGAGGTGGAAATTATTTCGGAGGTAGATGGCGTTACTGCGGCATATAGCACCACAAACGATGTGGGCTTTATTGTAGAAACCGCTACGCCGGGCTATGCAGGGCCGGTGCCGGCCATGGTGGCTTTTGCGCCGGATGGAACCATCCTTGGAGTGACCTTCTTGCAAAATGATGAAACGCCCGGACTTGGCAAGAAATTGGAGACAGAACCCTGGTTTGCAGAGCAGTTTAATGGCCTTGCCGCCGAAGAGATTGCCTACGACGATGTGGATAAAATTGCCAGTAGCACCATCTCTACCCATGCTGCCGTCAATGATGTGAATGCGGCCATTACGCTCTATCAAGAGCAGCTTAGTGGACAAGGGGGTGCCGCCTAAATGAAACCAAAACAACAAAAGTCTTATCTTACCATTTTAACCAACGGTCTTTTAAAGGAAAACCCGGTTCTTCGTTTGGTTTTGGGCTGTTGTCCCGTGCTTGCTGTTACCACTTCGGTGTTTAATGGCCTTGGCATGGGGGCCGCTGCTACCTTTGTGCTACTTTGCTCTAACATTGTTATTTCCCTTTTGCGTAAGGTGATTCCAAGCGGTGTGCGTCTGCCGTGTTTTATCGTTATCATCGCAAGCTTTGTAACCTTGGTGCAAATGCTTGTAAGGGCGTATGTGCCGGCGCTGGATGCATCTCTGGGTGTGTTTTTGCCGCTGATTACGGTAAACTGTATTATTTTGGGACGTGCCGAAATGTTTGCATCTAAAAATAACGTGTTCGCCTCGGCGCTTGACGGTATTGGTATGGGTGCGGGCTTTACAGTAGCGCTGGTTTTGATGAGTGCAATGCGCGAGCTTTTGGGCGCAGGCGCTTTGTTGGGTTTTCAAATTTTGCCCGAAAGCATTCAGCCCATGAGCATCATGATTTTGCCACCGGGCGGTTTTTTTGCCTTTGGTGTTTTCATGGCTCTTGCTATTTTTGTAGAGCGTAAAATGGGCGCGAGTATCCCGAAAAATGTGGGCTGTGCCGTGTGCGCCGCCAGTGAAAATTGCCCCGGAAAGGAGATGGATGAATAATGGCAGTTCAACTTGCGTTTATCTTCTTTTCAATGATTTTGGTTAACAACTACGTTTTGGTGCGGTTTTTAGGCATATGCCCCTTCCTTGGGGTCTCGGCCAAGCTGCAGTCTTCCGTTGGTATGAGCGCGGCTGTTACCTTTGTAATGGTACTGGCCACCGCTGCAACCTGGCCCGTATACACCTATCTTTTGGTGCCAAATGGTCTTGCTTACCTCAACAATATCTGCTTTATTCTTATCATTGCCACCTTGGTGCAACTGGTAGAAATTACCCTAAGACGCTTTGTGCCACCCTTATATCGTTCTTTGGGTGTGTATTTGCCGCTGATTACTACAAACTGTGCCATTTTGGGCCTCACTCTTTTAAATGTGGAAACCGCCAGTTTGATAAACCCAGATGCCCCATACTACACCTTCCCAGAAGCTTTGGTGTCTTCGCTTGGGGCCGGCATTGGCTTTGGCCTTGCCATGGTGTTGTTCACCGGCGTGCGCAGCACACTAAAACGCACAAAGCCGCCTAAGAGTTTTGAAGGTCTACCGCTTACTTTGGTTTCGGCGGCAATTGTTAGTATGTCTTTCATGGGTTTTGGCGGCCTTTTGGAAGGGCTGTTTGGCCTACCCGCCTAAGAGCAGTGTTGTTGGTTGTGTTTAATTTGCCTAAGAAGGGATTTGTTTATATGCATGCAAAAACCGCCTAAAGCATATGTGATGCAACCATTGAACGACACCTCTAAAGCAAATACCAAAAGGGAAAACAAAAAGGAGAAAAAACTATGTCGGTAACTGCTGCTGTTATCATTGTTACCTTAACCGGGCTTTGCGGTGCAGCCATTTTGGTGGTGGCTTCGCAATTGATGCACGTGGAAGTGGACGAGCGAATTGGCCTTGTGCAAGAGGCTTTACCCGGAGCCAATTGCGGCGCTTGCGGTTTTGCAGGTTGTGCAGATTATGCCACGGCTATCATTGAAGCAAATGCGGCCATCACGCTTTGCATTCCGGGTGGGGCCTCTGTGGCTGAAGACGTGGCCTCTATCATGGGGCAAGAAGCCGGAGCTGGGGCCCAGCGCAAAACGGGGGTGGCCTGCCAAGGCACTGTAGAACACCGTAGCGCTAAATATGAAAATTCAGGCCTTACCACCTGTGTGGGCAGTGCCGGCCTTTTTGGTGGCCCTACGGCTTGTCCTTATGGTTGCCTTGGTTATGGAGCCTGCAAGGCTGCATGCAAATTTGACGCCATTGAAATTCAAGACGGTGTGGCCCGTGTGAAACTGGAACAGTGCACGGGTTGTGGGGCCTGTGTGGAAGCTTGCCCCAAAAATATCATTTGGCTAAGAGACGTGAGCGAAAAACCCGTGGTTTTGTGTGCAAACCACCATCGTGGAGCGATGACACGTAAAGAATGTAGCGCTGGATGTATTGGTTGCATGAAATGTCAAAAAGAATGTCCTGAAGGGGCCATCACCGTTACAGACAACGTGGCTAAAATAGACGATGCCCTTTGCACGGGTTGCCGTGTTTGTGTAAACATTTGCCCGGTAAAAGCGATAGCCGTACCCAAAAGTGTTTAGTTTTGCTTTGACAAACTCAAAATATCACATATTTTTCACAATCAAAGCGTAGTAAATAAAAAGCGTGTGTGATAAACTATTAGTGGTTTTATAGGAAATACTTAGCTCCATTTTAAATGGGGCTATATTTTTTGCAGGTATTTTGCACCAAAGCCTAATTTACCACAAACATTTGATGGTTTATTGTGTTAAACGTGGCTGAGGATAAGGGTTTGCCGCCGATTGTGGCAGAGAGGAAACCGTATGCGTCCTTTGATTGAAGTACAAAGTCTGTATAAAATTTACAACCCCGGCCCAAACGAGGTGCGCGCACTTGACGGCATAAGCTTGCAGGTGCAAAATGGTGAGTTTTTAGCTGTGGTGGGGCATTCCGGAAGCGGAAAGTCGACACTGATGAACATGATTGGCTGTTTGGACGTGCCTTCGGCTGGCCACTATTTTTTAAATGGCATCAACGTAAGCCAAATGCGAGACAACGAGCTTAGCGTGGTGCGCAACGAGCAAATTGGTTTTATTTTTCAAAGTTTTAATTTGATTCAAAGCCTCAATGCTTACGAAAATGTGGAACTTCCCCTTATCTACCGTGGGTTTTCGGCAAGAGCACGCAAAGAGCTTACCTTGCGTGCTCTTGCCCGCGTAGGACTTTTGGACCGCATGAAACACCGGCCAAACGAGATGAGCGGTGGCCAGCAACAGCGTGTGGCTGTAGCAAGGGCTCTTGCGCCAAACCCGCCGCTTATTTTGGCAGATGAGCCAACAGGCAACCTTGACACCAAAAGTGGAAAGCTGGTATTTTCCATTATTGAAGAGTTGCACCGCGAAGGCAATACCATTGTGCTCATCACGCACGATGACGGCCTTGCACAAAAAGCGCCAAGGCGCATCCACATCACAGACGGACGCATTGATGCCGAACATATTGGTACCGGTGCATCGCTTACGGCAGCAACAGCAAACGGAGGGCAAGCACATGCATAAAAAAGACAAAGATTTAAGCAATCACGAGGCGCAAGAAAAAAAAGCAAGTGTGCAAAATGCACCCTTTGCAGATTACATGCAGCCCACTGGCTCGCCAGCTGCACAAGAAGGCGAGGCAGACGGTGGTGGTTCTGCACTTCCTAGTCAGGTCGATTATGGAGACTTGATTAGCAGTGCGCTACAAAAACAAAAGAAAAAACGTAGCCCAAAGCTGATTGTGTTTCTTTGTATCGTCTTTTTGCTGGTTGTTGTTTTTGTGATACAAACCGTGCTGGGGTTTTTGCAAGGGCCACTTCCAACCTATGCGGAAACACAAATGGTGGAAACGGGTAGTATCAATCAAACTCTTTCTTCCAGCGGCCCTGTGCAAAGTGGCGACAAACGCGTGATTTATGCGCCGGCGTCTGCACCTATTGCAGAATTAAACTTGACGGCCGGTGCTTTTGTTTCAGCAGGTGACGAACTGGTGGTGTTCGACACCACAGAGCTTAGCCGCAGTGTGGAGACAGCCGGTGCTTCCTTGCAGCAGGCATCTTTGCAGCAACAGCAGTCTCAACAAGCCAGTGCTGAGGCATCACAAAACGCGAGTGACTATCAAAATGGAATAACCAATACGCGTCAGCAACGCGAAATTGCAAACATTAATCTAGCCGAGGCGCAGGCAAATTTGGCTTCGGTTACAGCAAACGTAAGCCCTACGCTTGCGGCAAAAAAATCTCAGCTCGACAGCATGCGCACCCAGCAAACCAGCCTTTTAACCACAGATTCTGCAGCAGCTACGGCCCTGCAACCTCAAATTGACGCCTTGGCCACCGAAGTTTCGGCTCTGGAAGGTCAGCTGTCTGCAGCCACTAGCGCTGTTTCGGCCGCACAAGCCGATGTGGAACAGCACAACAGCATCATCTCTCAACTGGAAAGTGCTGCCAGCCAGGCCGAGGCAGGTGTTTTGGACGCCACAGCACAAGCTCAACTGCAAACACAGCTGGTAGCCCCACAAAACTCCCTAGAGAGTGTGCAAGAGCAGCTCAGTGCTGCACAGGAAGGTGTTTCTGCCCCTATTGGTGGTGTGGTTACCGATGTGCAAGTGGCCGAAGGTGCCATGGCGCAGCAATATGCACCGATTTGCACCATTCAAAGTACCGATAACGTCGAAGTATTGCTTTCACTGTCTCAATACGATTTAGAACAAGTGCGTGTGGGTCAAAGTGCCACGGTTACGGTTTTAGGGCACTCTTATAACGGCACGGTGAACAACATCGACCTAATTGCCACAGAGCAAGCTTCGCAAACCGGCACGTCAACTTTTGTGGGGGCTACTGTAAGCATTGAAAATCCAGACGAAAATATCACCCTTGGGCTGGATGCTACGGTAATCATCCACACAGGCGAGGCGCAAAATGTGCTGGTGGTGCCCACCACGGCCATCAACACCGATGTTACCGGCACCTATGCCATGGTGGAAGAAAATGGCATGGCAACGCGCCGCACTGTAGAAACAGGCCTCTCCAGCGACACCATGATTGAAGTGGTAAGTGGCCTTTCTGCAGGCGAAAATGTTATCTTGTCCTCGCAAGATATTGTGGAAGGGACTACCATCAGCGACGATGTGGCCTATAGCACTGCGCCCACAATGTCACCAATGATGATGGGCTAACGGGCCCTGTAAAAGGTTTTAAGGAATAGTTCTGTTATTATGCGTCGCTTGTAACTCAAATGTAAGACAGGAGACACTATGTGGCAAGTCATAGAATATGCCAAAATGGCATTTCGCAATATTTATGTAAACAAAATGCGTTCGCTCCTCACGATGCTTGGCATTATCATCGGTATTTCTTCGGTGATTATTGTGCTTGCTGTGGGTATGGGCGGGCAAGCACAAATTACGGATGAGCTGAACAGCATTGCCAACGGTGCCATTTATATCTACCCCAGCGGCAGTGATTTGTCCGAATCCGATTACATCACCGATGCCGACATTGATGCCATCCGAAATTTGCCCACTGTTTCAGCTGTTACTGTGGAGAGTGGTTCTTCGGGAACGATTACAGGCCCAAGAAACGAAACTATTTCGGCAAGCATCAGCTCCGGAAGCGCCGATAGGAACCTGGTGATCCCTTCCAGTGTAGTATCTGGGCGTGTTTGGAATGAGGCAGATTACAACTCGGCACGCAATGTCATCACCATCGATTCAACCGGTGCGAAAGAACTGTTTGGCTCTGACAATGTGGTGGGGTTAACCGTGCAAATGAATGTATATGATCGCCTTGCCGATTTTACCATCATCGGGGTTACCGAAACCACCCAGATGAGCTTTGGTGAGGATGTAACCGCATCGGTGAGTATGCCACTTTCTACCCTGCAAAATTTCACCGGATCGGCCGACTTTGGTTCACCGTATTACCAAATTGCTTTTATGCCGGCAGACGGGGATTTAAAAGACAAAGCCATCAGCGACGTAACGACCCTTTTAAGTCAGCGTCACAACAATGCCGAGCGGGATGTGTATGATGCAATGGATCTTAGTGCCTTTGCCGACCAGTTTAACACCATCATCGGAACCTTCTCTACCATCATTGCAGCCATTGCAGCCATCAGCCTTTTGGTGGGCGGCATTGGCGTTATGAACATCATGCTTGTGAGTGTCACCGAGCGCACGCGCGAAATTGGTATTCGCAAGGCTTTAGGCGCAAAAACCGGCACCATTTTGTTTCAGTTTTTGGTAGAAAGTGCTACACTTACTTTAGTGGGCGGTGTAATTGGCCTTGTGATCGGCATTTTGGGCGGAGATATAGTAGGCGGTCTTTTAGGGGTAGAAGCCGTGATCAGCCCCGCTGTTGTGATTGGTGTGGTGGTGTTTTCTTCAGCCATTGGCATCTTTTTTGGCATCTATCCTGCCAGGAAAGCCGCAAGACTTAACCCCATCGAGGCTTTGCGCAGTGAATAGTTGCCGGTAGGTATAAAACAAAAAGCCCCCATACGGAGGCTTTGGAAAAGTTAAAGATGAGTATTAAAACTTCCGTGGGCTGTAAAGCAGCCCGCGGTTTTTTAATGCTTCCAATATGCGACGATACACCTCTGCGCTGGGGCACTGGATGGTGTGGAAATGCACACCATCTGTCAGTTCGCATAGTAATGGAGAGCCACTCAAAGCTACATTTTTTAAAAATTCGTCGGCTTCGTAGCGGCTGCCAATGTTGATATCACAGGTGATGCTGCCATACAAGCGATGTTCTATCGATACATTTATAAATTTCCCGCCGTTATCCACCACGGTGTATAATTCTGCTTCCAAATCGCTCTTATCATGGCGGCAGCTAAGCACATAGGTGTCGAGAAGGGTTTCTTCTGCGTGATTCTTGCTTAACACATATCCGCGAGAGGTGGCAACAATGGCTTCACCAGAGGCACGCAGCAGGGCAATATCCCCCACAACCACTTGGCGGCTTACGTCGAAGTGCTCGCCAAGGCGTGTGGCACTTAAAGGTTTCATATCCATTTTCAAAAGACGCAAAATTTCTTCCCTGCGTTGTTTTGCATCCATAAAATACATCCCCCTTGGTTTACGCTATCATTACAATTTGTATATAGTATACGAGAATTGCGCGCTTTATGCAAGACATAAAAAGCCATGTGGTGGCAAAATTGCTAAAAGATAAGAGTATGATTTTTTCGTTATTATTTTGGGGACGGCAGACTGTGAACGTGTAGCTACCATGTTATACAGTGCTTTTTGGAGTTGCGCACAAAGATATTTATAAAAGAGCGGACGAGCGCATGCCTTACAAAATAAACGCATGTGCTTGCCCGCTCTCTTGTTGTGTTACCAAAACTGTGTTTTAGCACAAAGGCACAACTGTGTGCATCTTTTTTAAGTGGTGTCAACAATCGTTGAACCCGGCATATTTTGAGCAATTTTCTTGTCCAATTTGGCCTGAAAGTTGCCGAACTCCTTTATGGAATTCAAGATGTATAGGCCAAATTGGACGGAAAAAGGGCCGAAATAGGCCGACTGAACACGATTGTCGATACCACCTAGATAGAAGTTTTAAAAAAAGGCTACTAGTTGTCAGGGTTTTGGCTAAAACGGTCCTTCATACCCTTAAAAAAGCTCTTACGATTTTCGTAGTTGTCGTCTTTCATCGTGTTTTCAAACTTGTTAAGAGCATCACGTTGTGCTTTTGTGAGTTTTTTTGGTATTTCGATGGTTACACGGACATATTGATCGCCGCGTCCACGCCCATTCACATAGGGGATGCCCTTGTTTTTTAAACGGAAGGTTTTGCCGCTTTGTGTGCCTTCGGGAACCGTGTATTCTACCTTGCCATCGATGGTGGGTACGGTTACTTTTGCGCCCAGCACCGCTTGGCTAAACGTGATGGGTATGTTTACATACACATCATAGCGGTCTCGCTCAAACATAGAATCAGGACGCACGGTAATGATGACAATAAGGTCTCCGGCGGGTCCGCCGTTGAGGCCTGCGTCTCCCATGCCACGCTGCATGATGTTTTGGTCGTCGTCTACACCTGCCGGAATTTTTAGTTCTATCTTTTTGGGTGTGCCCACACGTCCAGAACCATGGCAGGTGTGGCAGGGCGACTTTACAATTTTCCCCTTGCCTGCACAGCGTGGGCAGGGGCGGCTTTCTTGCATTGTGCCAAATGCAGTGCGTTTGCTGGCAATGATGACTCCACTGCCGTTACAGTCGGGGCATGTTTCGGCCGCAGTGCCTTTGGCGGCTCCACTGCCACTACAATCCGAGCAAATTTCCTGCCTTGTTATATTGATGGTTTTGGTAACCCCGTGCACAGCCTCCATAAAGCTAAGCACCAAGCTTACGCGGATGTCACTGCCTTTGCGTGGCGCGTTTGGGTTGCGTTGCTGGCGGCCAAACCCACCGCCAAACCCA
The DNA here is from genome assembly GCA_964370445.1 of uncultured Oscillospiraceae bacterium. GTDB lineage: Bacteria > Bacillota > Clostridia > Oscillospirales > Ruminococcaceae > JAAYCI01. The sequence goes on along the minus strand of CAYJJK010000074.1, from coordinate 256 downwards.
CTTATACCAAAAAATGTTTCAAAAATATCACCCAAATCCACAGGGCCGCCGCTAAAGCCACCACCGCCAAATCCACCGGCTCCGGGCCCTGCACCATAGCTTGGATCTACTCCGGCGTGGCCAAATTGGTCATACCGTTGTTTTTTCTCCTGGTTGCTTAGTACCTCATACGCCTCGTTGGCTTCCTTAAACTTTGATTCGGCATCTTTATCGCCTGGGTTTAAGTCAGGATGGTACTTTTTGGCCTTTTTTCGGT
>CAYJJK010000073.1:0-12535 GCA_964370445.1 uncultured Oscillospiraceae bacterium | reverse complement strand
GAAACGCGTCCCTCCAGCTGTAGCAAGCTTTACGATTTAGAGGGATATGCGTGGCAAGATGACGCTTGGGAGCGTGCAAAGCAACGCGGGTCTTCACAAAACAAGCCCATGAATATTTATGAGCTTCACCTGGGTAGCTGGAAAGTGCATCCCGACGGTAACCCCTACAGTTATCTCGATTTGGCAAAAGAACTCATTCCCTATATTCAAGAGATGGGATATACCCATATTGAGCTGATGCCACTTACCGAGTATCCATTCGATGGCAGCTGGGGATACCAGGTTACCGGTTATTTTGCGCCCACCAGCCGCTATGGCACACCACATGATTTTATGCATTTTGTGGATGAATGCCATAAGGCAAAAATTGGAGTAATCATCGACTGGGTGCCTGCTCATGTTCCACAAGATGAGGGTGGCCTGGATCGTCTCGACGGCACTCCCTGCTATGAGGACCAAAACCCACTGCGTGCCGAGCATAAAGAGTGGGGAACAATGGTGTTTGATTTTGGCCGCACAGAAGTGCAGTGTTTTTTGATTTCATCGGCCCTTTTTTGGCTGGACATGTAGCATATAGATGGTTTGCGTTTTGACGCTGTGGCCAGCATGTTGTATCTAGACTATAATCGCAAAGACGGTGAATGGGAACCGAATGTGCATGGTGGCAATGGCAATTTAGAGGCCATGGACTTTTTGAAAAAAATCAATATTGCTGCATTTAAACGTCATCCCGGTGTGTTGATGATTGCCGAAGAATCCACCGCATGGCCTTTGGTTACCGCCCCTGTACATGACGGTGGCCTTGGCTTTAACTTCAAGTGGAACATGGGCTGGATGAATGACATGCTTAGCTATATGTCTACCGATCCTTTGTTCCGTGGTAGCATCCACCAACAATTGACCTTTAGTTTCTTTTATGCGTTCAGTGAAAATTTCATTTTGCCCATCAGCCATGACGAAGTGGTGCATGGGAAGTGTAGTTTAATTAGCAAAATGCCGGGTTTTTATCATGATAAATTTGCAGAAATGCGTGTTTTTCTTGGTTATATGATCACACACCCCGGCAAAAAACTTTTGTTTATGGGCCAAGAGTTTGGCCAGTTTACGGAGTGGAGTGAAGCGAAGGAGCTGGACTGGATGCTGCTGGATTATGAAACACACAGCCAGCTGCATGCCTACACCAAAGCTTTGAACCATTTTTACTTAAAGCAATCCACCCTTTGGGAGCTAGACAATACCTGGGAGGGTTTTCAATGGATAGTACCCGATGATTATATGCAAAATATCATCGTATTTTTGCGCCGAGACAAACAGGGAGAAGAAATGATTGTGGTGTGCAATTTTTCCCCTGTGCAAAGAGAACAGTACCGTTTTGGTGTGCCACAAAGCGGTAGTTACCGGCTTTTGTTTAGCAGTGATAAAGCTGAATTTGGCGGTGGAGACTATTCTGGCGCTACCTTGCGCAGCCGCAAAGGCGAAATGCACGGCTTTGAGCAATCCATCGGCGTTACCATCCCGCCGCTTTCTATCACCATGTACAGTGTTCCAAAGTCCTCTACCTCGCAGGCAGATATACAAGAGGCTTCCTCAAAATAACAGTTTAAAAACAGTTCGCGCTTCCAATATGGCATTCGATTGGCAGTTTTGGCCAATGGTGGCAATAGCACATGTTTTATGCACTGGTCATTGCCGTATGTTTTTGCTTAGCACAAAAACAGTGCCCACTTTTGTGGAGTTGTTGCTTTAGGTACGCGCTAAAAAACATAGCCTTAAATTTTGGTGTTTTTTGGGTTTGTTTTTGTGATTCACATCGGTGTGTACACGGAACTTATATGATTACGGAGGAGAACTTATGAAAGAATGTGTTGCTATGTTGTTAGCCGGTGGGCAGGGGTCTCGGCTATATACACTCACAAAAAACTTGGCAAAGCCAGCTGTTCCCTTTGGAGGAAAATATCGCATTGTAGACTTTCCGTTGTCTAACTGCGTCAATTCCGGCATTGATACAGTGGGCATCTTAACACAATACCTGCCGATGGTGCTAAATGACTACATCGGAAATGGACAACCGTGGGATTTGGACCGTACGTATGGCGGGGTGCACATCCTATCGCCTTATCAAAAAGCCAGTGGCAGCGATTGGTATCGTGGCACAGCCAATGCCATTTACCAAAACATCAACTTCATCGAGCGATATGACCCTCAGTATGTGCTTATTTTGTCGGGCGATCATATCTATAAAATGAACTATGGAAAAATGCTACAATATCACAAGGAAAAAGGGGCGGATTGCACCATCGCTGTGATGGACGTGCCCCCGGCCGAAACAAGCCGTTTTGGCATCATGACGGCAAATGATGAAAACCTCATCACCAAATTTGAAGAAAAACCAAAGCACACCGAATCCACCTTGGCTTCCATGGGTATTTATATTTTCACATGGAGCAAGCTGAAAGAAGTGTTGGAGAATGATGAGAACGACAACACCTCAGACAATGATTTTGGCAAGAATATCATTCCGAAAATGCTGGATGTAAAGCAAAATCTAGTGGCATACCCATTTGAAGGGTATTGGAAAGATGTTGGCACCATTGAAAGCCTATGGGAAGCCAATATGGATTTATTGGACCCAAAGCAACCACTAGACATGCGAGATCAAACATGGAAAATATATTCACGCACGGCCGGCAGGCCGCCGCACCGTGTGGGGCCCAATGCCAATTTAGAAAACGCCATGGTAACCGAGGGATGCATTGTGGATGGCGAGGTGGAATCTTCGGTATTGTTTGCAGGCGTGCAGGTTGAGCCCGGTGCCGTGGTGCGCGATTCGGTTTTGATGCCGGGAGCTATAGTAAAAAGCGGTGCGCAGGTTAATTACTCCATCATCGCAGAAGATGTGGTGATTGAAAAAGGGGCGGTTGTGGGTATGCGCCCCGAGCATATGAGCGACATTACCAAGTGGGGCGTTGCCGTAGTAGGTGAAAAAGTGGTGGTGGGGGCCGGTGCACTGGTTTCCCCCAAAGCGATGGTAGAGCAGGATGTAAAGGAGGGAACATCAGTATGAGTAAAGAGAATGCCCTGGGGATCATTTTCCCGAATTTACACGAAGAAACCATCCCGGACCTTGTGGGCCATCGCTCTATGGCGTCTATCCCTTTTGGTGGGCGTTACCGCCTAATTGATTTCTCTTTATCTTGTTTTACAAATGCAGGCATTCGCAATATCGGCATTGTTGTGCGCCAAAACTACCAAAGCTTGATGGCGCACCTTGGCAATGGGCGCGAGTGGGATCTTTCCAGCAAGCGTGGCGGCCTTGTTATTTTTCCTCCTTACGGGCGAGAAAGCACCTATTACAGTGGCCGCATTCAGGGTCTTGCCTCCATTTTGCAGTATCTGGAAGAACGGCGGGAGCCACTTGTGGTGATGAGTGACTGCAATATTGCTTTCCATATGAACATCAAAGATCTCTTACATGCTCATCTTGACAGCGGTGCCGATGTGACAGCCGTGTACGAGCGCTCGCCTATTGTAGGGGGGCTTAAAAATGACAACTACACTTTTTCGCTGGATGAAAATGGGTTCTTAAATGAAGTGCGTGTGCAAGAATATCGTAAGGGAACACACTGTGTGGGCATGGAGATATTTGTCATTGGAAGAGAGTTTTTGATTTCTGTTGTGCGCGAAGCGATGGCACAAAGTAAATTTAATTTTATGGCGGATGTTATTGCTCCAAACCTTAATGTTTATCGCGTGTATGGATATGAGCACACAGGCTACCGCGCCCGAATTCATGATATGCGCAGCTATTATGAAGAAAATTTGCGTCTTTTGAAGCCGGGTAGCTTAGAGGCCTTATTTCCACAGCATCTGCCTATCCTCACAAAAGTACACGATGAATCTCCCGTTGTATATGCCATTGGCTCTAAAGTGCAAAACAGTTTGCTGGCCGATGGATGCTCGATTGAAGGCAATGTACAAAGCAGCATGCTTTCGCGCGGTGTTCGGGTGGGTAAAAATGCTGAGGTGCATAACTGTGTATTGATGCAAGGCACGCAAATTGAGCCGGGTGCTTATCTTGAAAATGTGATTACAGACAAAAATGTTGTTGTGCAAAGCGGGCAACAGCTTGTTGGTGCTACAAATTTCCCTATCTACATTCGCAAAAATAGTGTAGTGGGCAGCTCTACTTAAGTTACAATAGCAGAAAGGGTGTAGCTTCTATGAAAATTTTATTTGTAGCCAGTGAGGCGTATCCGTTTTTTTCCTCTGGTGGGCTTGGTGATGTTGCTGGCAGTTTGCCTGCTGCTTTAAAGCAAAACAAGGCCTCCATTCGTGTTATCCTGCCACTTTATGGAGATTTAAGCGACGAATGGAGAAAAAAACTGCGTTACATTACAAATTTTACGGTCTCTGTGGGCTGGCGCAGCCAGTATTGCGGGCTATTTGAACTTTCTCACAATGGCGTTACCTATTATTTTTTAGACAACGAATACTATTTTAAAAGACGTGGTCTTTACGGGTTTTATGACGATGGAGAGCGCTTTGCCTTTTTTTCAAGAGCCGTTTTAGAGGCCTTATTCCACACTGATTTTTCCCCGGAAATCGTACATTGTCACGACTGGCAAACAGGGCTTGTGCCGGTTTACTTAAATTTATATTATCGTAGCCTTGAAAAGTTTTCTAGCATCAAAGCGGTGTTTACCATACACAATTTACAATATCAAGGCCATTATGGCCAAGAAATACTGGAAGAAGCCCTTGGTATTGGACGTAAAGATGCGCATTTGCTAGAGTATGACCACGATGTAAACTTTTTAAAGGGGGCATTAGAGTGTGCTGATAAAATCACCACTGTGTCGCCCACCTATGCAAAAGAAATATTAGATCCTTGGTTTGGGCACGGGATGGATTTCTTCTTGCAGAAAAAAGCATACAAACTTTGTGGCATTTTAAATGGGATTGATACAGAGGTGTATAACCCCGCTACCGACCCATCTTTGGCAAAAAATTATGACCATGAATCCTTTTTAGAGGGAAAAGCAGCCTGCAAAAAAGACCTGCGCAAAGAATTTGGCCTAAGTGAAAGCAATGCGCCCATTATTGGTATGGTAAGCCGTTTGGTAGATCATAAAGGCTTTGATTTGGTTTGCCAAGTGGCGGATAACCTAGTGGAAAATGGCTTCCAATTTGTCCTGCTTGGCTCGGGCGAATATGAATATGAGCAGTTTTTTGAGGAATTTTCTCAGCGTCACCCCAAAAATGTGGGCGTACGTATTGGGTTTATTCCAAAACTGGCACGCAAAATTTATGCCGGTGCCGATATATTTTTGATGCCCAGCAAGGCAGAGCCGTGTGGACTTTCTCAGCTTGTGGCCCTGCGCTATGGCACGGTACCTGTTGTGCGCTTTACCGGCGGCCTGCACGACACGATTCATGATTCTTTTGAAGGTGACGGAAACGGGTTTGTGTTCTCGGGTTATAACTCCCACGAGATGGAAGAAGCGTGTTTACGTGCAAAAGAGGGTTTTGCAAACACAGAGGGCTGGAAAGCCTTGGTGCAGCGCGGTATGCAGTGCGACTACAGCTGGAACCGCTCTGCTATAGAATATCTTGACATGTACAAAGAAGTTCTTGCTTTTTGGTAGATGATTGTCCCTTATAAATGTTGCTTTCTTGTAAACTTAAAAGCCTATCCTCCCGTAGGGGGAGGATAGGCTTTTCTCAAAACAGAGCATCCTATAATTCTAGCTCGATTTTACGTCCGGTGGATTGATAGGCAGTGCACTTCACACCCACCATGTCAAACATCCGCTTGCTGGCAACGGTTTCATCGCTGGTTGCATATTTATCTGAATAGTAAACCACCTCGGCAATGCCGCTTTGGATGATGGCTTTTGCACATTCGTTACAAGGAAATAAAGTGGTGTATAAAACAGCCCCTTGCAAATCGTTTCCGGTATGGTTTAAGATGGCATTAAGCTCTGCATGGCATACATACATGTATTTTGTGTCCAAAGGGTTGCCGTCTCTGCCCCAGGGCATAACATCATCCAGGCAACCCGTGGGCATCCCGTTATAACCCAAAGATAAAATTTTATGCTCACGGCTAACAATGCATGCCCCCACTTGGGTGCTACTGTCTTTTGATCGTTGTGCACTTAAGCAGGCAATGCCCATAAAATACTCTGCCCAGGAGATGTAACTGTCCCTCTTCATTGTAAAGCCCCCTTTTCTTCTTTCATCATAGCACAGCCGCTTTAACACAGCAAGCCCCTGCTTTATCCTATAAAAAGCAAAAAGAACCGCGGGGGGCGCAGTTCTCTTTACATAAGAAGGGTGGGAAAGTACAAACAAAGGAAATACTTATCGCAGTTCATACTTTAACAGCTCGCAACTAATTTGTCAAAATCATTTTGCTGTTTTTTGTTTATTTTAAAACGAAAAAACCTTTGGTTGCTTAATAAAATAAAATAAATATCGATAATTTTCTTTATTTTATTTAGTTTCATATTTTTGTTTCTTGGCTACACTTTATTTTGTAAGGAGTTTTTTTATGGACAAATTAGACCAAGATATTTTGGATTTATTGCAAAAAAATGCTCGTATGACCATTAAAGAAATTGCGCAGCAAGTAAATCTTACCTCACCGGCCGTTTCAGAGCGCATCCGCCGGATGGAAAAACAAGAAATTATTTTGGGATACACGGTGAAACTGAATACAAACATCAATAAAAATAATGTAAATGCGCTTATTTCTATCACGGTTCCTGTTGCAGAGCGTGCACTTTTTAAGGAGATTATCAAGCCCCAGCGCGACATATTAAAATGTTATCATGTAACCGGCGGGCAAAGCTTTATACTGCGCGTGCGTTGCGAAGACATGTTCTCTTTAGAGGAACTTTTAGGGCAGTTGCAAAAAGCCGGCCAAACCAGCACGCAGATTATTTTGTCGGACATCACTGTGGCAGGGGTTTCTTATTAGCGCAAAACAACTTGTTTATTGGCCAATAGGGGCTTATTGGTAGCAGGATTTTAAAGGGATACAGCCGAAGTTTTAATTTTTTTGTAAAAAAATAGCGACCCAATTGCATTTCTTCATGTATCGTGCTATACTATCACTGGTGATAGCTACCCTAGATTGTAACGCCAATTTTACTGTTTATTTTCAGGAGGGAATATGCCAACAAAAAAAGAAAATCTCATCGAAAATTTGAAGGTGTACGTCATCAAAACCAAAAGTGGAAAAGTGCTGGAAGTGGGCGACTTTAGCCACGACAACGGCGGTACTGTGCGCATCTGGACAGATGCCAACAGCGACACACAGCAGTGGGTGTTTGAAAAAGTGGCAGGAGATTACTATAAAATCTTCAACACATTTTCAGGAAAAGTGTTGGATGTGGCCATGCAAGGTACAGAAAACGGAACGTGGGTTCACCAGTGGGATTATTTAGGTGCTGACAGCCAAATGTGGAGTGTGGAAAAAGCGGGGAGAGGGTATTTTAAAATCCGCTCTAAGCTTTCTGGCAAGTGCCTAGATTTGATGGGGCTTGAAACCACTGATGGAACACCTGCGCAAATTTGGGAAGACAACGATAACGCTTCGCAGCGCTGGAAGCTGGCTGTTTTGGTACCTGCGGCAGAAAAAGCCAAAACCAAACGCGCCACAGCAAAAAAAGCACCGGCTAAAAAAGCGGCTACAAAGCCCGTGAAAAAAACGGCAGCCGCTAAAACAACAGCTTCGAAAACACGCAAAACAACGGCCTCTGCCACAACGAAGGTTCCTTTAAAGGCAACAGAGGCCTAAGCTAGATTAGAGGAATATTTCTTTATAAAAAATTACTAGGGCGTGCTAAAAAAACACCCACAAAATGCGGCGGCTGTGTTTTGTGGGTGTTTTTTAGGGCATGCCCTAGTATTATTTTTTTTGATTTGCCGTTTGCAGTAATTTTTCTTTTTGCTCTTTGCGCATTTTTTTTAGCTTTGCTTCTTGAGCCATTGCCTCGGCTTTTGTTTCAAACGTTAGTGCATACACCAGTTGCACGGGGCGGCGCCCTCGTGTGTATTTTGCTCCATGTCCATCGTTGTGGGCTTTTACACGTTTTTCTAGGTTATTGGTCCACCCTGCATATAAGCTACCGTCGGCACAGCGTAGCAAATAAGCCCAGTTCATGCTTTGTGTCCTTGCGCCTTGCGGTCTGCATCGCTTTGTGCTTTTCTGCGTTGTTCGGCTTCTCTTGCCATATAGGCAAGCTTGCGTGCGCTTTCTTCAGTTTCTGCCACTGCCATAAATCCAGAGGCATGGCAAAAGCGAATGTCTGAAACTCCCGTGATACGTTGCAGATCCTCTTCGTTTTTGCCGCGCCAGCTGCCCGGTAGGGGGATTTTTAGGCCCAGCTTTCCGCTGGCATCGCGAGGTACACATTGCAAGCTGATGCCCCCGCGTGGTGAAGGATGAATGACGAACTCGGCTGCGCTTTCTACCAAAACCGGTTTCCATGGAACATAGGTAGAAAGCACCACAATACCGTCTTTCATTTCCTTTAGAGCTTTTTCGGCCAAGGCTTTTCCTCGGTGTGCCGCTGCAAAGCCTTCAATGCGGCGTGCCAATAGTTTTTCTGCCACACCCAAAGCTTCTTCAAAGGCGGTGTTTTCGTCTTCGTTTGCATCCCAAGACGGATTAAATGCCCCGATTAGGGCTGCAACGGCATTACCCGTACCGTTGTTGTCGTCTAAATCGAGTGGCTGAATGAATTTTTCGTCAAACCGCTTGGCTTCTTCTGGCGGCAGCAAATGATGGCCATACTTTTTCCAAAGCAAGCCAAACGCTGCATAAGGTGTGCCGTTTGGGCGGCGTTTCCTGTCTTTTTCATGGTGGTCAAATTCACCATTTCCTATATCAAATGCAATGCCGTCAAAATTTTTGGGCACCTCGAAACCGCGAAAAATGCGAATATCGGGCCGCAGTAAACGCAACAACGCCGCTGAAAAAACGTCGTCGGCATGAAAGCGCCCCGCGTGGGTAAAACCCAGCTGAGGTAAATGAGCCGGATTTTGTGAATATGGCATGAAAGTCCCTCCCTGTATGCTTCTTTATTGTATTCTTACCTTTATCATAGTCTATCTGAAGTGCATCGTCAAATGACAGCGACACAGCTTGTTGTTTTTTTGGCTTATAAAATAGGGTGATGAGCATGGGGAAGGTTTTTTAAAATCATCTGCCCAAAAATCAAGTGATGATATACAGTGGCCCCTAAAAAAACATTTGATAATGGCCTTGGTATTATGTTGGCTTGCACATCGCAGGTTTTGAATATAGTGTGCCTTTTTTAGGGTGAGATAAGGCCATATAAAATCTATATTTTGTAGTTATCCTCTTGTGCATAACAAGATATAGTAGTACAATAAGATGTAAAATTACTTATTATGAAATGATAACGAGGTGTGGGATTATGGCCTTTGCAATTACAGAAAACGCACAAAAGGTGCTGGAAAGACGATATTTAGAAACAGATGATGCCGGTAATTTGATGGAAACACCGGAAGATATGTTGCGGCGTGTGGCCAAAACGGTGGCAAGCGCGGATGCACAATATGGAGATGCCAAGGAAAGCGAGAGTGAGGCTACCTTTTTTGATATGATGGAAAGCTTGCGCTTTTTGCCAAACTCGCCCACATTGATGAATGCAGGGCGTAGGCTTGGGCAGCTTTCGGCCTGTTTTGTGTTGCCGGTGGAAGACAGTATGGAGGGCATTTTTGAATCGGTGAAAAATGCGGCCCTTATACATAAATCGGGGGGTGGAACAGGGTTTTCGTTTTCACGGTTGCGTCGCAATGGTGCCCCGGTGGGCTCTACAGGTGGGGTGGCCAGCGGACCGGTAAGTTTTATGCGGGTGTTTAATACCGCTACCGAAGCCGTGAAACAAGGGGGAACGCGCCGCGGTGCCAACATGGGTGTGTTGCGTGTGGACCATCCCGATATCATGGAATTTATTGCCTGCAAAAAAAACACCAGCGAAATCACAAATTTCAACTTATCGGTTGGCATTACCGAAGAGTTTATGCGTGCTGAGGCCGCAGGGGAAGAGTATTCTTTAATTGATCCTTATGAAAAAACAGTGTGCGGCACACTGAATGCTCGCGAGGTATTTAAGCAAATTGTGCAAGCCGCCTGGGCCACGGGAGAGCCCGGAATTTTGTTTATGGATCGCTTGAACCGAGATAATGTTGTGCCAAATCACGGCGAGTTTGAATCGACAAACCCCTGTGGAGAACAGCCCCTGCTTGCCTATGAATCGTGCAACCTCGGCAGCATTAATTTGGTGAAGATGCTTAAAGAAACGAGCGGCGTTTTGGAAATTGACTGGGATCTTCTTCAAAAAACCACTGCCGACGCCGTACATTTTTTAGATAATGTTATCGATGTGAACCACTATCCTTTGGTGCGTATTGCCGAAGCCACACGCGCTACACGCAAAATTGGGCTTGGTGTGATGGGGTTTGCGGATATGCTTCTTTGCCTAGGTATTTCTTATAACAGCGATAAGGCTTTGGCGCTTGCAGAAGAACTCATGGGCTTTATTGAAACCGAAGGCCGCAGAGCCTCGTGCAAACTTGCCAAAACGCGAGGGGCATTTCCACTTTTTGCCGAATCTACTTTACAAAACAAAGAGCCGCAGCGAAATGCCACCATCACCACCATCGCCCCCACGGGTACGTTGTCTATCATAGCCGGATGTTCCTCGGGTGTAGAACCTGTGTTTGCCTATGTGTATATCCGTAATATTATGGATAATACAGAGCTTTTGGAGGTAAACCCCATTTTACGAGAATGTTTGGAAAAAGATGGCGTGTATAGCGATAAGCTGATGCGCGACATTGCTTCGGCCGGCAGTATTGCACACATTGAAGAAATTCCGCAGGAAATACGAAACGTGTTTGTATGCAGCCATGATATTTCCCCCGCCTATCACGTGAAAATGCAGGCGGCTTTCCAACATCACACGGATAACGCTGTTTCCAAAACGGTGAATTTCTCTAAAGAGGCCACACAAGACGAGGTGGCCGATGCATATCGCCTAGCGTATCGTGAAGGGTGCAAGGGGCTCACCATCTACCGCGACGGCAGCAGAGAAGGACAGGTGCTGAACATTGGCTCTGTTAACAATGGTGTTGCCACATGCGAAGCGTGTGAAATGCCCTATGGACGAATTCAGCCCCGCAAACGCCCGGCCATTACCTCCGGTTTTACAGAGCGAATGAAAATTGGATGCGGTAACCTTTATGTTACTGTAAACTATGATGAAAAAGGCATTTGCGAGGTGTTTACCAGCACAGGAAAGGCCGGTGGCTGCGCCAGCCAAAGTGAGGCAATGGCACGTCTTGCCAGCGTGGCCTTACGCAGCGGCATGAGTGTGGACGAAATATACAATCAACTAAAAGGAATCCGTTGTCCTTCCACTACGCGCTTAAGCGGCATGAGCTGCACTTCTTGCCCGGACGCCATTGCCCGTGTGGTGAAAAAAGTGGCGCTGTATATCGCGCAAATGGAATCTAGCACCAGTAGCTTGTCGCCGGAGCCGTTGGTCGGTGGAAACAGAGACAAGAGACCTGTAAAGACACATGTGGACGATGTAGTGGGTGCCTCGGCAGAGAGCGAAGCTCGTGCCTGCCCGGAATGCGGAAAATCTTTGGCCCATGAGGGTGGCTGTGTGATTTGCCGCAGCTGTGGGTTTTCTCGATGTTCCTAGCGGCAGACAGTGCCAATGAGGGGTGCCGTGATTTTTGGGCTGGTGGTTGTAAAAGGGTAAAGTTCTATGGTGAAATTTGCGTTTTACAATGGGGTTTGGCATAAAGCAGAGATCAATGCAGCAGGCGTTTGCGTTGTTATTGCTTAAGCACCGGTAGAAAGAAGCGATTTTTAAATGATAAAGTGAAAGTGGGCGAGCGTCAACAAGGCCGCGGTGCAAACACAAACAGGGCAAAATGACATCACAGCGGCTTTACAAACCATTTTATTACAAGTATAATAAGACTTTATGGGTGTTGCCTTTCTAACACACACATTCGCTAAATTGAATGCGAAATTTCGCCTGATTTTACGCAGAGTCGGCATGCTCACCAAGTAGAATATAGTGTGAATTCTTTGCTTCATTGCCGTGCCTTATACGAAATCAACCTACATTTTTACTAGAATAATAGATGTAGATAAGGGAATAAGGCGGGCACATTTTTATTTATTTACGAGGATATGGGAATCTATGGTTCTTTCGCTTGTTTTGGAAAGCTGGAAAATGAGCTTTCAATCCGTGCATTTTCTCTTGTTTCTGCCGCTTGTGGCAGGGGCATATTTTGTGCTTCCCGGTTTTGTGAAAAGGCCATGGCTTCTTTTGGCAAGCTACTATTTTTATTTTTTTGCAGCGCCCCAATATTTGCCCATTTTAATTTGTGGGACATTGTTTTCATATCTTGCCGCTCGTGCTATTGCTGCGGCCCAAAACCAAAAATCTATGCGTGTTTTTTTAGTTTTGGGTCTTTT
>CAYJJK010000072.1:3411-13000 GCA_964370445.1 uncultured Oscillospiraceae bacterium | reverse complement strand
TTGCAAGGGTGGTAGGGATATTGTCGGGCTGTGAGTGTCCTAAACTTATAGATAAACTACCTTGTGGGTCACAATCTACAAGCAACACTTTTTTGCCCTCCTGTGCAAGTCCGATGCCTAAGCTCGAACAAGTCGTTGTTTTGCCGACACCACCTTTTTGCATGGCGACGGCGATTACTTTTGCGTTCAATTTTGTTCCTCCTTTCGATTTTGGGCGTAAAAAAAGACACATCTTTTTTCAAAGATATGTCTTTTAAAAGTTATTACAATATGGTAGAATAGGCACATGAATAAGTAGGTTTATTACTTTTGTGAGTACGAGTCCAAATATCTTATTTGCTAAGAATTTGCTAAGAGTACACTTTAAAATCAGCTAATATTGAATAATATCAAAGAGTACGAAATAGCATTCAAATCGTGTAAAACCCTTGTACTGTGCGGTTTTGGCGGTATGGCAAGACACCAAAGCACCCTATGGAAAATACAACAAGATTTACTCCTGGGGCGCCACCTTCTGGGTCGCCGCCTTCTGGGTCGCCGCCTTCTGGGTTGCCGCCTTCTGGGTTGCCACCTCCTGGGGCGCCACCTTCTGGGTCGCCGCCTTCTGGGTCGCCGCCTTCTGGGTTGCCGCCTTCTGGGTTGCCACCTCCTGGGGCGCCGCTCGATTGTATCTCAGCGCTTTCAGGTGTTACTTCTAGCACGTCTGGAAATTCGGGTGTGTTTTCAGCCCCCACTTCAATTTCCTGAAATAACACAGCACTGTCTATCTCTTCAACAGACAAGACCACGTTTGAACTTTCAGCACTTTTTGAAGGCAAAGAGACTTTATCTGTACCCACTGCCAATGCTGTTGCGGCTTGTGAAAGACCAATACAAACAGCGGTCAGCCCTGCCAGAACACGTAAGTTTCTTATTTTCTTCATAAGTGATGTCCTTTCTCTATCCATACGATCATGTGCGAAAAACAGCCTAATAAGCAAGACATTTTAGTGCAGCAAAGTCATTACACGGAAAACGACTCACAGGCGACTATTCGATTTTAAAAAACGCTTGTAAAAACATCTTAAGCAAGAGCATTTTTTCGAAAACATAGGTCAATATTTTTTTAATCGTAAGCAAATATTGAGTAACTATCATGTAACATAGCTTAATTTAATCATACTTTATTGGTAGTTTTTTTTCAACCCTTATACTGTATAATTTCTGCTTTTTTTGGTTTTTTGTCATTGTGTTTAATTCATTTTGTGCATAATGTAGATAAGCTTCTGCTGTAGCACAAAAGTGATATGCTAAATTGCAAATCTATACTGCACACATGTCATCCATGAGGCTTACAAAACAAATATATTTCCTATTTAATAAGGTATATATATAATTACTTGTACTTACATCACATAATGGTTGCATATAACACTTTTATGCAAGCATTCTTTTTCGCATGCGAGCCATAAAAAAATACAATTGCTTTATATTACTCTTTAAAACAATATCCTAGGCTTGCAATGTGCTTTTCCCTGTGTTATAATTCGTGTATAAAAAGGATAGTTTAGCCATCGCACGGCTATAAAAGGGCGGCCGTATGTGCCGCCCTTTTTTGTTTTTTAGAGCCGAGTGTAGCATAATCCGAAATAGAAAGGACGTATTTTATGATTTCCATTGTACTTTCCATCAACGGACGAGAGGAACAACTTCACATTGAAGAGAAATGGACTTTGCTTACTGTACTACGTGAGGTGTTGGAACTGACAGGCACCAAATATGGGTGTGGCACAAATGACTGCGGCGCATGTAAGGTGTTGATAGATGGCGAACCAAAAAACTCTTGCGTATTGCTCGCTAAAAACCTTGTAGGAAAAGAAATTCTAACCATTGAGGGTGTTGGCAAAGACGGGGGCTTACATCCCGTGCAAAAAGCCTTTGTAGAAGCAGGCGCCATTCAATGCGGATTTTGTACGCCCGGCATGGTGATGACTTCCCTTTCACTATTGCAAAAAAATCCAAACCCCACAAAAGATGAAGTAGCTGTAGCCTTAGAAAACAATCTTTGCCGTTGCACGGGATACAAAAAAATTATTGATGCGGTGCTTTTGGCAGCCGATGAAATGAAGGGGGAGGCATAAGCGATGAAAGCATATCGTGGAACAGAAATTGGGCAACCTATGCCGGCATTTGATGCTACCGAGAAGGTAACCGGCACAGCCATATATGCAGATGATTTGGGATTTGCAAGACTTTTGCACGGCGCGGTGCTACACAGTGAACATGCACACGCCCGCATTGTCAGTATTGACACAAGTGAGGCAGAAGCACTGCCCGGTGTACACGCAGTCATCACCTATAAAGACAGCCCCGATGTTTTATTCAATCGCATTATGCGCCATGCGGCCGACCCCATCCCGGCCACCGAACGTGTTTTAGACATGATTGTGCGCCACGTAGGTGATGAGGTGGCTGCTGTAGCCGCAGATACAGAAGAACTTGCACGAAAGGCTGTAAAACTCATCAAAGTGGAATATGAGGTTTTGCCCGCAGTTCTGGACCCTGAAAAGGCCCTGCAGGAAGACAGTGTTCGGTTGTACGAAGAGGGCAACCTCATGCACACCCAGCAAAAAGAATGTGGAGATGTGGACAAAGCCCTCGAAGAAGCTGAATGCACTGTGGAAAACATGGTGGAAACAGCCATGATTCACCACGCAGCCATAGAGCCTCACCTATGCATTGCACAATGGGCAAAAAACGGTGAGCTTTCGGTGTGGGCACCCATTCAGGCTGTGTTTCGTATTCAATTGATTTTAGGCAAGATTTTTTCGCTTCCTTACAGCAAAATTCATGTACATTCGCCACTGATTGGTGGCACATTTGGTGGCAAAGACAGCGTGATGCTGGAGCCGTTATGCTTGCTTCTCTCTAAAAAGGCCGGTGGACGCCCCGTTAAAATACGCTACAACAGAAAAGAGAGCATGCTTTCCACCTACACACGTC
Source organism: uncultured Oscillospiraceae bacterium (assembly GCA_964370445.1). Taxonomy (GTDB): domain Bacteria; phylum Bacillota; class Clostridia; order Oscillospirales; family Ruminococcaceae; genus JAAYCI01. The sequence continues at coordinate 10,018 of CAYJJK010000072.1, read as the reverse complement.
ATGCCATGCGTCTGTATGGCAAAATGGGCTTTACAAAACAAGGTAAAATCACCGGGTTTAATGTCGACAACTACATGAATGTGGGTCCTTACTGTGGCGGCAGTGTCAATGTGCATGCGGCCATGTGCGGAAAAATGTTTAAAATATACGATGTGCCAAACATGCGTTTTAACGGGAAAGCCGCATATACCAATGCAATGGTTGGCGGTGCCATGCGTGGGTTTGGCTCGCCCAAAGTTTTTTTGTGCCTTGAACACCTTGTAAACAAAGCGGCAAGGCAGCTTGATATGGACCCTGCTTTATTTCGCCGCCAAAATTTGATAGAGGCTTTTGGGGAGGAACCCGGCAGTGGCGCTCCACATGGCTCAGCTCAGGCACAGGCCTGCCTAAACGAAGGCATGGCACGCTTCAATTGGTGTGAAAAATGGGCCGCGCGTAAAAACCTTGAAGATGAGCGCTACGTGTATGGCTATGGTGTTTCCACAGCTATGCACGGCAACGGTGTGGCCCCGTTTGCACCGGACATTACACTTGCAGATTTAATGCTACACGAAGATGGATCACTCATTTTGCGTTGTGCCGTCACCGACCACGGCGCGGGTAGCAATACCCTCATGCGGCAAATTGTGGCAGAGGTGTTGCAAGCACCGATGGATGAAGTGGACCATGTGCTACCCAGCACTCAAAGTTGCCCCTACGACATGGGCAGTGGCGCCAGCCGCAACACTTGGAGCGCCGGCTCCTCTGTGGAAAAAGCTGCCGTTCAGCTGAAACAAATGATGCTGGAAACCGCAGCTATTGCATTTGAATGCAGTGTCGATGATGTACAGCTAAAGGATGGACTGTTTAACGCACCGGATGGTCGCACCATGACTCGTCGCGACCTCAACGCCTATGCCTATTCCACACAGCGCACAAAACTGGCAACATTGGCCCGCTATAATTCCGACACCAATGCAGGCAGCTACGGTGCCCATTTTGCAAAAGTTCGCATCGACAAGCAAACCGGCGAAGTTTGTGTGATGGATTACCTTGCCATGTGTGACATTGGCACGCCACTTTCTCCCCTGCTTTTGGAAGGTCAGCTGGACGGTGCAGTGATGATGGGACTTGGTATGGTTCTTTTTGAAGGCATTCAGCTAAACGAAGCCGGCACACCTCAAAATGCAAGCTTTAAAAAGTACCGTTTGCCAAAGGCAAGCGATTTGCCAAACCTTGATGTACAATTTGTAGACAACTATGAAGAGGGTGGCCCCTTTGGCGGTAAAAGCGTTGGAGAATCGTCTATCGTTCCTGTGGTGCCCGCAATTGTAGGCGCCATCAACGACGCCCTTGACGCAGAACTAGGCCATCTGCCCTTAACTCCCGAGAAAATTTTAGCGGCATTGCAAAGCCGTTAAACAACGCTTTCCATTTATGGAGGTACTGTAAATGACTGCACAAAAAAATCATAGACAAGATGTTTTTTCGAAAGTAACAGGAACAGCACTTTATGCCGGTGACCTATTATTGCCCAGCATGGTGTATGCTGCTGTGGTGCGTAGCCCCATTCCCCATGGGCGCATCCTCTCTATCGATCTTGAAAAAGCACGTCTAGCCGAGGGTGTGCTGGCGGTTTACACGGCAAGCGATATCCCTGGTATTCCCTCTATGCCCAAAGAACGCCCTGTTCTATGTAAAGACCGCGTTCGTTATATCGGTGACGGAGTGGCCCTTGTGGTGGCCGAAACCATCGCACTTGCCAAAGAAGCTGCAAAGCTGGTGAAGGTCACTTATGAAGAACTTCCCGCACTTTTAGATCCATCTCTGGCTCAAAATGAAGATGCACCTGTTCTCCACGAAGGTGGCAACCAAATTTGCCGTTATGTTACCAAGCACGGTGATGCAGAAAAAGCACTGAGTTTGGCACCTCACCGCCTTTTTAGGAAGTTTACCACCCAGCGGGTGCAGCATGTTTGCCTTGAAACAGAAGCCGCCGTGGCACAATACAACAACACCACCGGTGAAACACTGGTGCATTGCCCCACCAACAGCCCCTTTGTGCTACGCAAAGTGATAGCGGATACACTTGGTTGTCCGCTATGTGATGTACGGCTTGTGCCCTCGGTTATTGGCGGCAGTTTTGGAGGAAAAAATTATGACCTCGCCATGGCTTCCTCACGTGCCGCCATGGTAAGCCGTCTACTGTGCAGACCCTGTAAAATTGTATTGGGACGAGAGGAATCTATCGAAGAAGGCACAAAGCGACACCCTTTGCATGCACAATATGATGTAGGTTTTGATGAAGACGGACGGCTTTTGGCCATGAAAATCGACCTTCTGCTTGATGGAGGTGCCTACACCAGCAAAACATTTCCTGTTACCAGCCGCATGGCAATCGAGGCCACGGGGCCTTATGTGGTTCCCAATGTAGATACCATTTCCACCAGTGTGTATACCAACAACGTCTACTCTGATGCCCTGCGAGGGTTTGGATCACCGCAGGTGGATTTTTGTAGCGAAAGCCTAATGGACGAGATTGCAGTCTATCTAAAAAAAGACCCCTTGGAGATACGTCGTCTCAATATGCTTTGCGAAAACAGTCTTTCTGCCTTTGGCCAGGAGATGAAAAATGTAACACTTGGTGCTTGCCTTTCGGCACTGGAAGAAAAACTGGACATAGCGGCAAAAAGGCAGGAATTTTCTGCTTTCAACAGACAAAACGATCAACTGAAGAAAGGGCTTGGTTTCGCGTTTTTGCACCGAGGTGAATCCTTTGGTGCCGCGGGCCAAGGCCTGGATGTTGCACAAGGGGCTGTTTCTATCCAACAGGACGGTAGTATTTTGATTCATTCCTCTATTGCCGAGGTGGGCCAGGGTGGCCGCACCATGCCCATCAGCTTAATACACGAATATTTTGGCATTCCAAGAGAGAAAATCCGCCTTAGCCAAACCGATACCTCTGCATCACCCGATGCCGGCCCCACTGTGGCAACACGCGGCACCGTATTTTCCGGTGGTGCTGTGCTGCATGCCGCAACACAACTGGCACAAAAATTGGGCACTTATGCAAAAAAACACCTTGGCACCGATTGTATACGTTTTGCAAACGGCGATATAATTCATGCGCAAGATGAAAACAAACGTATTTCTTTTGAAAGTCTTGTTAAAGAGGTATTTGCCGCAGGCGACCACCTCAATGCCTACGGTATTTTTACGGCTCCTCCATTGCAATACGACAAAAGTTGCGGTGTGGGTGAAGCATACTGGAGTTTTGTGTATGGCGTTGCCGCTGCGGAAGTGACGGTGGATGTGCGCACAGGGGCGGTTTCGGTGGATCACTACCACGCTGTGCACGATGTGGGACATGCGTTTGATTTAGAGGAAGTGAAAGGACAAATTATGGGCGGCGTTGCCATGGGCCTTGGCTACGCCCTATTGGAAGAAGTGGAAATGAATGCGGGCAAAATCCAAAATCTAAACCTTGAAAACTATCTCTTGCCCACCGCCATGGATATGCCATGCATTCATCCCATTGTATTGGAACACCCCGGACCCGTTGGCCCTCTTGGTTCAAAAGGCCTTGGCGAGCCCAGCACCTGCGTGGTTGCCCCCGCCATTGTCAATGCCGTTTACGATGCCTGTGGCAGACCTGTATTGGATTTTCCGGCCAATTTAGAACAAGTAGCCCTTGTCAAATTTTTAATAAAAAAAACTTCTTAGGAGGAGTTTTAACAAGAAAACATTAATTCAAAACGCTTGGGTTGTGACGATGAACGACAATTACGACATTTTACGTGATGCCTATGTGGTGGTGGACGAGGGCCTCATTGCCGAAGTGGGGCAAGACGAAAAAGCCATGCAGGCATGGGTTCCACAGTGTGATAAAATCATTGATGCATCAGATAAAATAATGATGCCCGGCATGGTAAATGCACACACACACATGTTTCAAACCTTTATGCGTGGTCTTGGAGACGATAAGCCCTTATTTCAGTGGCTTAGCGAAGAAATTTGGCCGTTTTCGGTTTTAATGACGGAAGAAGATTTTTATTATGCGGCTCTCTTGGCCTGTGTAGAAAACCTGAAAACAGGCGCTACAGCCGTAATTGACCAGCACTATGTTTACACCAGCTTACAAAACGGAGACAAAATTTTTGAAGCGATGCAGAAATCAGGCATTCGTGGCACTTTGTCTCGCTGTTTTGCCAATATCGTATATCGCGAGGAGTTTCGGGAAACGGAGGAGAGAATCCTTTCTGATATTCGTCGCCTGCATGAAACATGGTGTAAAAAAGATGGCCGACTTTCACTTTCTGTGGGCCCCCTTAACCCTTGGGGTGTGTCTCCTGATCTGTTTAAAAGCAGCAAGGCTTTGGCAAATGAACTGGGACTTAAGTTTCAGGTACATACAGCTGAAACAAAAGACGTTGTGTCACGCACTGCCGATATGCATGACGGAAAACGCAACTTAGAATTTTTTGAAAGCCTTGGTATTTTAGACGAAAACACCCAGCTTGTGCACAGTGTGTGGCTTGACGATAACGAACTTGAAATTGTAGACAAATACAAACCCCAAATTGTGCATTGCCCTGTGGCCAACATGTATCTTGCCTCTGGTGTTGCCAGAGTGCCTGAATTTTTAAAAACCGGCAACCCCGTAGCACTGGCCACAGATGGCCCCGGTAGCAACAACAGTGAAGACATGCTCTCTACATTAAAGTATACGGCCTGTTTGCACAAAATCCACAACTTGGACGCACAAGTCATTTACCCAAAAGATGTGTTACAAATGGCCACACGCAACGGTGCTGTTGCACTGGGCGACAACAAATTAGGGCAAATTGCACCCGGTATGAAAGCAGACCTTTTGCTTATAGACTGGAAAAAACCGCATGTTGCCCCCGTGCATAAGGCAGATTCTGCCCTTGTTTACAACACAACGGGCGGTGATGTGGATACTGTTTTTGTGGACGGAAAAATTGTAGTGGAAAACAAAAAATCCACACTTGTAGACGAAATGGCTTTGATTGATGAGTGCCAAAAACGCATTGAATTCATCAAAGCAAAAATGTAACATTTTGGTAACAAAATCATTTTTCTGTTTTTGTAATATGCGATTTATCGTTAATTATTTTTGCGCATTTTGTCGTACAAGAACACGTTTTGTGCGTATTGAGCAATTTTGTTCGTTTTCAGCAGAAAATTTGTGGTATAATACTAACACTCACAAGGCTCTAGTAATATAGTCATCTAATGATTTAGCTGTTTGAAAAGTGTTAGACATTATAACGTACTAGATGCTATCGATAAAATATGGGCGTTTGTCAAAAGCGGAACAGGCTTTTAGGCGATAATGCGAATTTGAAGGGGTAGATGCTTGTGCAAATAAAAACAAAAGCAATTTTTACTGAGGAAAAGATCAAATCCATACTGCGGCCATTAATTTCTATTACAGTTGCACTCTGTGTGGTGGCTATTATTTTAGCTGTTTTGGGCAAAAACCCACTAAGTGTTTTTGCCAGCATGCTAGAGGGTGCTTTTGGCTCGCAAAATGCGATTGCCGAAACACTTCTAAAGGCAAGCACTTTAATCATGGTAGGCCTTGCTTATGCATTTTCTTCAAAATGCGGCCTTGTCAATATCGGTATAGAAGGACAGCTGTACATGGGTGCACTTGGTGGCACTGCAGCGGGCATATATTTAGATTTGCCTTCGTTTCTTCATATACCGGTATGTTTTATTGCCGGATTTATCTGCGGCGGCATTTGGGGCGGAATCGTTGCCTTTTTCAAAAACCAGTTTGGCTCTAACGAGGTTATTACCACGGTAATGATGAACTATGTGGCTATCTATTTCATTGGCTTTATGGTAACCGGCCCAATGAAAGAGCCTGACGGGGTGAACCCCCAAACGGCATCAGTAGCCGAAAGCGCACAAATACCAACTTTAATTCCCGATACGCGTTTTAACTGGGGTTTTGTTTTTGCTTTGCTTCTTTTGGTTGTTTACTACATCTACTGGAGCCGTACCAAAATGGTCTACGAGATGAGCGTGGTGGGCAAAAATAGAAATGTGGGCGCATATGCCGGCATGAACGTAAAACGTGTGGTGATGTCTGCCATGTTTGTTTCAGGTGGCCTTGGTGGCATGGCCGGCACTTTAGAGATTTTAGGCAACCAGCTTCGCTTAAAAGAAGGTTTTTCTGCCGGGTTTGGTTTTGATGGCATTGCTGTGGCGCTGCTTGGCGGCAACACAGCCCCAGGCATCTTCCTCTCCTCTGTTTTGTTCGGTGCCTTGCGCACCGGCGGAAATCGCATTCAAATGACTGAGGGTGTTCCCTCTGCCATTACAGGCATTGTGCAAGGTCTTGTAATTTTGTTTGTTTTGATTGACTTTTTACATAAAAACAACAAAATTAAAAAACCTGCAAAGAAAGGAGAGTAAGCACCTATGGACATCAGTTTTGATTTGCTGTTATCCACACTGCGATACTCTACTCCCATTTTATTTGCCGCATTAGGGATTCTAATCATGCAATCTGCCGGTGTTATTAACATCGGCGCTGAGGGTATGCTTCTCATCAGCACCTTTTTTGGCTATGCCGGAACTGTCCTATTCGGAAACC
>CAYJJK010000072.1:0-3401 GCA_964370445.1 uncultured Oscillospiraceae bacterium | reverse complement strand
CGGACTGTTTGCGATGGTGATAACTGGCATTTTCGGCCTGCTTTTTGGTCTTTTTGTCATTCACCTCAGGGCAAACCAGGTGGTGGTAGGCGTTGCCTTTAACATTTTGGCCGTAGGCCTCACCACAACGGTATTCCGCTTAGGATTTGGTGTAAGCACCTCGGTGGTTTCCATCAATGGATTCGAGCCACTTTTTGAAGGTCTTTCTGTGCCGGTTTTCATTGGTGTAGCTCTTGCTTTTGTCATGACTTGGTTTTTCAAAAAGACAAAACCTGGCCTCATGATGCGTTCTGTGGGCGAAAACCCACTAGCGGTAGACAGTGTGGGCTTAGATGTTTACAAAATCCGCTATCTCAGCACTTTGTTTGGCGCTATGGTCATCGGCTTTGGTGGCGCTTACCTCTCTACCGGCCTTTTAAGCACTTTTTCTGAAGAAATGACAGCTAGCCGTGGATATATTGCATTGGCTGCGGTGGCCTTTGGCCGCTATCAGCCTGTTGGGGTACTTTTGGCCGTTTGGGTATTTGGCCTAGGCTCTGCCCTGCAGTTCCGTCTCGCTGCCCTAGACAGCCCTATTCCTATCCAGTTCTTGCAGATGATTCCGTATGTTCTCACCATTGTTGCTCTCGTATTTTTTGTTAAAAAATCGGGCGAGCCTGCCGCACTTGGCAAACCCTATAAAAAGCTCTAATTTTATTTTGGGATGGTTTAGCCAAGATTTTGCATTCGCATTGTTTTGACTGAATACATATATTATTTTCTTTTACAGGGAGGAAAGACATGAAAAAGTTTATTAGCGTAACCGTAGCAGCATTGCTGATGTTTGCACTTGCCGCTTGCAGCTCTAGCGCAAGCAGTGAAGCAGCACCGGCTTCCGAGGCTGCAACATCCGGCAGCATGGCTGCCAGCGAAGCAGGTGGCGATGCAGAACCCGCCGGCGACGGCGAGGCCTTACAAGTTGCCCTTGTTATGACCGGCCCCATCAATGACCAAGGCTGGAACGCCAGCGCCTACACAGGCCTTACCAAGATTGAAGAGCAACTTGGTGCAGAGGTTGCTTTCACCGAAAGTGTTGCAGCAGCTGACCTTGAAGAAGTTTACCGCGGCTATGCCGACATTGGCTTTGATGTCATCATTGGCCATGGTTTTGAATTTGGAGATGTTGCCACTGCAGTAGCTCCTGATTACCCTGAAACCTTCTTCTTTGTAACCAGCTCCGACATCAGCCAAGAACCAAACGTAGCTGGCCTTCAAAACCGTAACGATCAACAAGGCTTCCTTGCCGGTGCTGTTGCAGCCCAACAGTCTCAATCCGGTGTTGTGGGCGCTATTGGCGGCGGCGAAATCCCCTCCATCATGGCCTTCATTCAAGGGTTTGAGCAAGGCGCCAAATATGTAAACCCCGATGCTACTGTACTCACCAACTTCACTGGCGATTTCAACGATCCGGCACCGGCAAAACAGCTGGCTGCTTCGATGATTTCTGAAGGTGCAGACGTACTTTCCCACAGTGCAAATGCTGCTGGCCTTGGTGTATTTGAGGCTGTAGGTGAAGCAGGCGAAGGCGTTTGGATGATTGGTGCTATCGACGACCAATATGAAGTTCTTCCAGAGCAAACCATCACCTCTGCCCTTTCGAACCTAAGCGACGCCATGGTGGTTGCCACCGAGCTTTATATGAATGGTGAAATTGAAGCTACCGGCTATCAATTTGGCATCACAGAAGGCGTTGTAGGCCTTGCTGACTTCCGCGATTATCCCATCACAGAAGAACAACAAGCCGAGCTTGACGAAATCAGCGAAATGCTGGCAAACGGCGACATTGAAATAACTTTAGATGTATAAACCTAAAACACTAAATTTACTAATATTATCATAGTAAAAAGGGGCGGGCGGCATCCGTCCGCCCCACTAATTTTGGGGCTCATTGTAAAGGAATGAGGCGTAAGTATGAGTAATGATATTCTTTTAAAACTAACCGGGATTAACAAAACATTTCCACCAAGCAACCATGCAAACAAAGACATTAACTTGCAGGTAAGCCGTGGTGAAGTGTTGGCTTTGCTTGGCGAAAACGGTGCAGGAAAAAGCACCCTGATGAATATTTTATATGGCATTTTACAGCCAGATAGTGGCACCATTGAGTTAAATGGCAAAGAATGTGCCATTAAAAACCCAAAAAGTGCAATTGCCCATGGCATTGGTATGGTGCACCAGCATTTTATGTTGGTAAAGCCTATAACTGTGGTGGAAAACATTATTTTAGCTACAGACGATAGCCGTGGTATTATGATGGATACAAAACAGGTGGCAGAGCATGTTCTGGCCCTGTCTGAAAAATATCACTTGCAAGTGGATCCTTATGCAAAAGTGCAAGACTTGACCGTGGGACAACAGCAACGCGTAGAGATCATCAAGGCATTGTATAAAGAATGTAATTTATTGGTGCTGGATGAGCCGACCGCTGTATTGACGCCACAGGAAACCGAAGAATTGTTTTTGGTTGTTGACCAGCTCATTAAATCCGGAAAATCGGTTATCTTCATTAGCCATAAGCTTAATGAGGTAATGCGTATTAGCAACCGCGTTACAGTGCTACGCAATGGCCAAGTAGTGGGCACGGTGCAAACTGCCGACACTGACAAGCATCAATTAGCCAAATTGATGGTTGGAAAAGAAGTTTTGTTGCAAGTGGATAAAGAAGATAAAGAAGCTGGCAGCGAAGTACTTTCAGTTGAAAATTTACAGGTAAAAAGTGTCACGGGCACTATGGCTGTAAATAATTTATCTCTCAGTGTGCGCAGCGGCGAAATTTATGGCCTTGCTGGCGTGGATGGAAACGGCCAAAGTGAGCTGATTAAAAGCATCATGGCATTGTTGCCAAAGGTTGGCGGTGTTGTGAAAATTTGCGGTGAGGATGTGAGCAAATTTTCGCCCAAAAAAGTGCTTGATGTTGGTGTTGGACACATTCCAGAGGATAGACATGGATTTGGTGTCATTATGGATATGTCCATAAAGCAAAACATGATGATGCACATCTACAGGCAAGATGAGTATTGCAAACACGGTTTTATGAACTGGAACAAAATTACCGATTATTCGAATCGACTTGTGAAAGAATATGACGTTCGACCAGCGGATTCAGAGGCAGTATTTTCGTCTTTGTCCGGCGGTAATCAACAAAAAGTGGTGGTGGCAAGGGAGCTTGATAAAGAGCCTAGCTTGCTCATTGCCATGCATCCCACACGCGGCGTTGATGTTGGTTCTATTGAATTTATCCACAAGTAGGTTGTAAAAGCACGCGATGCCGGCCAATCTGTATTGCTGGTTTCAACCGAACTTGAGGAAATCATGTACTTATCAGACCGTATTTGTGTTATTTTCGATGGCAAAATCATGGG
>CAYJJK010000071.1:3909-13333 GCA_964370445.1 uncultured Oscillospiraceae bacterium | reverse complement strand
ATGTTGTGCCTAATTATCGCAAACACCATGAAGTGGGATAAGATACATGAATGCAAAGTTTCTTGCAGTGTTGGTATTTCTATTGCACCATATCATGGCACACAATTTGAGGAACTGTACCACCACGCTGATATCGCACTGTATGCTGCAAAGAAAAAAGGAAAAAACACACATACAATTTATAAAGGTACTGAAGAGGCAGACCTTTATTCACAACGTACTGCTATAGATAGTGAAGAACCAAAAACCTCTTCTTAACAAAAGCTTGCCCCGATAGTCAATTACTTTTAAACCTTGTTTGTTATTTGCTGTCCATAGGAGGTTATTTTGGAAACATCTTCTTTGTTGTTTGCATTTTCACTCACCTTATTTGCAGGCCTTTCCACCGGTATTGGCAGCGCACTTTCTTTGCTTACAAACAAAACCAATCAACGTTTTCTTTCTGTTGCACTGGGTTTTTCGGCCGGTGTAATGCTCTATGTTTCTTTTGTGGAAATTTTGGCCAAAGCGAATGATGAGCTTATGGCTATATTTGGTGAAAAATTAGGTTCTTTTGCCGCTGTGGGCGGATTTTTTCTTGGTATTTTGATTATTGCTGCAATCGATAGGCTGGTGCCCTCTTCCGAAAACCCCCATGAGATGCATACAGTTGAAGAAATGGACGGAAACAGTGAAGAGCACAAGTCTAGTTTGATGCGCATGGGGCTTTTCACAGCACTTGCCATTGCTATTCACAACTTTCCAGAGGGACTTGCCACCTTTACAGCGGCCCTTGATGACCCAAGCTTGGGTATCCCCATCGCCGTTGCCATTGCAATTCACAATATACCGGAAGGCATTGCCGTAGCTGTACCTATTTTTTACGCTACCGGTAGCAAAATGAAAGCATTTCGCCTTTCTTTTTTATCCGGCCTTGCAGAGCCTATCGGTGCCCTTGTGGGCTATGTATTGCTATACCCATTTCTTAATGAAGCGATGTTTGGATTTATATTTGCCGCCGTAGCCGGCATTATGGTATACATCAGTTTAGATGAACTGCTGCCAACAGCCCGAGAATTTGGTGAGAACCATTTGGCGCTTTACGGCCTTGTGGCCGGCATGGCTGTGATGGCACTTAGCCTTTTATTATTTATTTAAACTAGGCGTTTAAGCCCTATTTTGTTTTGCTTTTGCCAAGACACATAAAGGAGAAAATAGAATGAATGACGGACTGATTCGCGTTGCGGCAACAGCCCCCACTGTTCGAGTGGCAGATTGTTTACACCAAGCCGAAAAAATTGTTTCACTAGCCGAGAAATTTGCCAAACAAAATGTGCAAATTTTACTCACCCCAGAGTTAAGCCTTACAGGATACAGCTGTGGTGATCTGTTTTTTCAAAAACCACTATTATATGCAGCTCTTGCGGCACTGCAAACGGTTTGCCAAAACACAGCGCACTTGCCCATGCTACTGGTGGTAGGCCTTCCCCTTCGTTATGAAGACAAATTATACAATTGCGCCGCTTTTCTTCAAGGAGGCAAAGTGCTGGGTGTGGTTCCCAAAACACATCTTCCAAATTATAACGAGTTTTATGAGCTTCGCCAGTTCACCTCCGGAAAGGAACTGAGCAAAACAATGGTTTTGCCCTCCTTTGGCGAGGTACCGTTTGGCACCGATTTGTTGTTTTGCTGTAGCGAGCAACCACAACTACGTATTGCGGCTGAAATTTGTGAAGACCTTTGGGTTCCCTCTCCTCCCTCTGTGCGCCATGCCGAAGCGGGCGCCACTTTGATTGTTAACCCCAGTGCCAGCAACGAAACCGTTGGCAAGGCAGAGTATCGTAAAATGTTGGTGCAAAGCCAATCTGCCCGCCTATGCTGTGCCTATTTATATGCAGACACCGGGTTTGGAGAGTCTACAGGAGACATGGTGTTTTCAGCCCACCATCTGCTTTGCGAAAATGGACAAATTTTAAGCGAGGCCAAACCTTTTTCTCAAGAGGTAGCGATTGCCGATATCGACTTGGAACTTTTAACACAAGAGCGTTGCCGCCTAACCACCTTTCCCCAAAACAAAGGTGTGTATCGCCATATTTCATTTCATTTGCAAGAAGGATCCACTGCAGTGCTGCGCCCCATTTCCAAAACACCATTTGTACCCTCTTCAGGCAATGTTCTAGCAGAACGTTGTGAAACCATTTTAAACATCCAAGCTCAAGGACTTTATAAACGTCTTTTCCACACCGGAATCAAAACTTCATTTGTGGGTGTTTCTGGAGGACTAGACAGTACCTTGGCCTTACTGGTTACCGTGCGTGCCTTTGCTTTACTTCAAAAAAACAGTGCAGACATTACAGCTGTTACCATGCCGGGTTTTGGCACAACAAGCCGCACTAAAAACAACGCACAAACACTTTGCAAAGCGCTTGGCGTCACTCTAAAAGAAGTGGATATCACCCCTTCTGTGCGCCGGCATTTCATCGACATCGGCCAGCTTGAATCACAACATGATGTCACATTTGAAAATGCACAGGCACGCATGCGCACCTTGGTGCTGATGGATATGGCAAACCAAGCGGGCGGCCTTGTGGTGGGCACCGGGGATTTATCGGAACTTGCCCTTGGCTGGGCCACTTACAACGGCGATCATATGAGCATGTATGGGGTGAATGCGGGCATCCCCAAAACACTGGTGCGCTCTTTGGTGGCGCATGAAGCCAATCGCTTACCAGAGCTTCGTGCAGTGCTGAAAGATGTTTTAGATACACCTGTCAGCCCAGAGCTTCTTCCTCCACAAGATGGGGAACTCAGCCAGCAAACCGAGCAAATTGTGGGTCCTTATGAATTGCATGATTTCTTTCTTTTTTATATGTTGCGTTATGGTTTTACCCCAAAAAAGATTTTACGTTTTGCTTTACATTCGTTTGGAAGCCAGTATAATAAAACAGAAATATTATTTTGGATGGAAGTGTTTTATAAGCGGTTTTTTAGCCAGCAATTTAAACGTAGCTGCCTGCCGGATGGGCCAAAGGTTGGCTCTGTCAGTTTGTCTCCCAGGGGAGATTTTCGCATGCCAAGTGACGCGGCCGTCACTGTTTTTTTAGCACAGGTAGAAAGTTTGAAAATGGATGAACATGAAGGAGACCAATAAACAATGAATAAAAACCATTTGGCAAGGGGCGATGATACATGGCACCTATGATACGAACGGAAAATTTGAAAAAAATTTACCGTGTTGGTGAAGAAAAAGTGAGGGCCCTCAACGGGGTGGACATCAGCATTGAAACAGGAGAAGTGTGTTGTATCATTGGCTCTTCCGGTAGCGGAAAATCCACTTTATTGAACATGCTTGCCGGCCTTGAAAAACCAAGCAAAGGCATTGTGGCCATTGCCGGGAAGAAAATTTCCCACATGGATGAAAATCAACTGGCCAGCTTTCGTCAGCAAAACCTTGGGTTTATTTTTCAAAGCTATAATCTCTTACCTCAATTAACCGCCATTGAGAATGTTGCCATGCCACTCATGTTTTCAGGGGTATCAAAAGAAAAAAGGGAAAAACGCGCCATAAAAGAACTAACAGAAATGGGGCTTTCTAAACGCCTTACCCACAAACCGTCTGAAATGAGCGGTGGCCAGCAACAGCGTGTAGGCATTGCACGTGCTTTTGCCGGCAAACCCAAAGTAATTTTTGCAGACGAGCCCACAGGTAACTTGGATTCGCGCACAACAATACAAGTGCTGAGAACCATGATAGAGCGCTCTCGAGATTACAACATCACCTTTGTGATGGTAACACATGAGAGGGAACTTTCTAATATTGGTGATCGAATCATCACCTTAAATGACGGCATCGTAACCAAAAATGATGTGCTTGATGATGTGACAAAAACCAACAATCGTAAGGTTTTATTTGGTGAAAACAGTTCGCAAACGAATTGATATTTTATGAAACAAACAAGTCAGGGGGAACAAAAAATGTTCGTAAGTCAACACAAAAAGAATCTCATCTCTTCTGTGGTTGCCATTTTGGTTTTGGTGGGATTTATACTGGGGTGCATGGTGTTTTCACTTACTGCAAATGCCTCTTCCAGTATTTCCAGCTCAAGCATATCTACTTCCAGTTCATCACAAACACCCATCAGCAATGGGGGCGAATTGTCGATCACTTCATATGTTACACATGTGAATGGACAAATTGTTACACAGATTACACCGGGCATGGTCTTTTCATTAGAACTGCGCTTGCACGATTCTCGCATCATACCAGAAAACAACCCGATGAATTTGGAAATTTTGCCCCGTGGAAAAATGAATACCTCTTCTTTCACACCCACAAACCCTTCTGCTGTTTCGATGGGACGAAATGGACTTCAAGTGGGTGAAGGCGGCGGTGGTTATGATTATATCTTAGATTTTGACATGGTTTATTCTGGCGTAGGAAATACTTTTCAAGCGGATGTTTATTATGAAGGTCCCGTGGGCGATTATGCCCCCTTGCAAAGCATCACCATCACTTTGAACAACTGTGTGCCAACACCGGATTCTTCCAGCAGCGAGCCTATTTCCAGCAGCAGCCAAGTGGTACGTGGCACAGCATTTGCTTTAAAAGATGCCAGCTACGGCGAGGAAGCCATCATGGCAGGTGACGATTTCAATTTAACACTCACTATGCTGTCTACCAATGGATCAAACAATATTGAGAATGTAAGCGCTACCATTGTGCCCGACCAAAATTTTTCTCTATCTTCCGGCTCCTCTACCATTTATTTTGGCACCGCTGCCCCAAACCAAAACATACCCCTTGAATTTAATTTAAAAGCTGCTGCAAATGCCGAAGATGGAAGCTATAAAGTAACCATCAATGTGGCCGGTGTTTCAGCCTTAACCGGTGAGCAGGTGACCACTGCGGTGGATATCAGCATCCCCGTGATGCAACCCGACCGTTTTGTCGTCAACAACTTCACTCCACCGGATTATATTACAGCGGGCCCCGGAGATGGATCTGGCTACATGTCTATTGAGCTTGTAAATATGGGCAAAAGCATTGTATCCAATGTTGTGGTTAATTTAGAAAGTGAAGGCGTATACTCTGAAGAAGGCCAAATATACGTAGGCAATTTCCAGCCAGGCGCAAAAAACGGCGTAGATATCACTGTTTTAGCAGACAGCCCCGGAACCTATGATGCTACCATTGTCATCAGTTATGAAAATGCCCGCGGTGAAGTGAACGAGATACGCGAACCTTTTGGCATAGAAGTGGGCGAAGCCATGATGGATGACAGTTTTGTTTACGATTTTCCAGTTGAAGAAGAAACAACAGGCCCTCCTGCTTTTTTGATAATCCTACTGGTGGTGGCAATTCTTGGCGGTGCAGGCATTGTGGTGGCCGTAGTTTTGAAAAAGAAACGCCAAAAAGCAAAAGAGGCAGAGCTGGAGGATGACGACGATGAGGATCTCTGATCTTCTGCGTTTTAGCACAGACAATTTACGCCGCCGCCTAGGGCGCACTGTGCTCACCGTTATAGGTGTGGTAGTGGGTGTTTGTGCTATTGTAGTGATGGTATCTTTGGGCATCGCGGTAAGTGCCGCAAACGAAGAAATGATTGCCGCTTGGGGTGATTTGCGTGTGATTGACGTGCGCCTTGGCTCCAACCAATCGGCAGAAACACCGGCTTTGGACGATGCCATGGTCACTCAATTTTCCGGGATGGAACATGTGATTGCCGCCACCCCAAAATATTCATCAAGCGTTTTGAATGGAACTTTAGTGGCCGGCAACTCAAACCGATATCAAACGATGTATACCAGTTTTTTGGGTGTGGAGCCCGAGGCCATGGAGCCTATGGAATACACCTTGATAACCGGACGCTATCCACAGGAGGCCAGAAGCAACAGTACCACTATTGAGGTGGTGGTGGGTAGCGATATGTTTTTTTCCTTTTTTGACTCCAGCAAAAGTGAAAACAACCCAAACCGATATCGTTTTGCAGACTATCCACCTTACGAGGAAAGCGGCCCCAATGCAACCCCTACAAATGCGCCACAATATGACGAAAACGGTGTGCTTTTAAACCCTGATGATTTCTTTGTGGATTTAATGAACACCCCGATTACGTTCCGCATGCAATATGGCACAGATTCTGTGACAGGGGAAGCACAATATGAGGAATACACCCTTTCGGTTGTGGGGGTACTGGATTATACATCAGACTTTCTTATGGACAATGGTATTGTGCTTCCGGTGTCCTCGGTTCGGAAGTTGGAACAAGATTATTACAGGCTCAGTGGCGAAAGACCCGGCACTTCGGGTGTTTCCATATATGGCACCAGCACACCGGCCGGCAGTTATGACTCGGTAAGTGTGAAAGTAGATGATGTGGATAATATGCCAGAGGTGGAAAAAGCCATTTCAGACCTCGGCTTCCAGATCTCTTCGATGAGCCAAGAGCGTGAACGGTTGCAGGGCCAAGTCATGCAAACCCAGCTGATGTTAGGAGGCCTTGCTGCAGTCTCATTATTTGTGGCAGCTTTAAATATTGCCAACACCATGACCATGGCTATCTATGAACGAACACGGGAAATCGGGGTAATGAAAGTACTGGGATGCAAGCTTTCCTATATCCGAACCATGTTCTTAATCGAATCTGGCACCATTGGCTTTGTTGGAGGTATTATAGGGGTTATTGTCAGTTTTCTCATCAGCGCTGTGCTAAACTATTTGCCACTCATTTTGTCGGCACTGGGCATCACAGCCAACATCGACATCGGCTCCATGTTTGGTTTCGACAGTAGTTTTGGTGCCTCTGGCATGAAGCTTTCTATCATAGAGCCGTGGCTTGTGTTTCTTGCCCTTGGTTTTGCCACCGGTGTTGGTTTACTTTCTGGTTTTGCCCCAGCCAACCGCGCCATGAAAATTTCTTCACTGGAAGCCATACGGCACGATTAAAACAGACATGCAAAAATGTAGCCGTGAAACACATAGGATCAGATAAAACCAGAGGTTAACATGAAAAATATTTCTAAACTCAACATCATTGTTCTGATCATCAATATCATCTTAATTATTGTGCTCATTCTATCACTTGTCTTGCTCTCGCAAGCAAAGCAACCTCAAAATGCTGAAACTGAGGTAGCTTTACCGCAAACAGCAAGCGAGGAGGCTGGTGCCGACTCAACCGATTTAAATGCTTTTATAGAACAAATGAAACTGTTGGCACAACAACATGGTGTAAGCACCTACTTTTTGCAAGAACTGTTTCCAAATCAAATTGTATATAGTACACAGGGGCAATATTATTATGCAGAGGTAGACAACTCCCTTGCACAACATTCATACAACTGGGATTTTTTAACCACTGGTGAAGACGGTATTTTGCGCTATGCAGACCCAAACGGTGTGCAAGGCTTAGTTGGCATTGACGTTTCTAGATACCAAGGAGAGATTGACTGGCAAAAAGTAAAAGAACAAGGTGTACAATTTGCCTTTTTACGTGCCGGATACCGTGGTTATGAATCCGGTGCTATTGTGGAAGATGAAATGCTAAGCACCTATTTGCCCGATGTTACCGAGGCCGGCATTCCCATTGGGCTTTATTTCTTTTCGCAGGCCATAACCACACAAGAAGCTGTGGAGGAAGCTGATTTTGCCATTGATGCGGCTGAAGGCTACCCCATTCAATACCCTATTGTTTTTGATATGGAGGAAATTGCCGGTAGTACTTATCGAACCGAAACTCTTACCGCCTCGCAAATTACCGACATTGCCATTGCCTTTTGCGAGCGTGTGCGAGAGCGTGGCTATACCCCGATGATTTATGGAAATGTTGGCTTCCTTTTGGGTAGAATGGAACTTTCTAGGCTGCAAGATTATGATATTTGGTTTGCACAATACCGCTCAAAACCTTATTTCCCCTATGAATTCAGTGTTTGGCAATATACAGCACAAGGGCAAATAGATGGTATCCCCGGCGAAGTGGATATCAACATTGGCTTTGAGGATTATGCTGCCCAGGCTACCCAATGAATGACAATTTTGTAACAACATAATATTCGATTTTATGCAAAATAATATCAATCTACATCCAACGCGGTCATTTTGTTCGGCAAATCTCCTAAATTTGTAATCTAATTTTTGTTGAAATGTCTAGTTTTTCATGTTATACTCTGTCTTGTTCTCTATTTGCTTTACTCGAAATTTACAAAAGCATATTGGGAGAATCAAATAAAACCTACTTTTACAAAAATTGTTAAAGTACAGATTAGAGGAGTTTATAAACATGAAAAAATTACTTACAATCCTTTCTTTATCCGCTGTTATGGCAATTTCTTTTGCCGCTTGTTCCAGCACTGCTGATTCCAGCATGGCTGACTCCAGCGCTGCTGCTTCTAGCATGGCCGATTCCAGCATGGCTGACTCCAGCATGGCTGATTCCAGCATGGCTGATTCCAGCATGGCTGATTCCAGCATGGCTGCCTAAGTTTAACACACTGACAGCTCCGGTTTTCCGGGGCTGTTTTTTTTGCTTTACCATATAAAATTTGAATTGTTATTACTCATCTGGTATGATTATATTTTAGGAAGATCAGTAGAGGAGGAGCCCTTTATGCCGGATAGCTACACCCATGCACACATTGCCTTTCACGCCTTGCTTCGTGCCCATCAATCTGTGGCTAGTTTCCCCTGTTATTTGGCCGGGGCCAACGCAACCAATGTATTTGATTTTTTCGGCCTGCTAAATCACAAATCAAAGCCGGATCTTGCTACTTTATCGGATCGCATCCATAAAGAAAACACCGGCCTTTTCCTTAAAAATTTGTTAAAACTATCGATAACCCCACAGCAACAAAGTTATACCCTTGGGTTTTTAACACATCACACCACCGATTGCGCCCTCAACCCCTATATTTCTGCCATGGGCGATATGGGCCTGTTTAAAGGAAAAGGTGGGCGCCTATCTTTTGAGGCCTCGCTAGATTCTTTATTGTTCTATCAAAACTACCGTATCCGCACAGTGCCACTGTATGCAGCCACGCCAATACTGCTTAACGAGGACCTAGGTCAGGTGAGTAAGCTTTTGCATGATGCGGTTTTGACCACTTACAACATCGATGTTCCCAGTGTCCACTTTGCAGATGCTTTTCATGAGAATTATCGTTTGAGAAAGCAGATGATTTCCCCCCGTGGTGTGCGTAAGGCCTGCGCCAAGGTATTGCTTCCACTTTTATGTGGAAAAAATCGGGCTCTTAACATTGTGTCGCGTATGCAACCTGGGCCTGTGTTGCCCGCATTACCGGAAAAATGGAAAAACCCTTACTCTTTGCAAGAAATGCACCTAAGCTTTGATGAGGTGATATCTCTTGCCGAAGATTTGGCCGCCGCAAGCATCGTAACAGCCATGCGCTATTGGCTTTTGGAGATAGACGAATCACAATTAGAGGAATTATT
>CAYJJK010000071.1:0-3899 GCA_964370445.1 uncultured Oscillospiraceae bacterium | reverse complement strand
TTTGCGACACACCACCTTCTCCACCACAAAAACCTTGCCCTTGTGTTGTAGAACTACAGGCTGACGCAGACGATGATGACGATGATGACGATTTATTACAGCTACAAAACCATAATGAAACTACCCAGCCCGCTTGTTTTCAACAACTGCCAAAATCACCTTGATTTGCATCATTGTTGACGTTTGCACATCTTTTGAAACAGTGGGATTTTGACTTAAATGCACACCAAAGACATGCAGCTTCACAACCCTTTGGGTTCTGAAAAAGTAGAAAATGCTGCCACCAATGTATCATTTCCATTGGTCACCATCACGGTTTCCCTATCATTGCTGCTGGGCATCGGAGGTGCCGCCGGGTTTAGTTTGGCACTTGGTAAACAAGAAAATACTAAAGCCACAAAGATTGCGGCAGGCGCCGCTGTATTTATGGTGATTTTTGGGTTTGTTTTAACATTTCTGGTTTTATTGCATTTAGAAACCTTGCTCCGCATGTTTGGGGCTGCGCCCGAGGTTTTGCCCTATGCCATCACCTACACCGGCATCACAGCCTATGGAATCCCCTTTTTTATGTTCTCTACAGGTTTCACCCATCTTATTCGTGCTGATGGAAGCCCAAAACATTCAATGTTTTGTGTTTTAATCGGTGCCATTGTAAACACAGTACTAGATCCGATTTTTATTTTTGGGCTGGATATGGGCATTGCCGGTGCTGCAGTTGCCACGGTAATAGGCCAATCCATAGCCGGTGTTTTGTGCTTTTTATATTTGTTTCGCTTTCGTTCTGTTCAATTTCAAAAAACAGATTTTTTACCGAATTTTCAGGTATTGGCACGCATATCCTCTTTAGGGCTTGCCTCTTGTGTAAACCAAATGTCCATCACGGTTTCACAAATCGTCATGAACAATACCCTCACCTACTACGGTGCCTCCTCTGTTTTTGGATCCTCTATTCCTCTTGCGGCTGTTGGGGTGATATCAAAAGTTAATTTTATTTTTTTATCGGCAATTATTGGCATATCACAGGGAAACCAACCCATAGTAGGTTTCAATTACGGTGCAAAACAATACAACAGAGTGCGTAAAACATATAAAAACGCCTTGATAGCAGCAAGCGTTGTGGCATTTTTGGGTTTTGGCTTCTTCCAGCTGTTTCCTCAACAAATCATCTCTCTGTTTGGTAGCGGTAACGCAGCCTATTATCAATTTGCCACACGATATTTACGCATTTTTATGATGTTTTATTTTTTAATTGGCATGCAACCTGTCACCTCAGGTTTTTTGGTTTCCATTGGTAAATCCAAAATTGGCGCTTTATTGGCATTGTCTCGACAGATTATATTTTTAGTTCCCTTTATCGTTTTATTTCCCATATTCTTAGGGGTCGACGGTGTGATGCTTGCTGGCCCTGTGGCTGATATAGCATCGGCCATTTTGGCATTCTACTTAGTGCGGCGCGAATTTATTCGCATGAAAAAATTGGAAATTGATGCATCCATTTGAACCACACATTATTTCTCCAAAAAATGAAACACTGCCTTAGAAAACAGTGTTTCATAAATAAACAAATGCTATTCTTTTACATAAAACTTTATCTCACCAGTTTTCTCAGTGCCTCTACTGCAAATTCCACTTCATCTACTGTATTGTAATGAGAAAACGAAAAGCGAACTGCTCCCCTTTTTTCTGTGCCAAAACAACGATGCAATAAAGGGGCACAATGAACTCCCCCGCGTGTTGCAATGTCATAATCTTCATCTAAAATAGCTGTAAGCTCTGCAGAGGAATAGCCTTCTAAATTCAGGCTTACAACAGGTGTGCGCAGGGCCGCTTCCATGTCCCCATAAAATACAACGCCGGGTATTTCCTTGGTTTTGCTGTAAAATAGGCGTGCCAATTCATCACTTTTTTGATGTATTGCCTTGCCTTGTTCTTTCACATATTGCACCCCGGCCAATAGCCCTGCAATACCATGTCCATTTAAGGTTCCGGCTTCTAATCTATCTGGCAGTTCATCGGGTTGATGAGGGCTAAAAGAGTGGCTACCGCTCCCCCCCCTCATAAGCGGTTTTGGCAAAAAATATTCGCTAAGACACAGCCCGCCAGTTCCCTGAGGACCATATAAAGATTTATGTCCTGTAAAGCACAGGGCATCAATACACATGGCCTGCATATCCAGCGGCAAAAGCCCTGCAGTTTGTGCTGCGTCCACAATAAAAACCAGCCCATTTTGGCGGCAAAAATGGCCAATGGCACTGATATCCACAACATTGCCTGTCATATTAGACGCATGTGCCAACACAACTGCCTTAGCTCCATTTTTGCAACTGTCAAACAATTTTTCTTGGCTATAATTCCCTTTTTCATCGGCTTGAACAAGCACAGTTTTTGGGCATGCCAACACCGGACGCAGCACAGAGTTGTGCTCGGCCTCACTGCTTACAAGTGGACCTTCAATGGACTGAATGGCAATATTAAGCGCTTCTGTAGCATTTTTTGTAAATATCACGGCTTTTGCATCAAAACAACCAAAAAACTTAGCCAAGGTTTCTCGCGTTAGATATAGACTACGTGCCGTTTGTAAAGCGGCTTTATGAGATGCACGTGAGGCGTTTCCAAAATTGCTCATGGCCGTTGTCACCGCTTGCACCACACTTTGTGGTTTTTGTAAAGTGGTGGCTGCGTTGTCAAAATAAATCATATTTTCGCTCATTTCTATGTAAAATTTTATGTATTACAAAAAATATGTGGTATTGAAATTTTCTATATCTCGCGATGTTCAGATAGAAAATATCAATTTTATGAAACCTTCATAATTTGATATACTATACCATGAACCAAATGCAAATTACAAGCGAGGAATGCAATATGCAAATTTTGGATATGAGGGGAAAAGCGTGCCCCAAACCCGTAGTGGAGAGTAAAAAAGCCTTAAATAGCACACCGCCCGGAGAACAAATTCAAGTACTGGTAGACAATGAGGTAGCAAAGCAAAATTTGTGGAGACTTGCCACAAAATATAACTGTACCTTTCACTGCGAAAACCAAGAAAACGAAGTGCGCTGCATCACGTTAACCACGCCAAAAGAACCTGTGCAAATAGAAAAGAACACAGACAACTTCGTGGTTGCCATTGGCAGCAACAGTATGGGGCGCGGAGATGAAACGCTTGGGGGTATGTTGATGAAAAGCTATCTGTTTTCCCTAACCGAGCTAGACGCTTTGCCCACCTACCTCTTGTTGTTTAACAGCGGTGTTCAACTAGCCGTGCAAGATGCCGCGAGTTTACAAGATTTATGTACTTTAGAAGAAAAGGGAGTTCAAATTGCTGTTTGTGGGGCCTGTTTAGATTACTATCAAATAAAAGACAAATTGGCCGTAGGCACAGTAAGCAATATGTATGCTATTGCAAGCACCATGGCATCAGCAAAAACTTTAGTGAATCTATGATAAAAAAAGACGAATGTTTATTTACATTTAACTCCACACATGCGGCCATTTCTGCTGAATCATGCTTGGTCGGCAGCCATTTTTCTGTGAGAGTTATGGCAAAACCAGACACTTTAGGTGCCGGTTGTGGGCTTTGCCTGCGTTTAGATGTAGAAAAAAAAGAGGATGCCTGTTTGTTGCTTAATGAAAATCAAGTACCCTTTGAACAGGTGTATTTGTTTAGGCGCACTGAAATGAAAACGGAGTATTTACCATGGAAGGAATAGCACAAACATTGCAACTTTCTAAGGGTGATTGTGTTGCACTGATTGGCAGTGGTGGAAAAACCTCCTTGCTTCATTTGCTTAGCAAAACAGCACCAATGGATAAAATTTTGCTGAGCACTACCACAAAAATAGAGATGCCACCCTCCTCTGTTTATGATTACTTTGTGCATGCCGAGCATCTTTTAC
>CAYJJK010000070.1:0-13841 GCA_964370445.1 uncultured Oscillospiraceae bacterium | reverse complement strand
AGGCAGAGGTCTGCAAAACCTCCATTCGGCAGTTCAAATCTGCCCGGCACCTCCAAAGCTTACAAACAATATGGTTTGTAAGTTTTTTTCTTTATATGAATTTATGTGTAGGAGGAATTGTTTTGAAAGAAAAATTGAAGACAGTTTATCTATGCACAAACTGCGGGGAAGTATCGCCCCGTTGGATGGGTAAGTGCTCTGCCTGTGGAAGCTGGAACTCCATCGTAGAAGATGTGGTTCGGGAGGAAAAAAAAGGAAAAAACAGCCTAAATCGTCACCTTACACCACTGGCTTTATCTAGCCAATTACAAACACTAAGCGAAGTGGACACAAACGAAGAGCAAAGTCGCCTTTCAACCAATATTCGAGAGATGAACCGCGTTTTGGGTGGCGGTATTGTTTTGGGTAGTGTGGTTTTGTTGGGTGGCGAGCCCGGCGCTGGTAAATCCACAATGCTTTTGCAAATTTGCGGTGCGGTATCAGCACAAACACCTGTTCTTTATATTAGCGGGGAAGAGTCTGTGCGGCAGATTAAATTGCGTGCACAACGTCTTGAAGTGCAAGAAGAAGGGATTTCGGTAGCTGCAGAGGCCAACATTGATGAAATCACCAGTTATATAGAACAGTCCGAATTTGGGTTTGTAGTGATTGATTCCATTCAAACCATGTATACGCCAGATCTATCGGGGTCAGCCGGCAGCGTGTCTCAGGTAAAAGAGTGCACAGCGCGTCTTTTGTCGGTGGCAAAACGCAAAGAGGTTCCGGTGTTTATTGTGGGGCATGTAAACAAAGACGGTGCCATAGCAGGCCCCAAAGTACTTGAACATATTGTAGATACCGTACTTTATTTTGAAGGCGAGAGAGGAAACCCTTATCGCATTTTAAGAGCTGTGAAAAACCGTTATGGTTCCACCAATGAAATAGGGTTGTTTGACATGACGGGAAAAGGACTTGAGGCTATTGAAAACCCATCTGAAATGCTTTTGGCCGGGCGTTCTTTAGGCGTTAGCGGAAATTGTGTTACCTGCCTTATGGAAGGCTCACGCCCATTGTTGACAGAAATACAAGCCATTGCCACCAAAACAAGCTTTGGTACACCCCGCAGGGCAACCTCGGGTGTTGAACTGGCACGAACCAATCTGCTTTTGGCTGTTTTAGAAAAAAGAGCAGGGTTCTTGATGGGAAATTTGGACATTTACCTTAATGTGGTAGGGGGGCTTGAAATTGATGAAACCGCCAGCGATTTAAGCGTTTGCCTTGCCATTGTATCAAGCTTGCTAGATAAACCTTTAGACGACGATATGTTGGCACTGGGAGAAGTTGGGCTTGGCGGAGAGGTGCGTAGCATTGCTAATTTAGAGCTTCGTTTAAGAGAGGCGCAGCGTATTGGGTTTACAAAAGCCATTATCCCGTCTCATAATCTGCGAAAATTATCAAAAGATGGCTTTGCACCGATGCAAATCCTTGGAGTGTCAACACTACAACAAGCAATATCACATCTATAATGATTTAAAAAAACACCCTTCGCAGGGTGTTTTCAGTTTAAATAAACTTTTTATGGTTCATTATCATTTTCTTTTTCAAGCTCTCGCACTCTTTTTTCAAGAATTGCAATGGTTTGAATAAGCCTTGTGATCCTGCGAGAAAAACCAGAAACAATTACCGAAAGGGCCAGTGTATTGAAAATGAGACAAACAAACACAAGCAAGTAGACCAATATGGATGGATTTACAATATTAAGAATATTGCTTAGCACCAAAAGCGGGTAGGGGAACACGGCAAGTAAAAGCAATAAAATTCCAGAAATAATCCAAATAATTGCATACTTTACGGCTAATTTCCCGTTTTTAAGCACCGCAAAAATAATAATAAGATAAATAATTGCCCCAAAAATAAGCAAACATTGCAAAATTGTGCTTTCAAAAATACTATTCATGATTTTCCTTTAATATTTCAGCCAGCTTACAACAAGCGATAATAATACTTTAATCATATAGTAAACCGATTTTACTGTGTTGATGCTTGATACCCCACCGCCACGTTCTTCCATAATAACTGGTACTTCTGTTACGGTAAAACCACATTTCAAGCTGCTGAGTATCGCCTCTGGTTCGGGGAAATCTTGCGCATATTCATTCGCAAAAAAGGCTGTCATTTTTTTTCCAGTGGCTCTGTATCCACTGGTTGTATCTTTAATTCGTTTCCCTGTTAATATTTTAATTGTGGTGCTGATGAGCGAAATGCCCATTCTGCGAGCAAACGAGGACTGAAAACCCTCCCTTGTTAAAAAGCGGCTTCCGATACACATATCTGCTTTTCCAGATTCTATATCGGCTGTTACCGTGCGCAAAAAACAAGGACTATGCTGCCCATCACCATCCATTTGCACTGCAATGTCATAATCTTTAGCCACTGCATAGCGATATCCACACTGTACCGTGCCACCAATACCAAGATTATACGGGTTTGAAATGTACTTTATGGCATTTTCACGCATGACTTTTTCACTATTATCTGTGGAACAATCATTCACAACAATATAATCAACTGTAGGGTTTTCTTCTTTCAATCGTTGAACCACAGAAACGATATTGTCTTGTTCGTTGTAGCATGGAATAATTACAATAATTTTCAAATTTTCATACTCCAAGTATATAACGTATCATTTGCGGTAAAAGCACTTTTTTGCTGAAATGTACATTGTAGTAGTTTTTGGCATTTTGGGACATCTCAATGCGTTCATTTTGCGTAAAAGTGTGCATTTTTTTGATGTTTTCAGCAAGCGCCTTTGCGTCTTCCGGTTTTGAAACAAGGGCACATTGTGCATCACTAACTGCTTTTGCACCTGCACCGGAAAGGCAGCAAAGCAATGGCCTACACATAGCCATGCAAGAAGAAATTTTTGCAGGAATGGTCATATCAAGCATCTCGCTACCACATAAAGAAATAAAAAGCGCATCCGCATCTTTAGAAGCCTCGACCACTTCCTCAGGAAAAACTCGTCCATACATTAAAAAAAATCGCTCAACTCCACAGGCTTTTATGCGATCGCAAAATTCTTTGTGGCTCATGCCTTCGCCATACATAGAAAAACAAACACCGGTAACGTTTTCATTTTTCAGGATGATGGCAGCATCTATCAGCGTATCAAGCCCCTGTGCAGGGCTAAAATTCCCCGCAAACATCACATTAAAAACTTTACCCACCGTTTCTTTCGGAAAACTATTCTCAGCATAAAAATCTTCACAATATTGTGGGAAAATGGCAATATCACTCGCTTCTTTTCCGGTAACTTCCAAAAGCCTTTGTCTTTGCGGCACCGACATCGCCATCAGCCTACCACCTTTGCGATAATGCCAAGCAGAAACACCGGCAGCCACTTTTTTTAAAAATTGATTTTGGATAGGCAACACTGAATAAAGGTTTTCAGGCCAAAGATCAAGAACATAGGTGGTGAGTGGCAATTTTCGAATTTTCGAAAATAATATTGCAGGGAAAATCATCAGTACAGGTGAGGTTTCATAACAAAAAACCGCATCATAGTGATTGCGTAAAAGGCGCAACATCGTAAATGAAGCAAAAAATGGGAAAGAAACATAGTTTAAAAAAATACCTACAGATCTTTTGCCTCTTGGTATTTCATAAGCCCTATAAATTTTTGCGCCATTATGTATTTGCTTGCGGTTTTTGAACATGGAATACCCTTCAAAAAAAAACCCTTTGGGGTAATTGGGGATGCCACAAAGCACATCCACTTCTACACCTTCTGAGATAAAACCTTCAGCAATATCATTGATACGAAAGTCCTCAGGCCAAAAATGTTGACTGACAATGAGAATCTTTTTTTTCATGGGATTTATTAAAGTGAAACGAGCACATGGAGAGTTTTCATGTAATTATTTGCAAGGAAAATCGGCTCTAATTTAAAATAATTCGCCTTGCACTCCTTTTAATAAAGAGCTTTACACGGTGTGTAAGCATTTTTGTCAACATTTCAATTTATTATATCAAAATAAAAATAAAAACACAATATGTTTATTTGACGATTGACAATCAGGGCAGAAGGTAAATACTAAACTTTAATATATGAAAAAATAATATAATAGTAAAACACCAAAAACAAAACACATCCTTTATTTCGCTAAATGAATATTTAGCGAAATAAAGGGGAGCATATATACCTAAAAATTGTATTATTTACCAATTGTCCAATATCCTATATAATATAATGTATAGTAGCATTAAAATAAAATATCTATTGTATAAGGATTGCAAATATGAGCACCTATATTAAACCCGGCCAAAAAAGCTGTGGACTATATCCAGATTGCCCTGAAGTACTAAATGATTTTTTGAATTATTCGGAATCGATTAAAGGATTATCTGTACGTACCGTGAATGCTTATTATATTGATATTCGTAGCTTTTTACGTTTTTTATTATTGCGTCGCAATCTTATACCTTCACAAATCCCTTTTCAGGAAATTAAAATTCATACAGTGGATTTGCCGTTATTAAGCACTGTAAGCAAAGAAGATTTGTATGAGTTTGCCTATTTTTTAACAAGAGAACGAAATAATTCTGCCACATCAAGAGCAAGAAAATTATCAGCAATAAAAAGTTTTTTTCACTATTTATGCAATAAAACAGGTAAATTGGCCTCTAATCCAGCGCAAGACTTAGAGATGCCAAAGCTTAAGAAAAGCTTACCCAAATACTTGAGTTTACATGAAAGCAAAGAGCTTTTAGAAAATATTGAAAGCAAATTTTGGGAGCGAGATTATTGCATATTGGCATTGTTTTTAAATTGTGGAATGCGTCTTTCAGAGCTTGTTTCCATCAATATTAATGATATAAAAAACGACACACTTCGTATTGTAGGAAAAGGCAATAAAGAGAGAACTGTATATTTAAATGCGGCCTGTCTGCAAGCCACCCAAAATCTTATTGATACGCTTAATCAAATGACGGATAAACGGAAAGATAAGCAAGCTCTTTTTATTTCCAAAACCACCGGAAAACGTCTTTCTGCAAGGCGTGTACAACAGTTGGTTGGCCGCAGTCTTTCAACCGCTGGCCTAGGTGGAAAAGGATATTCTGCCCACAAACTACGACATACTGCAGCAACTTTGATGCACCAATATGGGAAAGTAGATATGCTAGCTCTTAAAGAAATTTTAGGTCATTCAGCTCTTAACACCACCCAAATATATACTCACCTAGAATCTGCACAATTAAAAGAAGCTTCACAAGCTTCACCGCTTTCTCTTTTTCAGGCGGAAAATACGGAAATGAGCCCTAACAAACATGTTGATAACCCTGTGGAAAAAGTGGAAAAATATGGAAAACCTAAGTAAAACAGGTCATTCTTGCAAACAAATTTGATTTTATTTAATATACGATAATGCGTGAAAAATACATGTCAAGCTTTATTGCTTGACATGTATTTTTCACGTATTTATGATATTCTAATTGAATTTTGATTTTTCTGCCGCCCATACAATGGCACATTCCAATCGCTCTTTTTCTAATTCACAAGAAAGTGTATGTGGGCTTAATATATCATGATTAAAACTAAAGTTGTTTGCGTTGCAACCGCCACTGCAATGAAATTTTGCCCAACAATTTTGACATTCTTCTTTATTTAAAAGATGTGCCTTTGCAAACTGTTCTTGCAAGTGTATTGCCGTTATACCATGCTCTACACTCCCCATTTTAAATTCATCTTGCCCTACAAATTGATGACACGGGTAAAGATCCCCTTCTGGTGTAACAGCAAGATATTCATTTCCACAGCCACAGCCCTTAATACGTTTAATGGCACAAGGGCCATTGTCTAAATCTAAAAGGAAATGAAAAAATTGAAAAGGGATTTGGGGCAAATTGGCAATCATTTTTTGAAGCAGCAGTTTATAGCTTTGAGCTATGGCTTCAAAATCACAAGCACGGATACTGTAGGCATCTGTTTCTGGGCCCACCACAGGCTCTACAGAAATTTGCTCAAAACCCAGTTCATATAGGTGCTCTATATCCTTTTGAAAATCTAGGTTGTTACGTGTGTAAGTTCCACGCACATAATATTCCTTCCCATTGCGTTTTTGTACCAACTTTTGTATTTTAGGCACAATCACCTCATAAGAACCTGTTTGTGAAACAGTGGGCCTCATTGCATCATTCACATCTGGACGCCCATCTAAAGATAAAACCACATTGCTCATTTCTTTATTAATGTAGTCAATATTATCGTCATTTAAAAGTAGGCCATTGGATGTGATGGTGAACCTAAAATTTTTGTTGTGTTTTTTTTCTAAACTGCGTGCATAAGATACAGTATCCTTGACAACATCAAAATTCATAAGTGGTTCCCCACCAAAAAAATCCACTTCCAAATTATGCCGTGTGCCACTTAGTGAAATAAGCAAATCAATCGCTTTTTTCGCGGTGTCCAAAGACATTAATTTTCGATAACCACCAAAATCTCCAGTAGATGCAAAACAGTAAGCGCATCGTAAATTACAATCGTGTGCAACATGCAAACACATGGCTTTAATGACTGAAGAGCCAAGTTTCGTCGAAAACTCAGTGTAATCATCTTCAGAATAAAGCATGTTTTGCATAATTAAATCATGTAATTCAAAAAAAGCTTGTTCTAATTCATCTTTTTTGTGATTTGGTAATGCGCTGCAAATTTTTCCATCAAATTTTCCACATCGCAACGTGTCCTCGTCCACCTGGTTGATGAGATCATACGCTAGCTTATCCAACTGGTGAATGGACCCACTTCCAACATCAATCACATAATAGTTTCCAAGTTTTTCGAAAGAGTGTATCATTCCTGCTCCTTTTAAACATATACAAATAAGAAGCAAGAGGTGAGAGTATCACCTCTTGCAAATGGTTTGGTTCTAAATAATTAAGAGAATTACTTTTTGATTTGCTCGCATTTTTGATTTGCTACCGTGCAAGATGTTTTGCAAGCAGACTGGCAAGAGGTTTGACATTCACCACAACCGCCTTTGCAAGCGCTCTCTTTTAAGTTTGCCTGATTGATGGTTTTAATGTGTTGCATCTCATTCACTCCTTTTTTATTCGGGCTTTGAAATATCGCCAGAATCTTTCTTATCGATATCCTGTGTTGTTTCACTGTCGCTATCCAAATTGAGTTTCACAACATCTTGGATGGCCCACCGACGAAAACGCATTCTGGATCGATCTCCGGCAGTTTCTAAAACAAAAGTGTCTTCTTTTACACTCACCACACGTCCAACAATCCCACCAATGGTGGTAACTTCATCGCCCACTTCAATGGAATTTCTTAGATCTTGTTGTTTTTTCTCACGTTTTTTCTGGGGACGAATAATCATAAAATACATCAATCCACCGAATAAAACCAGCATGATAATCATGCTATACTGTTCAAAACCTGCTAACATTTCCGATTGTCTCTCCTCTCTTGAAGCAATATATTCTTATTTATTATAGCCAATTTTATCCAAATATGCAAGTAAATTATTTCAAGATTGTTAAAACCGTTGTTATATACGGGTGGCTAAAACTAAAATATACTTTTTGTAAAACGCATTAAACGTATTATCGTCTAGTGAATCACGAATTTCTTTTAGAAGGTTGTTGTAAAAGTACAGGTTATGCAAAACAGCCAAACGCATACCCAACATCTCTTTTTGCTTGAGCAAGTGCCGTATGAAGGCACGCGAATAGCGTCTACAGGCCGGACATCCGCACCCTGGCTCTATTGGGTCTGAATCATTTGCATATTTTGCATTGTTCAAATTGATGATTCCCTGCCATGTAAACAAATGTCCATGGCGTGCATTGCGGCTTGGCATCACACAGTCAAATAGGTCAACACCACGGTTTACAGCTTCTAAAATGTTTCCAGGAGTCCCCACTCCCATCAAATAGCGTATTTTATTTTTAGGCATCAAGGGTTCCACTTCCGAAATAATTTCATACATCACAGAGGCTTCCTCCCCAACCGCCAAACCGCCAATGGCATAGCCGTCCAAATCCATTTCAGATATCACTTGCATATGATTTCTGCGCAGATCTGCATACGTCCCCCCCTGGTTGATCCCAAAAAGAAGCTGTTGTGGGTTTACTGTATTTTGGTTGTTTTTCAAGAATTTCATTTCATCATGGCATCTTTTTAGCCAACGTGTTGTGCGCTCACAGCTATCCTTCACATAAGAATATTCAGCAGGATTCGCCACACATTCGTCAAATGCCATTGCAATTGTGGAGCCTAAATTTGCCTGAATGCGCATACTTTCCTCCGGCCCCATAAATATCCGTTTGCCGTCTATATGTGATTGAAACGAAACCCCTTCTTCACTAATTTTACGTAAACTTGCCAAACTGAAAACTTGAAACCCTCCAGAATCCGTCAAAATTGGACCCTTCCAGCTGGTAAATTGCTGTAATCCCCCTTGCTGTGCAATGAGTTTGTCTCCGGGGCGAATGTGCAAATGATAGGTATTGCACAGCATCACCTGCGTATCGATTTGCTCTAGGTCTTCTGCGCCAAGCCCACCTTTGATAGCGGCCGAGGTAGCCACATTCATAAAAGCAGGTGTTTGAAATGTCCCATGAATGGTTTGAAACTCACCACGCCGTGCAGTGCCCTCTGTTTTTTTAAGTTTAAACATGATAACCTCAATTTTATTTAGTTTTATATGTCAAATTATCAGCATTGAATCACCGAAGCTAAAAAAACGATATTCGTTTTCTACCGCTTGTTTATATGCGTGTAAAGTATTTTCTCTACCATGAAAGGCCGATACCAACATCAAAAGGGTACTTTCGGGCAGGTGAAAATTGGTAATAAGACCATCGATAGCAGAAAAAGTGTAACCGGGTGTGATAAAAATATCGGTCTCTCCTTGTGTTTCCACTACTTTGCCGTGTTGCTGCGCTGTGGCCTCAAGACAACGACAACTGGTTGTACCCACAGCAATTACACGCCCTCCTAGATCCTTGGTTTGTTGGATAGCCAATTCTGTCTCTTTGGGGATACTATAATATTCTGCATGCATTTGATGGTCGGCCACATTTTCGGCTTGCACTGGCCGAAACGTTCCAAGCCCCACATGTAAGGTAACCTCAGCTATCCCTATGTTTTTTTGCTTTAAATTGTCCAGCAGTGATGTTGTGAAGTGTAATCCGGCTGTTGGGGCGGCTGCGCTGCCACTGTATTTGGCATACACTGTTTGATAATCTGAAGGCAGGCTATCTCTGCCTTGTATATAAGGCGGCAAAGGCATTTCACCAAATTGATCTAATTTTTCGTATAGGCTTACGGTATCAAACCGAAAACGCACGCGCTTGCTTCCATTGTCCAATGTTTCTAAAATATCTGCTTTGAGACTTTCATCTCCAAACACAAGGCAATCCCCCGGGCGGATGCGTTTGCCGGGTCTTGCAAGGCATTCCCATATATTTGTAGTTTCTTCTTTTAAAAGCAAAAGTTCACAAAGTGCATCTCTTCCCTGCTTATGCCCCAAAAGGCGAGCGGGGATAACTTTTGTATTGTTGATAACCAAAAGATCTTTTTCTTGTAATAATGTTGGTAAATCGTAAAAATGATGATGATATAGTTGGTTTGTATTTCTTGGTAAATATAGCATGCGAGATGCATCTCTTGGGTTTTTTGGCTTCTGTGCAATTAAATTGTCCGGCAAATCAAAGTGAAAATCGCTTTTTTTCATACTGTCTTAATCTCCTTCGGGCATTGACAAACAACCTAATCTATTGTTATAGTGATTTTATATAGATAGATAAAAAGGTTTATTGGTTTTCCGTACGCATATATATCATTATAAGATATGTTCTGCCGGTTTTCAAGCCGGCCTTTCTCTATCTAAATACAAACTTATCGTAGGAGTGAAGAGAAATGAAAGAAGTAAGAATTGCTGTTGTAGGTGCAAGTGGAATGGTGGGGCGCACTTTTTTACGTGTTTTAGAAGAGTACAATCTGCCGGTGAGCGAATATGTATTATTCGCATCTGCCCGCAGTGCTGGTAACACTGTGAAATTTTTTGATAAAGACTATGTGATTGAAGAGCTTACCCCAAACAGTTTCGACAGCGGTTTTGATGTTGCTTTGTTTTCGGCTGGAGGCTCTATTTCTAAGGAGTATGCCCCCATTGCCGCAGCCAAAGGCTGTGTTGTGGTAGATAACAGCTCTCAGTGGCGTATGGATAAAGAGGTGCCACTTGTGGTGCCTGAAGTAAACCCAGATGCATTGAAAACGCATAAAAACATCATTGCAAACCCAAACTGTTCCACTATTCAGGCCATGCTTCCCCTTAAGGCCATTATGGAAGAATGGGGCATCAAACGTGTGATTTATTCTACCTATCAAGCTGTGAGCGGCGCTGGGCTTGCCGGCTACCAAGACCTTGAAAATGGTGCAAAAGCATACATGGATGGAAAACCGCAGGACCCTCAAAAATTTCCCCATGCTATTTTTTCCAATTGCTTGCCACACATTGATGTATTTTTGGACAATGCCTATACAAAAGAAGAACAAAAAATGGTGGATGAAACAAAGAAAATCTTGGGCGACAGTAACATTGGTGTAACCGCCACTACGGTGCGCGTGCCTGTGTATGACGGACATAGTGAATCCATCAACATAGAGACCATTCTACCGTTTGAGATTGAAGATGTTAAGAAAAAGTTGGCCAATTTCTGCGATGGCATGATTTTGGTGGACGACATTGCTAACAACAGCTATCCGCTGGCACTAGATGCTGCAGGACGCAACGAAGTGTTTGTGGGCCGTGTGCGCCGCGATTTCAGCATTGAAAATGGATTGAATCTGTGGTGTGTGGCCGACAATATCCGCAAGGGTGCCGCCACAAACACGGTTCAAATTGCTAAATATATGTTAGAAAACGATATGCTGTAAAAACAATAAGGTGATAAAGGAGTATTTCATGGCAAAAACAAATTTGTTTACAGGTTCCGGTGTTGCCATTGTAACCCCAATGCATGCAGACGGAAGCGTCAACTATGAAGCTTTTGCAAAACATATTGAATTTGTGGTGGAGGGCGGCAGTGATGCTGTGATTGTATGTGGCACCACGGGAGAGGCTTCTTCCCTCAGCGATAGCGAGCATTTGTCCGTGATTGAGTTTTGTATAAAAACAGTCGGCAAACGTATTCCTGTTATTGCTGGCACGGGTTCAAATGACACAGAGCATGGTGTAGAACTTTCTAAAGAAGCGGCACGGCTTGGTGCCGATGGTCTTTTACAGGTGACACCCTACTACAATAAAACCAACCAAAGTGGCCTAATACAGCACTTTACCAAAATTGTAGATGCGGCAAAGTTGCCTACCATTTTGTACAATGTGCCTTCTCGCACAGGGATGAGCATTGCACCCGATACCTATGTCACTTTAGCCAAGCACCCTTTGATTGTGGCCACAAAAGAGGCCAGCGGTGATATTTCACACATTGCGCAGGTGGCTGCAAAATGTAAAGATTCCCTTGCTATCTACTCTGGAAACGACGACCAAGTGGTGCCCATTTTATCCCTTGGTGGTATTGGTGTGATTTCGGTTATGGGCAATATAGCGCCAAAAACCATGCACGAAATCTGTGCTCTGTATCTATCGGGAAAAGTAAAAGAAAGCCGTGAGTTGCAACTTTCTTGTTTACCTCTAAACAGTGCATTATTTTCAGATGTCAATCCCATACCTGTGAAAGTAGCAGTGGGTCTTTTAGGGTTTGATGCAGGGAAATGTCGTCTCCCGTTAGGTGAAATGAGCTCTACCAACACAGAACTTCTTAAGCAAGCCATGAAAGACGCCGGTCTGCTTTAATATTACAAATTGTTGAACCACATCCTGCTTTTGTGGCCGGATGTGGTTTTTTAATTGATTTTATGTCGAATTTTTTCAATACTTATTGTATATTGATTTTTTTAAGATTTATTCCCATTTTCTTATGAAATATGGTATACTGATAAAAAACATTAAATATGTTTTACTTGAAATTTTATTTTTGAAATACAAAGTGGTGTTGCAGCAAACGAACACCAAAAAGGAGCGATATTATGTGTAACATTGTGGTTCAAGGAGTTTGTGGCCGCATGGGCAAAGCGCTGGTTGCATTGATTAACGGACGCGAAGATTGCAAAGTAGTGGCTGGCGTAGATGTGGCAGAAGACAACACATTTGCTTTCCCTGTTTATTCGTCACTGTCACAAGTGAAGGAGTCGGCTGATGTGTTGATAGACTTTTCTCTACCGGAGGCCACTAAAGCTGCCCTACCTGTCTGTGTAGAACGTCAACTTCCCTGTGTGATTTGCACCACAGGTTTAAGTGAAGAGCTGAAAAAAGAAATTCAATTTGTTTCCACGCAATGTGCTGTTTTTTACAGCGCAAACATGTCACTGGGCATTAATTTGTTGATAGAGCTTGTAAAACAAGCTCAAAAAGTACTGCCCGGTTTCGACATTGAAATTGTAGAAAAACACCATCACAATAAACTGGATGCGCCCAGTGGCACTGCCTTGGCATTGGCGGATGCCATCAATAGTGCGGCCAACGGGCAATATCATTATATGTACGACCGACATGCCGATCGCCAAAAACGTTCTTCAAATGAAATTGGCCTACATGCCGTACGTGGTGGAAGCATTGTAGGTGAACATGATGTTCTTTTCGCAGGGCCCGATGAAGTGATAACACTTTCGCACAATGCTTATTCACGTGATGTTTTTGCAAATGGTGCAATCTCCGCCGCCCTTTTCATTAAAGGAAAAGTACCTGGACTCTATAGTATGCGGGATGTGATCGTGGAGAAAAGATGATGGATAAATACAGAAAAAACACAAATAAAAAGAAAAAAAATAATAAATTTGTGTATCCTGTTTTGGCCTTTGTGATTCTTCTTTGCATGGGTACCCTTGGCTGGGCCTTGAGTTCCGTCATCACTCAAGACACACAAATAGAAGGCGGGCAAACGGGTATTCCTCTTCCCACCTCGGATGTGTCTGCTACTGAGCAAGCAGCTCAGGTTGTGCCGGAAGAGATTACAGTACGGTTTTCGGCTGTAGGAGATAATTTGATCCATGACGGTATCTATCTGCAAGCACAAGAACGCGCCGGTGGTAATGGATATGATTTCCACTATGCCTATGAAAATGTAACAGATTTCTTTTCGTCATATGATGTAAACTGGATTAATCAAGAAACCTTAATCACTTGGGATATCCCAGCTAGCACTTACCCTATGTTTGCCTCTCCCGGTGAACTTGGAGAAGCAGCATACGATGCCGGTTTCCGTGTTTTTGCAACCTCAAACAACCATAGCTATGACAAAGGCTCTGCGGGTATTTCCTCTACGCTGGATTATTGGGCGGGAATGCCGGAAGACACCATAAACACCGGTTTCTATGTGCCGGGACAAGAAGCAAGTGGTATCGCTTTGCAAGATGCCAATGGAATACAAATTGCCTATGTATCTTTTACAGAATCGACCAACGGCATTCCAAAGCCGGCCGATGCAGTGGCAGAGGTGATTTTAACCAATGAAACCGAGCGTATGAAAGCCTTAGTGGAAGAGGCGAAAACCATGGCAGATGTAGTGGTTGTGAGCCTACATTGGGGCACCGAAAACAGCCATGTAATTCGGGATGATCAACGTGTTTTAGCCGCCCAATTGGCCGATTGGGGTGCCGATGCCATCATTGGCACGCATCCGCATGTGGTTCAAGGTGTGGAAATGGTGACAGGAACTGCCACAGGCCGAAGCATCCCTGTTGCCTACTCACTAGGTAACTTCCTCTCGGCCCAAGCTCAGGCCAATCA
>CAYJJK010000069.1:0-13881 GCA_964370445.1 uncultured Oscillospiraceae bacterium | reverse complement strand
TATCAAAATCTCATCGGTTTCCGGCCCCTAAAGCAAAGAAAAACTTTCGGTTAGCCGTGTAGGCAGTGTTGTCAGCTCTACATATTCGTCACTCTGGATGGTGTGGCTTGCTTCAAAAACATTATCTGCCGTAAATACACCACTACCATTCTTTACCGCATCATAGCACTCTTGAATGGTATCAAAATAAACCACTTCATTGTCTGGGAAATGGGTGTGGAGGTAGTTTTCGAACAGCCTAGTGCTACCTCTATCCAAGGCACACACAGCATCTTCGTTTAAATTATCGTCGGTACCAACAATGGTGACGGGGACATCTAAGTATGGAACACTGCGGCAAAACAGCTCTTCGTTTTCCAGTTGGGAGGCAGAACTATGCGAAAGCATCACATCGGCCTCACCATTCGCTAAAGCATCCAGTGCTTCAGCCTCCCTAAGCTCGTGCGTTAGCTCGTATGTGATGCCCGCAGTTTGCATCATTTGGCTAAATACATCTACACTGAGACCAGAGGCTTCGCCTGTGGCAGTATCCAAATATTCAAAGGGCATATCCTCGCTGTCGTAAACAACACGCAACGGTGTGGCGTTGTTCAGCTCAAGATAAGTATGTTCCTGTTCTGTAAGGGCATTTGCGTCTGCGGTTGTGCCAAAATATTCTTCGCTCAGTTGTGCACGCAGTTGTGGGCTTGTGCTTTGCAAGGTGCTCATCGCCGTATTGATGGTTTGCATCAGCTCATCATTGTTATGTGCTGTGATAAAGTATGAGAGCTCGGCGTTAAAGCTGGCCAGCACCGTTTGCCCCATATCATAGTAAATATCCTCGCTGACAATGGCATCTACTTCGTGGTACAACAATGCGTTGAGCAAATGTACGCCACTTTCGTAATAAGTTATGGTATACCCAAAACCCTGTTCTCTTGCCCATTGCTCAAATTCAACTGTGCGCGTGCCGTTTTCTATGGCGCCCACTCGAATTCCCTCAAAGCCAGCATAATCGTTTGGGGTATAGTTTGTGTTGGATGATAAGGTGTTCAAGGTGCCACTGGACATAAAGGTTGGTAGGTTTGAATACAAAAACATTTGTTCATATTCCGGGGTATAGGGGATGGTGTCCAAGAGGTCAATGCTGCCGTTTTGTAAGTTTGTAAGGTGCTCCTCTTTTGTGCCGGTTACAAATTCAAAACGTAAGTTTGATACAGCCGCAAGCTCTCTAAGGTAGGCATAGCCATATCCGTCTTCTTCGCCACTGTCGTTTGTGCCGTAATACGCCGGACTTTGAAACACACCCACCCGTACGGTTTGCCGCTCGCCTTGTTCATCACTTGCAAAACCCACAAGCGGGAAACTCAACATTTGCAACGCAAGCACCGCAAAGAAAAACAGGCAAATACCCACAAGTTTGCCCCTGTTTTTATAAAGCGTTTTCCTTTGCATGCCGTACCATTTTTCGGTATAGGATCTGATTTTGTTTCTAAATCTCATGCACTTAACATCCCTATCTCTTCTGTGGTTCATATCCCTTTAATCAATCGGCGTTATATCGTGTAAATTGGAGCTATAAACAACCGTAAGTAAATTCATTGTAAAATCAAAATGATAAATTAAGCACTTATAAAAACAATTACCCATTTTTAAGCCTAGCTTACTACTATACTACCCTGTTTTTGCACCCTTGTCAAGAATCCGACATACTGATTTTGCCGTTTTACAGCCATGAACAGAGACAGGCTTTTGTAAGCTTGGGCCTTAGATATAGAGTGAAACAATGGTGTGAAGCCCCAAAAGTGGTAGAGCTTAAAAGAGTAGAAGTTTATTAGATGGTGCGGCGTGAAATTAAAAAACCCGCCACTTGTAAAAAGCGGCGGGGCATTAGGCTATGTCCAAAAGTTTTTGCCATGCATGCATGGATATTTGGGCAAACTAGGCTTCTTCAAAATTGGATGTCGAGGGGGGCGGGGTGTCTTCATGTAGGGTATACACGTCAAGTTCCAGCGAAGATAGGGCTGGGAGCTGCTCCTCGTTTTCCAAAGAAAGGCATTGCGATACCTGTTGAGATGTGGCAGGATTTTCAAACAGGCTATAAAGGTTTTCGTAGGCACTGTCATTTAAAATGGCAACATCATCTACAGCGTATAGGTTGATATCCCCTTGTGCTAAGGTCCCTTGAACTGTGCTGCCACCGGGAAAGCGGTTTTGCTGCCAATCGTTTAACAATTGGCTTAAAAGACGCTGGGCGTTGTATTGCACCTGTATAGTGGCAGCATCGCTTTCCAGTGGTGTACCGTTTGTCATGGGTAAAGCCACACGGTCTGTGTTTTGGGTAGCTTGTACTGCTGTTTGTGCCCATTGCTGCTGTGACGCAAACAAAAGGGCAAAATCTCCGGTCTCTTCAAAGAAGTCTTCAGCTTTACTTTGCGCGCTGTCTTCTAGGGGCTGCACAACACTGCGACGCGCTTCATTGGCATCGTTTTGATTTTGGGGCTGTTGTAGCATTTAAATCTCCGTGCGGCTGGTTTTGTGCCTGTGCTGCCGCATCGGCTCCCAACAAAAAACCCAGGGCATAGCGTGTGCTTTCATCGTCTTCAGCTTGTAAAAATACACCAACTTCGGCTACATGCTGATACACGCCGGCATAACCGGCCAAAAATCCACTTTGAAGGGCAGAGTATTCAATTTGCACCACATTGCTTGGCAAAGGGTGTGTCATTTGGAAATCCTGTAAAACAAATGACACATCAGGATACAACAGCACCCCTTGACGTGCAGCATCGGAAAGGCCTTCGCCAAACAACACCACAAACTGTGCACCACCTTTTACGGCGAGCTCTAAAGCACTGGCTACAGCGGCGTTATCAGATGCAGCCGTGCGATATAATCCGCTACCAAGCCCCACTTCTCCCGCAACGCGGCTAAGTTGTTCAAACGCCGCCTGGCCGTAGGGGCTGTCTGCCACTTCTTCCAACATCAGCATGGCAACCGGTGCACCCGAAGCATCTGTTTTGGGCACCGCCATGCTCGAGGCCGTCGGCACCACATCAGAAGCCGGTGGCACCATCCCACTGCAAGCGCTAAATAAAAAAATGCAAGCAAAAATAAGGGGAAGCAACTTGTGTGCTACGCGCCCGATTTTACATGCTTTTGTTTTATGTTCTTTGTACACTGCGCCTAAAACTCCCTTTTTCACGCGCCACTTACTGCGACTTTCTGTTTTTTATCATTATAGCTGAAATAAAGGCGCACAGCAAGGAAAAAGCCATTACAATGCCGTTACAAAATGTGCCTTGCGTGCCGATGGTATGACATGGTATACTAAAATCACTTTATTGTAATATATAAAAAGGGGAGATTAAGCTCATGAGCAAAAGAAAAAACAAGCCTGAAATAGCTGAGGAAAAATGTCCCAAAACTGTAGAAGATACGCAGCCCGAAGTTACTGAAAATACACAGCCCGAAGCCGAACAAGCACAAAACACTTCTACCGAGGCAACCACTTTCAATGAAGCACTTTTGCAAACCAAAGACGAGGCTTTGCTAAATAAACTTTCGCAGATTGAATCCTTGCTGCAGTCCCAAGAGCAAACGTCACAAAAAGTACTGTTTTGGCGGCGGTTTAGTAGCGGTGCTACGCTTTCCTTGGTGGTGGTTTTATGCCTTGGCATTTTTTGGGTGATGAATTTTTTTCAAACCAACCTAAGCGGATTACCTGAATTGATTGAAAGCACAAATTTGTTAATTTCTCAGGTGAACGAAATGGACTTTGAGGCACTGAACGAGGGGATTTTGCAGTTGAATGAAGTTTTGAAAAGCATTGATTTCGAATCTTTAAATGAAGGGATACGCGAGCTAGAGGAGGGATTGCGCGCGGTGGACTTTTCTGCCCTGAACGAATTGATTCAAAGCCTGAAAGTTGTAAGCGAACGTTTAGAAGCTGTGGCAAATATTTTCGGTTAGCATGTTTTAAAAGTGTAATTTTAAAAAAGAGCATACATTCTTAAAAAAATCTTGTGTTAGGGTAGGGGTAAAAAGATAAAAGCGGTTTTCACACAAAATAAAAAGATGTTTTCGGTTAAAAATGAAAAAAACACTTGCAATTGAGTTCATAAAATGATAAAATACTCTTTGTCACTGGTTCTGGGTGGCAAAAGTTTTTTACATGAGTATACATAAGGAGGTGCTACAGATGCCGAATATCAAAAGCCAAAAAGACCGTGTGCGTCTGACAGAAAAACAGACTGCACGAAACAAATCCGCGAGGACTGCCCTGCGTACAACGCTCAAAAAGGCAAACACCTCCATTGCAAGCAATGAGCCTTCTGGCGATGCTGTGAAAGCTGCGTCCGTTGCTTTAGCTAAAGCTGGTGGCAAAGGCTTGATTCACAAGAAAAATGCCGCACGCAAGATTTCACGTCTTACAAAGCGCGCAAACAAAGCCAGCGCTTAAGCAGAAAAAGCTTTGCCCCCTTTACGGGGGCTTTTTTGTGCTATTAAAGAACATGGTTCACTTGTTTTAAAATTCTTTTAATGGTTTTGCTTACATCATTTATTTGCCGTGTAAGCTAAGGTGGGCTTTTGGAGGGTTTTTCTTTTAAGCACACATGGGTGGTGCTAATTTTGCTGCTGCAATCGTTTTTTCAAAACTTGTGCCAGCGCAATCGCAAAGGCAATTTTAATAAAATCAGCTAGGGCAAATGGCAGGACACATACCCATAGAGCTTCAACAAATCCGGTTTGCATCACCAGCATAAACCATACAGTGCCTAAAAGATAGCATATCAAAAGCCCCAAAACGCCAAATGCAAACCTCAATGGCAAATGCCACTGCATTTTGCCGGCAAAGGAAACACAAATTGCCAGCGCAAAGTACCCGATGAGATACCCACCTGTTGGACCAAACAAAACACCGATGCCTGCAGAAAACCCTGCAAATACAGGTAAGCCTATTGCACCTAATAACAAGTAGGTTGCAACACTGGCAAGTGCCCAAACCGGAGGTAGCAAAGCACCAATCAAAGTTACGGCCAAAATGGCCAAACTGAACGGAACCGGCCCTATAGGTACCACCAGCAATGCCGAAACACAAAGCAGAGCACTAAGCAGTGCGGATTTTACCAACAGATGCATTTTTCTTTCCTGTTTCATACATTTATTTCCCCTTTTGAGTGGATTTTGGTTTTTGCAATAAGCTCTATTTTTTCTCAGCGCAAGAGTTTATAGCTGTGCCGATAAAGATGGCGGGTAAAAACAGGCTGGTTTTATGTAG
Source organism: uncultured Oscillospiraceae bacterium (assembly GCA_964370445.1). Lineage (GTDB taxonomy): Bacteria > Bacillota > Clostridia > Oscillospirales > Ruminococcaceae > JAAYCI01. The sequence goes on along the minus strand of CAYJJK010000069.1, from coordinate 8,621 downwards.
AATAAGGCAGAGGAATGAAAGAATGATTGACGAATAAAAGAAGTTCAATCGGGGATGAGCATTGCTTCGCCGCTGGATAACACCTGAATTTCCCCATTGTCAAGTTGCACCACTAGGCGAGCTTCATCGTCAATAGAAAGTGCTGTTGCCTCATACCCATCACCGTGCAACACCCGCACCCGTTTGTTGGGCACAATGTTACGCAAGCGGTAATCGGCTAAGAAATCACGTTGTGGCAGGGCGTTGTATAACGCCATAAAATTCTTGTATATCTCGGCCGCCAAAATAGCGCGTGGCAAAGGGGCATTGTTTTCGGCATACAATGAGGTGGCAATTTCACCGAGCTCTCCACAGAAGGCTGGCACAGCATAATTGATGCCAATGCCACAAATTAAATGTTCAAACCCACCGGTTTCCATGCTGATGACGCCTTCAGTTAAAATTCCTGCACATTTTTTTTTCTTATAAAAAACATCGTTTACCCATTTGATTTGTAGCTCTAGGCCAAACAATGCCTGCGCGCTTTGGCATACAGCCACGGCTGCCGCCGCTGTAAGCAGTGAAATACCCTCTTTTTGAGCATTGGGGCGTAAAATTATACTCAGATACACACCGCCTATTGGGCTTTTAAATTGTCGTCCAAGCCGTCCGCGCCCACCTGTTTGCGCAGCCGAGGCCACTACAGAGCCATGCACGGCCCTGTTTTCGGCCCAAAGACGTGCCGCCGTGTTGGTAGAACCTACTGTATCGTGCCATTGTAAAGGCACATTGCCAAGCTCTTTTTGCAAAGATGCTGCACAAAAAATATCGGCCGATTTTGCCAAAACATATCCGCGTGTGCGGTTGGCTTCAATGGGCACCCCGTCTTGCCTTAGGGCTTCTATGGCCTTCCAAACGGCAGCACGTGTTACCGAAAGCCGTGCCGCTGCCACTTCTCCGCGTATTTCGTTTTCCTTAATAAGCAGTTCCAGCATCTGCTCTTTTAATCGCTTGATACAAAGCCCCCCTTTCTACATCTGATGCCAGTATACCTTTTTGCGATATTTTCGTCAACTTAATTTTACACATTGGTTTACAAACAAGCTTTAAGTTTTTTTTATTTGACGAATCAGAAAATTATTGTATAATTATAACACTGCTTTAAAAATTGAAGGAGTTGTGTACTATGTGTGAAAAAAAGATGATACATACAGACAAGGCGCCCGCTGCTATTGGGCCATATTCGCAGGCAGTAGCTATTGATAAATTGGTGTTCACCTCGGGGTCTATTCCGGTGCACCCAGAAACGGGTGAGATTCCAAAAGAATTTAACGCACAAGCAGAGCTTGCTTTGCAAAATATTGGCGAGGTGTTAAAGGCCGCTGGAGCCGATTACAACACCACTGTAAAAACCATGGTGTTTTTGGCCAACATGGACGATTTTGCTGCGTTTAATGAAATTTATGCGCGCTATTTCACCGAAAAGCCGGCGCGCAGTTGTGTTGCCGTGAAAACGCTACCAAAACAAGTATTGGTAGAAATAGAAGCCATCGCTTTGCGCGCATAGCGCCAAAGTTTTAGGCCTTTGTCGCACGGATACCCGGCAAAAGGGCAGAAAAGGGTGCAGTGTTTTTATTTGTAACAAATGGGGTAAATTGTTTTGAAGAATTTTTTTTATTCGTTGGGTGGCAAAAAAGTTGCTTTCATTGGGGGCGGTGTAGCTCACCGTGATTTGATTGTGATGTTTGCCAATGCCGGTGCGCAGGTTACCTTGTGTGATTTACACACCTTGGCTGATTTTGGTGCATTTGGTGAAGAGCTTTTAAGCCTTGGGGTTCGCCTTTCACTTGGAGAGAATTATCTCAATGCGCTTGCGGGGCAAGATATGATTTTGCGCACGCCGGGTTTTGGGTTTTATACGCCGGAATTGCAGGCGGCAAGCCACGCGGGGGCTATTGTTACCAGTGAGATGGAATTGTTTTTTGAAAACGCTGCCTGCCCCATAGTGGGCATTAGTGGCAGTGATGGTAAAACCACCACCACTACGTTAATTGCCGAGATATTAAAAATGGCAAAGCATCATGTGCACCTTGGTGGTAACATCGGCCGTGCTATGTTGCCTATTGTAGATAAGGTGGAGCCTTCTGACGTTGCAGTGGTGGAATTATCCAGTTTTCAGTTGATTTCAATGCGCATGTCACCCAAGGTGGCTGTTTTAACGAATGTAACGCCAAACCATTTGGATAAGCACCGTGATATGGATGAGTATATTTCGGCAAAAAGCAATTTGTTGCGGTTTCAAACTGCTGATGATGTGGCTGTTTTGAACTGGGAAGATGAAACTGTGCGTGGCATGGAAAAGGATACCTCGGCCGAGGTGCGTTGGTTTTCAACAAAGCGCAAAGTGCAAAACGGCGCTTTTCTTGCTGAAAATGGGCATTTGTGCGTGGTGCAAAATGGCGAAAGCAGGCCCATTGTGCATAAAAATGAAGTGGGCTTGCGCGGTGCACACAACATCGAAAATTTACTTGCGGCATTTGCGGCTGTTTTGGGCTATGCCAGAGATGAAGATATGGCCGAAGTGGCGCGAACGTTCTCTTGTGTAGAGCACCGTATCGAGCCTGTGCGTACTGTGAACGGTGTGGCTTGGTATAACGATTCTATTGCCACCAGCCCAACGCGTGTCATGGCAGGCTTACGTTCTTTTGAAGAGAAATTGATTTTACTTGCCGGCGGGCAGGACAAAAAGGTGCCGTTTGACGACTTGGCTGCCATTGTTCCACAACATGTAAAACTGTTAATTTTGTGCGGTCCTGCAGCTGAAAAATTGGATAAAGCTGTGCGCAAAGCAGATGATTACACCGAAGGCTCACCGCAAATTTTGCATGTGGAAAATCTTGATGAAGCTGTGAGTGAGGCAAAGCGGCATGCAAACAATGGCGATACTGTGCTTCTTTCTCCGGCTTGCACTTCATTTGATGCTTTTCCAAATTTTGAAGCGCGTGGAGCCTACTTTAAAAATTTGGTGCACGCCTTGTGATTGCACAATTATCACCGGGGCATGTGCGTGATGATGTTGTGGTGCGGCACCATACCAAGGTGCCCGCTTTAGGCACTGTATGCCGTATGCACTGGCGTATGTTGTGCAAAAATTCTACGCTACCACACACTTTTTATAGCATTGGTAGCAGTGGCCTATGCAGAGTGAGTGGTAAACGTGCCCTGCTTTTGGGGCGCGCTGAAAACGCCGAAGAGTTCGGCGATTTTTTGCGTTTTTGCAACATTTTACAGCTCACAAGCAATCATCAGCCGCCAGATGGTTGGCAGGTGGTAGAAACCACCAGGGTGATGTTGCGTGCGCCTGCTACACAAGCAGCTTTACCGGCGCGTGTGGCTTTAAACTCGGGGGAAAGTTTTTGTAAATCGGTTTCACCCAGCAGTGTTCTTGCTTTGCTTGAAAGTGGAGACGGCCCCATTCCACCCCTTGCACGCGATTTCTTCTATGCCGACCTTTGTGCACGCCGAAATCACGGCTATACCGCCATGTATGGCATTACAAAAAACAACACCTTGCTTGCCGGTGCGGGTATTTGGGCACTTTTGGAAAAGGACGCCTACATTGCAAACGTAGAAACCCATGCCCTGCATCGTCACCGAGGCCTTGCCACTACCTTGCTTACCAGCCTGTGTTGTGATTTTGGAAAAACGAGAACCCTTTCCCTTTTATGCGAAGAACCTCTTATTTCCTTTTACACTCGATTCGGATTTCAAGCCGATTATCAGCATTTTTTTGTGTCTGTGCGCCCTTAGGAAACCAGCGTAATGAGGTGGATGCGGTCCGGTAGTGTCTGCCACAGGATGTGTTAAAATATAAAGCGAGAGCTGTTTTGTAAATTTTACAAAATGGCTCTCGCTTTTTGATTCTATTGGATTGAAAGTGCCTGGAAAATGCTATTTTTGGCTGTGGTATTATTCACCAAAGTATTCCTTCAGTGCTACAAACTGGCTGCCTTGTACAAAGCGCACGGTGCCTTTGCCAGCCTGTTTTGCAGCATACATGGCGGTGTCGGCAAGGTGAAATAGTTCTTTTGGGGTATGGGCGTCTTTTGGATAGTGAGAAATGCCCACGCTGCAACCACATTGCATGTCGGTGCCTTTGTATTGGTAGGTGGCACAAAATACATTAAGTAAATCAGAAAGCACTTTTTCCATCTCCTCTAAAGTGCTTTTGTTTTTCACCAATACCACAAATTCATCGCCACCTTGACGATAGCAATACAGAGATTCGCCGGACATACGCTTGAGGCCATCTCCAATAGAGGTAAGTAGCACATCGCCGGCGTCATGGCTTAGGGTATCATTGATGGTTTTAAAGCCATCTAAATCGCAAAATAGCAAGAAGCAATTGGCCTCTTCTTTGGGCGTGTTTTGTATCAGCGCCTCAATGTCTTCTTGTAAGCTTCGACGGTTGGCAAGGCCTGTTAAGTGATCGAACCGTGCCATTTTTTGAATCAGCATTTCGTTGCGCTTGCTTTCGGTAATATCCACACTGGCCACAAGATGTGCAATACGCCCATCTGTCCATTTAAAAGCAGAGCTGAACACACGAAACCATGATTTGTCAAACGGTCGTTCATAATCCCAGGTATAGGCCTTGGTGGGCATGTTGTTTTCGTCCAGCAGTTTTTCCTGTGGACAAAATTCACAGGGGCTACCTTTATCATCAAAAATAGTGGCCCAACATTTTTTGCCCAACATCTCGGCTACACCACCATAGGGTGCAGCCATGGATTGGTTTACATACAAAACGTCATGTGTATAATAATCATTCACATAAATGTCAATTCCGATGTGATCTAGCACATTGCCAAGTGCTTGCTCTGTAAAGGCGATGCCTTTTTGAAACATTTCTAATTTCATGCGGTTTGCAAGCAGGGAAAGCACCGCACAAGAGGTTTTGATATCGATGTCTGCGTTGCGTAAAAATTTGCGACGATCGGACAAGCCCACAAACCCGGAAAGCTGATAATGCTGGTTTAATACCGGAATAAGGATGAGGGTGCTGGCCCTAAAAACCTCTTTTAGCCGCTCTTCTAATTGGCTTTTTTGTCTATCACCAGAGACAATGATAATACGCTGAGACGATAATTCACTAAGCAGCTCCAACCCTAAGATCATTTTCATGTTCAGCTCTTTGGCAAGCGGCGCAAACGATACCGATTGAAAAAATTCTTGCCGATGGAATATACCCGTATGATCGGCTTCATAAATAAAACCATGTGAAAGGCCAAAAAAGTTGCAGGTGTCTTGCAAAAAATCACACTTAGAAAAATGCTCGTCATTCACAACACTGCTTTTTTCCATCATTTCATGCCAGAATGTATCGTGGGCCTTGCTCATACTATCGCCTCCTCTCCTTAAAATAGATTCAAGCCTTATAAAGTCACAAATCTAATAATTATTTTTTATAGAATTACCACAAAAACTGATATATAATAATATACTAATTTGCCATGAATTGCAAGCGTTTTAACAAATTTCAATCAAATCTTAGAAAATAATCGATGATGCGTGTGGTAAAGCTGGGTATAACAAAGGTGGTGGCAATCAATAGTATGCATTGCCACCACCTATGAAGTCTTTATTTATTCACGCTGCTTGTGCCACGTTCCAGCAAATAGCTGGCCTCAAGATCTGCAATATGCAACATTACACCCAAAGGATGCTGATGCCACGCTTCGCCAATGGCATAGCTCCCGCCGCGTACAGCTTCGTCAAAACCGCCCATATGCCAGCGGATGGCCACGGCTTCGGCTGGTTTTAGGCGCACAAAGCGCTCGATTAAAAACACACTTTTTTCACCGTGTCCATAGGGGAAAGCGTCTTGCACGGTGTAGGTGGGTACTTTGCTCCAAACGCCGGTGGCATCGTCTTTCACGTTGCGAAAGCCAGGTTTATAGAAATTGGCTTTGCACAAATCATGCAAAAGGCCACACAGAGCAAGGCTTTCTGCGGTCGGTCCTGCGTCTTGAAAACGGTGCCACAGCACCTCAAACACGTTAACACTGTGCATCACAAGACCACCTTCGCATGCACCATGAAACCGCGTGGAGGCCGGTGCTGTAAAGAAATCGGTGCTTTGCATCCATGTCAAAAGCTCATTTGCGCCTTCGCGGTGGATGTGCTCTTCAAAATAGCCGATAAATTTTGCCTTGTAATCCATTTACAGTTCCAATTCTTCCAAAATGCCTTTGAGTACGGTGAGTTCATCGTGGGTAAGACTGATGCCTTTGCCCATTTTTTTGCTATCGGGTGCCCAGTCGCGGATGTCATATTTCGGTTCGCGCTCGTTCCAGCTCACCATGTTTAGTTGGCGGCTCCAGCCATTTGGGTTTTCACTGAGCACTGCAATGCGCTCTGTAATTTCATATTTAAATTCAGCCATGTTTTTTCCTCCTAAGCCCTTTGGGCTTTTAAAAATCTTCGTGTCGAACCCTAAAACCAAGACTCATTAAACTATCATTCAAATGTACATTTTCTACCACAAGCTCCGGGTCGTTTGAAAAATCGTAGTGGCTGAAATTCCAAAATCCGCGGATGCCCAGTTGTTTTAAGGTAGGCATGAAGTCGTTTGCAGCTTCTTCCGGCACACATAAAGCGGCCACGTCTACCTTGTGTTCTTTACAAAATTCAGGTAAGGTGTCAACATCTAAAATCGTAAGACCTTCCAGCGTTTGGCCAACTTCATTTCGGTTTTTATCAAAAAATGCAACAAGCCTAAACCCGGAAGCTACTGTGGCCAAAAAATGGCTCATCGTGCGCCCAAGGCGGCCGGTGCCTATCAAAATTACCGATAATTCGTTGCCGCCGGTTAAAAGCTCTCCAAGGCGGGCGCACAAAACTTTTACGTTGTAGCCAACCCCTTGCTGGCCAAACCCACCAAAGCAATTGAAGTCTTGCCTCACTTGGCTGGCTGTGGTGCCCAGCATCTGAGCTAGCGCGCTGGATGAAACGGTGCCAATGCCATGTTTTTGTAAATCCGATAGGTAACGATGATATCGAGGCAAGCGCTTAACAACGGGCAGTGGAACTTTATTGCTCATTCTTTCCTCCCTTATCCTTATAACGATGCAATGGTCTCCATTACATAAGCACTGAACTCCGCTGTAGTGGCGCCATTGTCACGGCCGGTGATGCTGTGTTTTTTCTCTTCAAACATGCAGATATCTAAGGCGCGCTCCAGTTTTGCACTCTCAGCTTTTTTACCAATGTGTGCCAAAAGAAGAACGGTGGCACGCAGCATGCTTCCGGGGTCGGCATATTGGCCGCGGCCTTCGGTGATCATGCGTGGGGCCGAGCCATGGATGGCCTCAAACATGGCATAGCGTTTGCCAAGGTTCATGCTACCGGCAGTGCCCACACCGCCTTGAAACTCAGCCGCTTCGTCTGTGATGATATCGCCATACAGGTTTGGAAGCACCATCACCTGGAAATCACGGCGGCGTTTTTCATCCACCAGTTTTGCGGTCATGATATCGGCATACCAGCTTTCGCAGTCGATGCCGGGAAAGTTTTCGGACACTTCTTGGCACACGCGTAAAAATTTTCCGTCTGTTTCTTTAATAACATTGGCCTTGGTAACACAGGCTACCTTGTTTTTTCCGTTCTTTTTGGCAAAATCAAACGCCAACTGTGCAATGCGGCGCGAACCCTCGGTGGTGGTGATGGTAAAGTCTACGCTGATGCCGCCTTCGGCTTCAAAGCCAAGGCTACCCACGGCATAGCCGCCCTCGGTATTCTCGCGGAAGAAGGTCCAGTCGATGCCTTGCTCGGGTACTTTTACGGGGCGCACATTGGCAAACAAATCTAGCTCTCTGCGCATGGCCACATTGGCACTTTCGATGTTGGGGCCTTTATAGGAAGCATCTGGGGTGGTGGTGGGCCCTTTCAGCACTACATGGCACTCTTTTAGTTCTGCCAAAACATCATCCGGAATCGCCTTGCCCACATCAATGCGGTTCTCAATGGTTAAACCATCGATGGTACGAAATTCCACTCGGCCGTTTTCAACTTCGTCTTTTAAAAGAAAGCGTAGCACATCCTCGCTGGCCTTGGTGATAACAGGGCCAATTCCGTCTCCACCGCACACCCCAATAATGAGTTTGTCCAGGGTTTCGTAGTTGACAAAATCTTTTTGCTGCGCCATACGGGCCACACGTGCTTCTTGCAAATCTAAAATAGCATTTAATTTCTTTTGGGCTTCTTCGCGATTGAGCATATCAATAGTTCCTCCGTTTTTTAGTTTGCTTTTTCTTTGGTATAGTTTAAAAGGCCGCCGGCTTTGATGATGTCCACTTGACGCTCGGAAATGTCACAAAGTAGGGTAAAGGTGTCTTTGGTGCGCTCGTTTTTTAGTTGCATCTTGCCGCTTGTAAGCCCTTTGTGGATGCCACTTAAGGTGAGTGTGTCACCGGTTTCCAGTTTTTGTAGATCATCGGCATTTTCAAATTCTAAGGGCAGAAGGCCTGCGTTGACTAAGTTTGCCTTATGGATGCGCGCAAAGCTTTGCACCAAAACGGCACGGATGCCAAGGTATAAAGGCACCAAGGCGGCATGCTCACGGCTAGAGCCTTGCCCATAGT
>CAYJJK010000068.1:0-14128 GCA_964370445.1 uncultured Oscillospiraceae bacterium | reverse complement strand
AACTGGTGCACAAGTTGCAAGGTGGTGCTGGCCAACGAAGAAGTGGTAAACGGCGCATGCGAGCGTTGCTCTGGCGAAGTGATTCGCAAGGTGAAAAGCCAATGGATGCTGAAAATAACCGAGTATGCAGGCCGCCTTATCGACGATTTGGAGGGGCTTGATTATATAGAGCGTGTGTCTACCAGCCAAAAAAACTGGATTGGACGCAGCCATGGAGCCCAAATCACTTTTGGCACCACAGCCGGCGATGACCTTGTGGTGTATACCACACGTGCAGACACCTTGTTTGGTGCAACCTACATGGTGATGAGCCCCGAGCACGCCTTTTTGCAAAAATGGAAAGACAAATTAACAAACCTAGAAGAAATTGAGGCCTATCAAAATGCCTCGGCCCGCAAAAGTGATTTCGAGCGCACAGAGCTTTCGAAAGATAAAGAAAAAACGGGTGTTCGCCTGCAAGGTGTAGAGGCAGTGCACCCGGTGAGTGGGGCAAATATTCCTGTTTTCATTTCCGATTATGTATTGGCAAGTTATGGCACGGGTGCCATTATGGCGGTGCCCGCACATGATGAGCGCGACTGGGCGTTTGCCAAAAAGTTTTCCTTGCCCATTGTTGAGGTGGTAAGCGGGGGCGATGTGCAAAATGAGGCTTATGTGGACTGTGACGAAGGAGAGCTAGTCAACAGTGATTTCCTCAATGGAAAAAGTGTGCAAGAGGCAATTGAAACCATGATTGAATGGCTTGCCAAAGAGAAAAAAGGCGAGGCAAAAGTAAATTATAAACTGCGCGACTGGGTGTTTAGCCGCCAGCGCTATTGGGGAGAGCCAATTCCAATGGTGCATTGTGACACCTGTGGTTGGGTGCCAATAGACGAATCACTTTTGCCACTAGAGCTGCCCTATATCGAAGATTTTGAACCAACAGAAGAGGGCGATTCTCCGCTGGCACGCCACGAGGAGTGGGTGCAAACCACCTGCCCGGCCTGCGGCGGTGCAGCACGCAGAGAAACCGATACCATGCCCCAGTGGGCTGGGTCATCCTGGTATTTTTTACGCTATTGTGACCCCCAAAATGACGAGGTGTTTGCCAGCAAAGAAGCGCTGAATTACTGGATGCCGGTGGATTGGTATAATGGTGGCATGGAACACACCACCTTACATCTTTTGTATAGTCGCTTTTGGCATAAATTCCTTTTTGACATTGGCGTGGTAGAGCAAAAGGAGCCGTATCAAAAGCGCACAAGCCATGGTATGATTTTGGGTGAAAACGGCGAAAAAATGAGCAAAAGCCGTGGAAATGTGGTAAACCCAGATGAAATTATAGATGAATTTGGTGCCGATACCATGCGTGTATATGAGATGTTTATTGGAGACTTTGAAAAAAGTGCGCCATGGAATACGGCCTCCATCAAAGGCAGTCGCCGCTTTTTAGATCGTGTGTGGGCCTTGCAAGATAGCTTACAAAACAGTGAAGAAATTCGCAATGAGCTGGAAGCGACTGTCCATAGAAGTATTAAAAAAGTGAGCTATGATTTAGAGCATTTAAAACACAACACGGCCATAGCTTGCCTAATGAGCTTGCTTAATGACTTTTCGGCATCGGGCGGTGTAACAAAAGGGGAACTGCGTATTTTCCTATTGCTGTTAAATCCTTTTGCCCCCCACCTTACAGAGGAGATATGGGCGCGGCAAGGCTTTGGGTGTGAGATTGCAAAGCAAAAATGGCCAAGCTATGATGAAGCTAAAACTGTGGAAAGCACGGTGGAGGTATTGGTGCAGGTGAATGGAAAACCACGCGCACGCCTTACTGTAGAGGCAAACCTTGGCAAAGAAGAGCTGCTTGGGTTGGCAAAAGAGCAGGAAGCTGTGAAAGAAGCCCTAATTGGCAAAACAATCGTAAAAGAGATTGTGGTGCCGGGCAAGCTGATTAATCTGGCAGTAAAATAAAAACAGTAAGTGGCACATTAGGGGCTGGCTCCCTTTTGTGCCACTTACTGTTTATTTTAAGTGGCCGAAATATCTAGATGTTGGCTTTTGTTTTTTAACACGAAAGATAGCAGAAAACGTGGAGATTGAGGCGTAAAATACAATCCGCTAAAGGTTTGGGTGCAATTGTTCTTAAAAAACTGGCAATGGTTGGCACAGCCTAGGTGGTGTTGACCCCACCTAGCAAAACAGAAGGCTCGAAAGCTCTTTGGCATTGTTGACAAGGTGGGTTGCCCCTGCTTTTTGCAATTCTTCTTTAGAGCCATAGCCATACAAAACACCAATGCTATCGATGCCACAGGTGGTTGCACCTTCAATGTCAAAGTGGCGGTCGCCCACCATCACACATTCGAGTGGCGTAAGGTTGTTTTTATTCATTATTTCTGCAATGATGTCATGTTTTTTGGCGTGGCCTGCAGTGAGGGGCGGTCCTGCAATTTGTGTGAAGTGGGCCTCTATTTGCAAATGCGCCAAAATGCGTGTGGCAAAAACCTCCGGTTTTGCAGTAGCTATATACAAATGCAGCCCAGCTGAAGTTAGCTCCTTTAATAATGCTTCAAAACCCGGATAGAGCACACAGTTGAAGAGCCCTTGGGAAGAGTAGAACTCACGATAAAACCGAACAGCGGTAGTGGCCTCTTCTTTGCTTAAATTACAATAATGCTCAAAGCTGTATAGCAAAGGCGGCCCAAGGAAGGCGCGCAATATCTCTTTGGAAGGGCAAGGCATTTGAAGTTTATCAAAAGCATAGGCCACAGAGTGAAAAATACCGGCTTCTGATTGAATTAGCGTACCATCTAAATCGAACAAGATGTGTGGATACCTCATTTTGGCTCCTCGGGGAGGTTGTCCTTATCAAAGGTGCGCTCACTGATGATGAACCGTGGGCGGTGTTTAGATTCGTTGTAAATTTTGCCTACATATTCACCGATGACGCCAAGGCAAAGAAGCTGTATGCCGCCCATAAAGAAAATGGCCACCAAAGTGCTGGCCCAGCCAAGGACAGTCATGCCCAAAAGGTATTGAATAAACACAGCCAACACACCAAGAAAACTGATGATGGAGAAGATAAAGCCCAGCCAAGTGATGAGACGAATGGGTTTGATTGAAAGGCTGGTGATGCCGTCAAAGGCCAAAGCGAGCATTTTTTTGAGTGGGTAGTGACTTTCGCCGGCCAAGCGCTCATGGCGCTCGTAATACACGCTGGACGAACGATAACCCACCAGCGGCACCAAGCCGCGTAAAAAGAGGTTTACCTCTGTAAATTGGGCCAAGCCCTCTAAAGCGCGCTTGCTTAGTAAGCGATAATCTGCATGGTTAAAAACAACCTGCGCACCAAGAGTGTTCATAAGACGATAAAAACCCTCGGCGGTAAAGCGTTTAAAGAAAGTATCGGTATCGCGCTTAGAGCGCACGCCGTATACAACGTCACAGCCGGCTTCAAATTCGGTGATCATCTCATCCATGGCATTGATGTCATCTTGGCCGGCGGCATCGATGGAAATTGTGATGTCGGCATACTCTTTGGCGCACATTAGCCCGCCAAGCAGTGCGTTTTGATGGCCTCGGTTGCGAGAGAGGGAAATACCTGCAAAATGAGAATCTTTTTCGCTAAGTTCGTTAATGAGGCTCCAGGTTTTATCTTTTGAACCGTCGTTCACAAACATGACACGGCTATCATTTGAAATGCGGCCAGCATCAATTAATGAGGTGAGTTTATCTAAAAACATGCCACTGGTAAGCGGCAACACCTCCTCTTCGTTATAGCAGGGTATGACGATGTATAAAATCGGCTTTGTCACAACAATACCTCCAAGTACCTTAAAATGAAATACATTTGAATATAGTATACTAAAAAAAAGAAAAAAGGACAAGAATACAAACGATTATTATCTAAAGGGGCAAATTGAATTGCTACACCACCGAATAAACGCCCTTGTGTGGGGGTGGGGTGGCTTGATTTTATACGATTTTTTGTGTAATATAAAGATTGGGGAAGTGTAAACTGAAGAGATGGAAAATAAAGAGGGAAGGGGTGTTGGCTTGAAACGACAGGCACAAAAAATAATGGCATGTATAGTGGCTTTTTTTGTGCTACCATTATTTGTGGTGTACCCTACAAAAGTACAAGCTGCAACCCCACCAGAAGTAGAGGCGGGCGCCTATGTGTTGATGGATGCAAACACTGGGCAGATTTTGGCCTCTAAAAATGCACACACCCTTTCTTACCCTGCCAGCATTACAAAGGTTTTAACGCTGGGGCTTATTTTAGAGCAAGCCGCAGCGCGCCCGGAGCTACTGGATGAGATGGCGCCTGTATCTTATAGGGCAAGCCATGATTTGATTTACGGTGCAACGCATATTGCATTAAAAGAAGGCGATGCCATGTCGGTGAGAGACCTTGTGTATGCAACGCAAATTGATTCTGCAAATGATGCGGCAAACGTGCTGGCAGAATACAGCGATGGAAGCTTGGAAGCCTTTGCGGCGAGAATGAACACCAAGGCAAGCGAGCTTGGCCTTGGAGGAAGTCAGTTTGTAAACCCAAGTGGCCAGCCGGAAGAGCAGCATTACACAACTGCCTACGATATGGCGCAAATTACACGCTGGGCGCTCAGTGTTCCGGGGTTTCGTGAGGTATTTGCCGCAACAGAGTATTTGGTGGCGCCCACAGCCAGCAGGGCCGAACCTTTTTTGTGCCAAAATGATAACCCGATTTTAGACCCAAACAGCAGTTACTATTACCCTTCAATAACAGGCAGCAAAATGGGCTACACCACAGATGCGCGATATACATTGGTGAGCACGGCAAAACAAGGGGATACCGAACTGATCAGTGTGGTGATGGGCTGTGAAACCAGCGAGGCAAAATACACCTCCACCACAAGTTTATTCGACTATGGTTTTGGAAATTTCACCCCGGTCCTTTATCCAATGCAAGATGTTCAGCCAGTGGCTGTGCCGGTTTTTGGCGGTGGAAGCGAGCAATTGGGTGAAATTATGGTGTGTGGCAGTGAGACAGATATGACCCTTCTATTGCCCAATGGCATGAACTTAGACAATATACATACAGAGTATATCGTGCCGGATCGTTATGTGATTGGCCAAGGGTTCAATCCAATATTGCGTCTTTCGATGGATATGGGAGATGGCTCTATGGCCTCGCTGGATGTACCGCTGTCTTGGACAGGATTTGATGAAATGTTTGCTGAAAACACCTCTGTTTGGGAAACAGCTTTTAGCGAGGTACCCTCGGCGCTTTGGGCGGTATTGTTGGTGACAGCACTTTTGGTAGCGCTGATACTGGGACGGATTTTTTATGTTCGCTATCGCAAACAACGAAGGCGCAAGCGGCGCTTGGCAGAATATCAATCACGTCAGCCGATACGCATAGAGCCACGCCCGCCTATTCGAAAAAGCGGTGCACAGGATGTGAGAAAAGCCGATGTAGCCCGTGCAAGGCAATTGGCAAGGCAAGGGCAGTACATTTATGGAACAGAGGCAAAAAGGCCACGCCGTGCAGGAAGAATTCGATAAAAGGAACAAAGCAATATGGGCGAAGGTACACACAAAAATAAAGAGGTGGCGCAGATGAAACATACGTTAGTGGGGTATACCGGGTTTGTGGGCCAAAACTTGAAAGCCACGCATGAATTTGATGGGTTGTACAACTCGTCCAATATTGAACAAAGCTTTGGGGCCGATAACGGATTGGTGTTATACAGTGGCATGTATAGTGAAAAATTTTTGGCCAATGCTGACCCAAGTGCAGATTTAAAGTGCGCCGAAACAGCAATGGAAAATATTCGCAAAATGAAACCGGAGCAACTGGTGCTGATCAGCACAGTGGATGTGTATTCAAGGCCGGTGCATGTGAACGAGAACACGGCCCCCGGCGGAGAAGGGGAAACCCCTTATGGCGCAAATCGTTTGGCGCTGGAACACTGGGTGCGCGAGGAATATCCGGAAGCTTTGATCGTGCGTCTGCCGGGGCTATTTGGAAAAGGGATGAAGAAAAATTTTATTTTTGATCTTTTTACCATAATTCCCATGATGTTGAGAGAAGAAAAATATACAGAACTTTGCCAAAAAGAAGCGCTGGTAAAAGAAAGCTATTGCTTGGACGACAAAGGGTTTTACCGCCTTGTTGCACAAGGTGAACAAAAAAACCGGCTAAAAACTTTTTTTGCCCAAAATGATTTTAATGCCCTTTCCTTTACAGATAGTAGATCTATATATCAATTTTACAATTTGAACAACCTGTGGCAAGATATAGAGCGCTGTTTAAAAATGAAAATTCATCTTATCAACATGGCCACAGAGCCGGTGGAAGCCGGCGTTTTGTATCAGATGCTGTTTGGAAGAGAATTTGTAAATCACCTAAGCCAAAAGCCGGTGTGTTATGATATGCGCACGGTGTATGGACGCGAATTTGGTGGGCTGGACTATTATGTGGCAGACAGCGTTGAGGTGATTTCCGGTATTGGAAAATTGGTGCGGCAGGAATTGGAGAAAGAGGGGGGAGAGTGCTTTTGGTAGCGCCCATCAAGCTAGCAGTTTCTCACATTGCTTGGCAAGAGGAAGAAGAAAGGCAAGCACTATCTTTTTTGAAAGAAGCAGGGTTTCAGGGTCTTGAAATTGCACCACCTCGCGTGGCTGGCGCACAGCCGTATGAATGGGCGCAAAAAGCAAAAACCTATGCGCACTGGGTGCAAAGTGAATATGCTTTACAGTTGTGCAGTATGCAAAGCATCTGGTTTGGAAAAAACGGATCAATGTTTGGCAAAGAGCGCAAGGAGCTTTTGGCATATAGCAAAAAAGCGATTCTTTTTGCCAAGGAGGCAGGCATTCCCAACTTAGTATTTGGTTGTCCTAAAAATCGTATACTGCCTGAAAAGGGCGACGAAAGAGATGCAGTGGCTTTTTTTAAAGAGCTGGGAGATGAGGCTGCAAAATGCGGCACCTGCTTTTCGCTTGAAGCAAACCCTGCACTTTATGGCACAAATTTTATGAACCGAACAGAGGATGCACTGAACATGGCAAAGAGCGTGGACAGCGCAGGCTGTAAGGTGAATTTGGACATGGGAACAATGATAGAAAACAGGGAAACGGTGCAGAGTTTGCGTGGTCATATCAAAGAAATCCGTCACGTGCACATCAGTGAACCCAATTTGAAGGCGATTGAGCATAGAGAAATCCACAACGAGTTGGCCGCACTTTTAAAAGAAGAGGCGTACGAGGGGTTTGTTTCTGTGGAGATGAAAAGCCAGCCGTTGTCGGTGCTCAAAGAAACGATAAGCTACATAAAAGAGGTGTTTGCGTGATAGAGCAAGAATCCCAAAACATAGAGGGTGTGCCGGATTTTACATTGGCAGAATTTTTTGAAAAACGGCGCAAATATTGCTTGCTCATTCCGGTAATCAATGAGAACGGGCGCCTGCAAAAAGAGCTGACAAGAGCATGCAGGGCCGGTGTGGGCGAATGGGTGGATATCATCATTTGTGATGGAGGCAGCACAGATGGCTGCACAGAGCTTGAGGGGCTGCAAAAACTGGGTGTGCGCGCCTTGCTTACAAAGAGAGGGCCGGGAAAACAAGGGGCACAGCTGCGTTGTGGCATTTACTGGGGCCTAAAGCAAGGGTATGATGGCGTGTTAACCGTAGATGGAAACAACAAAGACAGTATCGAGGTTGTGCCACGGTTTATAAAGAAACTGGAAAGCGGAATGGATTTGGTGCAGGGAAGCCGTTTTGTAAAAGGTGGACTTGCTGTAAACACGCCGCTTGCGCGTCATTTGGCGGTGCGTTTTATCCATGCGCCGGTAATTTCGTTAACCGCACAACATCGTTTTACCGATACGACGAATGCCTTTCGTGCTTATTCGAAGCGATATCTAGAACATCCCGAAGTAAAACCTTTAAGGGATGTTTTTCAAGGCTATGAATTGCTGGCTTATTTAAGCACACGGGCAGGTCAGTTAGGGCTTTCGTGTTGCGAAGTACCTGTAGCACGCGTTTATCCAAAAGATGAGGCGGTGCCCACTAAAATTAAAGGCGTAAGAGGAAATTACAACTTACTGTCTGTGCTTGCTAGAAATGCCAAAGGGGATTTTAACCCTTAACTTGTGTGTGCTTATGGAGGTTATACTACCTTGTCTTACGATAAAATTATCATTGGTGCAGGGCTTTATGGGCTATATGCCGCACGCTTTTGTGGACGACGTGGTCAGCGTGTTTTGGTGCTAGAGCGTGAGGAGGCCCCTTTTATGCGCGCTACAACGATAAACCAGGCGCGTGTGCACATGGGCTACCATTATCCGCGCTCCTTGAGCACAGCGTTGCGCAGTGCGGCTTATTTCAACCGTTTTAATGAAGAATTTTCGGGGTGTATTCACTCAGAATTTAAAAAAGTGTATGCGACAAGCAAACATTTTAGCTGGACAAATGCTGAGGCTTTTGTAAAGTTTTGCAAAGCGGCGGACATCCACTGCGAAGAGGTGCCATGGAAGCGTTATTTCAAAAGTGGAGTTTGCGATGGCGCGTTTTTAACAACAGAATATACCTACGATGCTGCTTTACTGCGGCGCAGGATGATGGATGATATTGCCGTATTGCCCGGTGTGCAGCTGCGCTTTCAAGAAGAGGTGCAAAGCATCCGCAAAGAAGGCGATGTATACACAGTAGAAACATCTCAGCAGCGCAAGGAACAGGCGCCTTTTTTACTGAATGCAGGCTATGCCAGTGTAAACCAAATTGCAGACATGGCCGGGTTTGATCCGTTTCGAATTAAGTATGAGTTGTGTGAACTGATTTTGTGTGATGTTGAGGAAAGCCTAAAAAATGTGGGAATTACTGTGATGGATGGGCCGTTTTTTTCTATTATGCCTTTTGGAAAAACGGGTATGCATTCTTTAACCGCAGTAACATTCACACCGCATTTGTCTAGCCAAGAGGCGTTGCCTACGTTTGCCTGTCAAGAAAAAAGTGGCGGGACCTGTAGCCCCCAAAGCCTTGCCAATTGCAACGATTGTAAGGCACGTCCCAAATCGGCTTGGCCTACCATGAGCCAGCTTGCACGCAAATATTTAAAAGACGAATATGGGTTTCGTTATAAGGGTTCAATGTTTTCTATGAAACCTATTCTCAAGGCCAGTGAAGTGGACGACTCGCGCCCAACTTTGCTGCGAACGATGCACAAAAACCCCAGTTTTGTGAGTGTGCTAAGTGGAAAGATTAATACAGTTTACGACTTGGAGGATGTGCTGAAGTGATGGAAAAAGATAAAAATTTTAT
The DNA here is from genome assembly GCA_964370445.1 of uncultured Oscillospiraceae bacterium. Classification (GTDB taxonomy): domain Bacteria; phylum Bacillota; class Clostridia; order Oscillospirales; family Ruminococcaceae; genus JAAYCI01. Next base: position 4,850 of record CAYJJK010000068.1, on the reverse strand, counting down.
TTCGGCTGTTGTTTGTGTGGGCAACGAAAAAAAATATGTGCAAGACTTTTTGTTGAGGCTAAGCGAGCAGTTATCGCTTCGGTTTGAAAAATATGAGCTTATTTTTGTTGATGATGCTTCAACGGACGGCAGTGTGGAGGCTGTGCGCACATTTTTAAAGGAAATGGATGAAGCTCCGCCGGTGACAATGATTCACATGAGTTTGCATCAAGGGGTAGAGCTTGCTATGCAAGCGGGTGTGGATATGGCCGTGGGAGATTTTGTATATGAATTTGATACCCTGCAAACACCATGGCCGGAGGAATTTATAGGCAAAGCGTATGAAAGCTGCATTGATGGCAGTGATATTGCGGCTGTGTCGCCTAAAAAGAACAGAGGGATACTTTCGGCTGTTTTTTATAGCTTGTTTAATTCCTTCAGTGGCTCTAAATATCCTTTGCGAACAGAGGTGTTTCGAGTGCTAAGCCGGCGCGCTATCAACCGCATACATGCTGTGAGTGATGCCGCGCCACTTCGCAAAGCGGCTTATGCGGCCAGCGGTTTAAAGGTGTGCCATCTAAGCTATGAAGGGCAGGCCGGCAAAACAAATGAAAACCTACGCATTGCAAGGGCCACCGATGCACTGGTGGTCTATACCAACGTTGCCTTTAAGGCCTCTTTATGTATTGCGGCCCTGATGCTATTTTTAATGTTACTGGCCATTGTGTATACCATTGCGGTGTATGCAGGGGCAGGCCAGGCTTTGGCTGAAGGGTGGACTACCATTATGTTGGTACTTACAGGGGGCTTTTTTGGCGTGTTTACTATTTTGGCAGTGGTGCTAAAATATTTGGCCGTACTGGTTGACCTGATTTTCAAAAAACAAAAATACTTAATTGAATCCGTGGAAAAAGTGGTATGATAAAAACGATTGAGGCAATAAAAACAAAACAAATCAATTCAAAACTTTATATGGCATTGCTGGTTGCTTTTGTGATAGGCCGGCTAGCCATTGCGTTTTGCCAGCGTGTTTTTTTGATGCCGGACGGTGCAGGCCTGGATGATGGCCTTATGTTTTCGGCCGCGCAATCCATCATGGCGGGCGAGTGGCTGGGCCCCTATACGGCTTACACCATGACCAAAACAATGGGGTATGCACTGTGGTTGTGCCTTGTGCATATTTCTGGTGTGCCCTACCTTGTGGCAAACACACTTTTGTGGCTTGTGTGCTGTGCTTTTGCGGTGTGGGCTTTGCGCCCGGTGATAAAAGGGAATTTGCTGTTTCTTATCGTGTTTGCAGCGCTTGCGTTTTTACCCACAAGTTTTGCGTTTTTCACGTTACGTGTGTACCGAGACGCGGTTTTTTCATCGTTTTGTTTGTTGCTATTTGCGGGGGTGCTGGGGCTTGCGCTTCGTGTGAATGAAAAAAAGAAACGAGAGCGGTGGGTTTTATCTACAGGCGTAGGCGTTGGCCTAGTTGGCATATTTTTGCTTCGGGAAGACGGAATGGTTCTTTTGCCGTTTGCCGTGTGTGGTTTGGGTTTTTTACTTGTGTATGCATTTACAAGTAAAGAGGCAGTAAACAAAAAACAGTTGATTGTTCAGTGTTTGTTGCCCTTTTTGTATGTATTGGCAGGAACCTTGTTTTTCTCATTGGCCAATTGGGCACAGTATGGGGTTTTGATATTGAACGAAAACACACAAGGTGCTTTTCCAAAGGCTTACGGTGCCATCACGGCGGTGGCAAAGGCAGAAAGTGACTTTCAGCCGCTGGTTCCGGTGCAAAACGAGGTGTTAGACAAACTTTTTGAAGAAGTGCCCTCTCTTGCAAAGTTAGAGCCGGCCTTGCGGGAAGGCCCAGCCTATAACGGATATTATAACAAAGAATTGGATGCATATGAAGGCAGTTTTTACTATGGGCTACGCCTTGCAGCATACTTAGAGGGTTTGACACCGGATGCGGCAAGCGGACAGGCGTATTGGCAAGACGTGTATGATGAGGTGGAGGCTGCTGTGGCCGAAGGTCGCTTGCAAAGTGTGCCTGCGGGGCAAAACACGCTTCCACACTGGAATGCGGCTTTGTTTTTGCCGATGATGCAAGAAGTTTTTTCCTCTTTAAAAATGACACTTTTGTTTGAGGAAATTGACTTTCGCCCCATTTTAAGTGAGGACAAATATGAAGATGCACAAGAGATGGCCGCTTGGCTCAACACGGTGCCACAGGAAATTGCCTACGAAGAGGGAAGTGACGCGCTATACTACAATCCATTGCAAAAAATTGTCTTTTTGTTTTGTGATGTTCTGGTTTGGGCATATCGCGTGCTGATTTGGCCGCTATTGGCTGTGGCGCTTTTCCAAATGGGAAAGGGTATAAAACAGGGGATACGTCGCACCATAGAAAACCGCCGCCTTTCGGCGCAGCTTTTATTTGCTGTTTTAACGCTAGGCTTGCTACTAAGCTATCTGCTGCGTCTTTTTGTGGCGTCTTACCTAGAGGTGGCAGCTTTTGATATTGGCACTTATTTGATGTATTTGGCCAGTGGTATGCCTGCGCTGATGTTGTTTTGTGTATTTGGTGCGCTGCAAAACGAAGCCTTGCTTGTGAAAGAGGAGATAGAATGATATGCCTAACGTGGTGATTGTGGGTGCAGGAGCCGCAGGACTTTGGGCGGCAGGAACAGCTGTTCAACAGGGATGCAATGTTACAGTGATCGAACATATGCAAGAGCCCGCGCAAAAATTGCTCATCACGGGAAAAGGCAGATGCAACCTTACAAACGATTGTGATGAAGATGAATTTTTAAAACAAGTGCTTCACAATCCGCGTTTTTTATACAGCGCGCTGTATGCGCTGCCCCCAAGGGATGTGATGCGTTTGTTTGAAGAGGAAATGGGTTTATCGCTAAAGGTAGAACGTGGACGACGCGTTTTCCCGGAAAGCGACAGAGCTGAAGATGTGGTGAGTGTGCTAAAAAAAAGGGCAGAAGGCGCACAGTTTATAAAGGGACAGGCAAAATCTTTGCTTTGCGAAAATGAGGACACGGTGTGTGGCGTGCGCCTTCATGATGGCCGAACAATATCGGCAGAATCTGTGCTGCTGGCCACAGGTGGTGTATCCTATCCTGTAACAGGCTCTACGGGCCTTGGCCACAAAATGGCTAAAAATGTGGGCCATACAATTACACCGCTAAAGCCAAGCCTTGTATCTCTTGTGGAGCGCGGCACACTAGCTGCCCGCATGCAAGGGCTTAGTTTGCGCAATGTGCAATTGAGTTTGTTTGAGAATGAGCGCTGTGTGTTTTGCGAGCAAGGAGAGTTGCTTTTTACACATTTTGGCCTGTCTGGCCCTTTAACTTTATCGGCCAGTGCTTTTGTTGAAAACATGGAAAAATTTCGATATGAAGTAGAGATTGACTTAAAACCGGCCTTGGATACAGAAAAATTAGAAAAAAGAGTGCAACGGGATTTAGATGAATTTTCGGCAAGGGAAACCAAAAATACACTGGACAAACTGTTGCCGCAAACCATGCGCGCGGTGATGCTGGAGGTATGGGGGGTATCGCCTGAAAAAAAGGCGGGGCAAGTAACGCGTGAAGAGCGTGCGCGTCTTGTGCATCTTTTAAAGCATTTTCGCATACCCATTTCAGCAAGAGGCGATTTGAAACATGCTGTCATCACATCGGGTGGAGTGGATGTAAAAGAAGTGGTGCCCAAAACGATGAAGAGTAAATTATGGAATGGTTTATATTTTGCCGGTGAGGTTTTGGATGTGGATGCTTACACAGGCGGATATAATTTACAAATTGCATGGTGCACGGCGCAAGCTGCGGCACAGGCGATGGCGGCAGAATAGAAAAAAGGTTTAGCAAGTTTGCTGGTATTTCAAGATTAAAGGGGATATAAGATGATTTCAATTGCAATTGATGGTCCATCTGGTGCTGGAAAAAGCACGCTAAGTAGAGAATTGTCTAAACGACTTGGGTTTGTGTATGTGGATACAGGTGCTTTGTATCGTGCGGTGGGGCTTTTTGTTCTTCGTGCTGAGAAAAACCCTAAGGACGGTGCGGCGGTGGCCGATTTGCTTTCAAAAATAGAGGTAAACCTCAGCTACCCAAACGGCGAACAGCAGGTGTATTTAAACGGCGAAAACGTGTCAAGCAGTATTCGGCACGAGACGGTTTCGATGGCGGCAAGCGATGTATCGGCGCATAAAGAAGTGCGTGCTTTTTTGCTTGAGACGCAAAGGCGGCTGGCACAAGAAAATAACGTGGTGATGGACGGGCGAGACATTGGCACGGTGGTATTGCCAAAAGCAGATTTGAAAAAATTTTTAACCGCCACACCCGAAGACAGAGCCCAAAGACGTTATGAGGAGCTGTTGCAAAGAGGGATGGAGGCAGAATACAGCACGGTGCTTGAAGATGTGAAGAGGCGCGACTATAACGATTCAAATCGTGCCCAAGCGCCGCTAAAAAGGGCAGAAGATGCTGTGGAAGTGGTGACGACCGGCAATCGCTTTGAAGAATCTTTAGAGATATTGTACAATGTGATTGTGCAACATGTGCCAACACTAAACGGATAATAAAAGGCGGTGACATCGGTTTGACAAACCAAGAAAAACAGGTGAAACAAAACATTTCGCTAGAAGTTGCAAAAACAGCAGGATTTTGTTTTGGGGTAGACCGTGCGGTGCGCATGACACAAGACCTTTTGGAGCAGGGAATAAAACCCGTAACCTTAGGACCTTTGATTCACAACCCACAAGTGATAGGAAACTTGCAAAAAAGAGGGGGGCAAATAGCTGGCACGCCGCAAGAGATACCAGAGGAAAGTGTGGCTGTAATTCGTAGCCATGGTGTGCCGCCTTTGGT
>CAYJJK010000067.1:14479-14697 GCA_964370445.1 uncultured Oscillospiraceae bacterium | reverse complement strand
CACTACAAGTGTCACTAAAATTGGGAAAACAATACGCTCGGTACGAGATACAGGGCGCAGCTGCTTCATCACTACACTGCGTTCTTTTTGTGTGGTAAGCATTTTCATAAAGGGCTGCTGTATGATGGGCACAAGCGCCATATAGCTATAAGCCGCAACCGCCACAGACCCCACTAAGTGTGGCGCCAGCTGCGATGTGACAAAAATGGCTGTTGGGC
>CAYJJK010000067.1:0-14421 GCA_964370445.1 uncultured Oscillospiraceae bacterium | reverse complement strand
GGTTTGCAATCAACGGGCCAAAATCAGTCATGGTGCCGATACCAAGGAAAATCAGTGGTGGATAAATGCCAAGTTTCACCCCAAGGTAAAGCATATCGGCAAGGCCGCCATTGTGAATAATTTCATCAATCATCGGGAACATTGCCGGGTCTTGCGTACCGGTTGGGTCTATAAAGTATTCCATGTGGATAATGCCGCCACCCGGAAGATTTGCAAGCAACATACCAAAAGCAATTGGCAAAAGCAACAAAGGCTCAAACTCATGCACAATAGCCAAATATAAAAGGCCACAAGCCACAGCAATCATCACTAAGTTAAGCGGGTTTTCTAAAAGGCCCATAAAACCTGAACCTTCCCAAATGCTAACAACGGTACTTAAAAATTCGTTCATACTTTTTGTTCCCCCTTTAGTATGGTTCGGTGTCGGACATCACACCGGCAAGGCCCCACCGGCCACGTCGTTCCGACTTTGCAGAAAGGGGTTTGTTTGTATCTGTATTTGCATGACAAACGCTTTGAACCTTGCATTGCCCTTCACTGAACTCTGTAACAGCGGCTGCAATGGCTGCCACCACCTCGGGTGAAATCCCCTCCTCTACCACGGGTGTGTTTTGCACCGGGTTGTTTTGCTGTGGCATATTTTGCACCGGCGCTACCGTTGCTGTTTCTTGTTCTTGCTTTGCTTTGTCTATTTTTGAAAAAATTTTGCCTTGTACCAGTAAGACGACATACAAAATGATCAATATGCCGAACACCAATGTCAAACCGGTGCCAATCACCACCGGAATAGACGGTGCACTTTCTGTAGCATGTACCACCGCTACAATGGCATTAGCCGCAATCTGCTCTGCCGCAAGGTATACCATGAGATGTCTCCTTTTTCACTCTTTCTAGAAGTCTTTAACACTTTTGTTATTATACATCAAATATATGCGACACGCAAGTTGAACCTAGCGTGCAGTTTTTCGTTCATTTTTTCTATCTTTTTTATGTTTTTTGTGTTATAATCACAATAATTTATTTCATCGGCTATAATTTTTATATGTTTTTTCGAAACACTGCTTTTTGCGAGGAGGTATTTTTATGACACTTGGCAATCCCCCCAAAAAAGAAAAACTTACAAAAGATGACTATCGCCTGAAAACCGACCCCTTAAAAGCCCAGCTTTCGGCCTTGCAACACAAAGTAAAAGAACAGAAACTGCCTGTTTTAATTGTATTTGAAGGCTGGAGTGCCGCGGGCAAAGGCAGCCTCCTTTCGGATGTAATCTTAACGCTTGACCCAAGAAATTTTAAGGTACACTGCACTTTAGCTCCAACCGAAGAGGAAAAACGCAAACCATTCATGTGGCGACACTGGAACACTCTGCCAGAGCGCGGTATTATTGGTCTTTACGACAAAAGCTGGTATCGAGAGCTTTGGGCTGCGCAAATTGCCGAAAAAGATAACAAAGATATCTTTTTGCAAAACCAAAAGGCCATTTCGACATTCGAGCGACAGTTGGCAGATGATGGCACACTCATCATCAAGTTCTTTATAGATATTTCTAAAAAAGAACAAAAGAAACGGCTAGATCGTCTAGCGGCAAAAAAATCCACTGCCTGGCGTGTAAATCAAAACCAGTATAGGCAAAACCAACATTACAAAGTACATCGCGCCCTCTTTGAAGACACCCTTGCTGCAACAAACACACCCCATGCCCCTTGGCATATCATCTGTGGTCATGACCGCCGCGAAGCGCTTTCTAGTATCTATCAAATATTGACAAAAGAGCTGGAAACAGCTTTGAAAGTTTCCCACTGTGGTGCAGCTTCCTTGAGCGCCGAAACCTTGCGCGGCGGCAATTATACCTTGCTACAGATGCCAACGCTTTCTGAAGTTTCTTTGGCACAAAAAACACTTTCAGAAGAACACTATAAACAAGAATTAAAAAAACAGCAAAAAAGACTTGCCAAATTACACAATTTCCTCTACATCCACAAAATACCCGTTGTAATCGCCTACGAAGGCTGGGACGCCGCAGGTAAGGGTGGTAATATCCGCAGAGTTACTTCTGCGCTAGACCCTCGCGGTTATGAGGTGATTCCTATTGCATCCCCAACACCCGTAGAAAAGGCCCATCAGCATTTGTGGAGGTTTTGGCATCATTTGCCAAAAGATGGGCATGTAACTGTGTTTGATCGCACTTGGTATGGGCGTGTGATGGTAGAGCGTGTAGAGGGCTTTGCCACCGAAGAGGCATGGCGTAGGGCCTACCGCGAACTGAATGAATTTGAAGAGCAATTGCATAATTGGGGTGCTATCGTTTTAAAATTTTGGTTACACATAAGCAAAGAGGAACAACTGCGCCGTTTTGAAGCACGACAAAACACCCCTGAAAAGCAATGGAAAATCACCGAGGAAGATTGGCGCAACCGAGAAAAATGGGACGCTTACGAAACCGCCATCAATGATATGCTTCGCCTTACCAGCACAGATTACGCCCCTTGGACCATCATTGAAAGTGAAGACAAGCGCTATGCGCGCATCAAAGCATTAGATACTGTAATCACCGCCATTGAAAAGCGCTTATAATCACCACTCTAACCACTGTTGAACCCTTGCCTGTAAAGCCGGTTTTCCCCTATGGCTTTGCAGGCATTTGTTCGCCCCTTTGCATTCTATCCAAAACACGATATAATAGGGGTATCTTCCAAAGTCACGTCCTCAAAAGGGCTTTGGACATTTTTCTTACCGTATCACAAAACAATCATTCACATATCTTGTATTGCCCTGCATGTTTGTTTGGTTTAACACAAAACAACATATTGTTTTACAGTTGCTTTATTTTAGACACACAGTGTCAAACAGTAAACGGGAGCACAAATTGCAACCAGCCCCCTCGGGGGTTCTGCTGTGTTTTAAATGCACAGTTTAATATCATCCATCAGCGAAGGCGGAGGTGTTCTTTTTTGAGTGATCATAGCTTTACCGAGGGTGTTAGGCTTGGCGGGCTTACCACAAACAAGGAGGTTCGCATTTTACTTTGCTATCTTGTAGATAATGTCAACGGAAGTGTGCGCAGGCAAGACCTTGAGGAAGTGCTGTTGAGCGAAGGCATTGCCAACTATTTTCTCCTTGCAGAATGTCTTACACAGCTTTCTGAGCAAGACTTGCTTCAAGAAGATGAACAAGGTTTTTTACATATTACCTCGTCTGGAAAAACTGTGGCCCGCACCCTTCATGGTGATTTACCACGTAGCATTCGCAATGCAGCAGTTCACGGCATCATACGTGCACAGCATTATGCCGCAAAAGAGGCTGCGCATGCCTGTGAAATCATCACCCAAAATGATGGCTATCGTGTTCAAGGGAGCATCGGTGACACCATGGGTTCTTTTTTTGAGCTGGCGCTTTATATGCCCGATAAACGAACTGCATCCGCAGTGCGCGAAAAATTTGTAGAAAAAGGCGACGAAATATATAAATTGGTGCTGGCCGCACTCACAAATCACCGGGAGCTTGCTGAAGAAGCCTTGCAGGACCTGCTGTCGGCAGAACCGCCGGAACAATTGCCAAAATAGATGGTGAAACATTTATGGCAACACCGTCTTACAAATAGGAGATGATTGTCCTATGGATATTTTGGCTAAAAGCCTACTTTCGTCAAAAAACAGCATGAATCTTTATCGAGGATGCACACACGGCTGCATCTATTGTGATTCTCGTAGCGAAGTGTACGGCAAAACCTACACTTTTGAGGACGTAGATGTAAAATCGAATGCCGTGTCCCTTTTGGATAGGGAACTTTTAAAAAAGCGCAAACCATCTATGCTGGTCACCGGGGCAATGACAGACCCCTATCTTCCACTTGAAAAAAAAGTGGAAAACACAAAAAAATGCCTTGAAATCATTGAAAAACATGGATTCGGCATTGCTTTACTTACTAAATCCGATTTGGTTTTGCGCGACCTTCCCCTTTTGCAGCGCATCCACAACAAAACAAAATGTGTAGTACAAATGACATTAACAACCTATGATGAAGGCCTTTGTAGCATTCTTGAGCCTCATGTTTGCACCACCAAAAGAAGGTTTGAAGTTTTAAAAGCATTGCACGCAGCCGGCATCCCCACAGTGGTTTGGCTTACACCCATACTTCCTTTTATTAACGATACAGAAGACAATATCAAAGGGATTTTAAACTACTGCCAAGAGGCCGGTGTGAAAGGCATTGTCACCTTTGGTATAGGCATGACCTTACGGTATGGCAACCGTGAGTATTTTTACAAAAAACTGGATGAGCATTTTCCCGGGCTAAAACGAGAATACATGAAAAATTTTGGTTCTTCTTATGGAATAAAAAGCCCCCAACATGCCAAACTCACAAAAATGATACGACGCTTTTGTAAAGAAAACGATATATTGTACGGCGAGGATGAAGTGTTTCGCTATGTGTGGCACTTCCCGTCCCCGGTGCAACAGCTCTCTTTATTTGACTGATAACCGTTTCTTCTACACACAAAAGCCCCAATGATGACAAAAACACAAATGCAGTAGCCTCTATACAGAAAAAAGCCACAAACCATTACAGTTTGTGGCTTTTGGTGGGGAATTAGGGACTCGAACCCCAGACTTCATGCGTGTGATGCATGCACTCTAACCAGCTGAGCTAATCCCCCAAAGCTCTATCATTATACAATATCTTTTTTATAATTGCAAGTGTTTTTTTAATTATTTTTATGGGCACCGAATTACACTTATGCCTTATCGGCTGGCTTGTTATTTTTGTCTGCCAGCCCCAGCCTTTGTAACGGTGGCAGCAATGCACGCAGTAGCCCTGTGGTAAGAACCCCGGCTGCAAGTCCCGCAAGCAGCAATATTGGCGCATATACCCACACATGTCGTCCGCCCAATAAAATCGAAAACAGCAGTAATTGCGAAAAATTATGCATTATAGCACCTGCAACAGAAAGTGCCAACACACTGGAACCACCCATGAACTTCAAAAGCAAAATCATCACCAAGAGAGAGGCAAAGCCACCAAAGGCACTTAGCGCAGCCGCCAATACGCCTCTTGTTAATAATGCAAACCCAGATTTTAAAATGACCAACACCAGCGCTTGCCGCTTTGTTTTACACAAAAGGCAAAACATAACCACAATGTTGGCAAGACCCGGTTTTACACCCGGTGGCAACAAAAGAACACTTGAAATCATATTTTCTAGAAAGCTAAGCGCCAGCACGAGAGCGAACAAAAGCCCCATCAACGCAACTTCTGTGCTTTTCCTCGGTTTCATGATATAGCCTCCACCACATGCAAGGTGTGGCTTTCCGGGTTTTGCAATGCAAACCCCTCTTCCAATGCCGCAGAAATATACAGGTTCCCCTCTTTGTCCAGTGCAATGGCACGTCCTCCATCTTCCATAAAGCGAAGCGCCCCGGATAACCCCTGCACAAAAAGAGTTGTGGACCAAAAGTCTGCTTTCAGCCCATCTTTGTCTATCACGCCCACTGCCAAAAGGTCGCTTTCTGCTGGACGTCCCGTACGTGGGTCCAAAATATGGATGTAGCGCTCGCCATCCTCTTCAAAATAGCGCTCGTAACCACCCGATATCGCCACCACCTCATCTTGCAAAGGAAAAGAGGCAATGTAACTGTTCTGCCCGCCTTCAGGGTCTCGAAACCCGATGCACCAAGCACTTGAATCTGGTTTTGTACCATGTGCATAGATGTTGCCGCCCAGGTAAAGCAGCGCACTGCTCACACCATATTCTTCATACACATCTGCCGCTGCAGAACAAGCAGCACCTTTTGCCACTCCGCCAAGGTCTAGCCCCATGCCTTGCATCTCTAGGGCGATTGTATCGTTTTGCACATGCACGGCCGTATCATCTACAAGAGAAAGTAATTCATCTGTTTCATCTTCTAAAACCACACGCGGCGCGTCACCGGTGGTGTTCCATGCCGTTGTTAAAGGTGCAATGCTTATGGCAAATGCACCCTCACTTTGGGTAGAAAGCGCCAGCACCTCACTAACCAGTTGCGCTGTTTTAGGCGAAACCGCCACCGCTGCACCCCCGGCCCCCGCATTTACTTTTGCAATTTCGCTTTCTTGCAAAAAAAGTGACAAGCGTGCCTCCTCCTCAGAAAGCACCCGGTTCACCTCCTGCATCGCCGTTTCGGCGTGCTCTCCATAAGCCGTTTGTGTTACCAGTGTATCCATCACAAAGGTAGTGGACGTTTTTTCTTGTGGTGTGGCAGAGCAAGCAACCGAAAGGCAAAGACTTATCACCACCGTTGCCCCTACCCAAAAACACCTTTTTTTGTTTCGTTTTTGCTTTGCGGTTTGCATGCGAATTCCCTTTAGTTTACCCTTTTTATAAGATAATTTATCATAGGCCACTCCCCTATTTTTGTCAAGTATTGCCCTTTTCCAATAATTGACAGTTTTGCATTTTTATAGTATTATATGATGAAATTGCTAACTGAAAGGAGCGGGTTGATGCAAAAATGGACGATCACGGTTTTAAGCACGCTACTTTTGCTATGTTGTTTTGTAGCCTGTAGTCAAGATAGTGCCTATGTCGACGGTATGTATCGAGCAGAATTTCAAGACTTTGACAGCCGTGGATACAAAGATTTTTTAGAAATCACGGTGGAAGATGGAGTTGTCAGTTCTCTACATTTTAATGCAGTGAATGAGGACGGCCTGCTAAAAAATGACGACGTTGAGTATCGCGAAGAGATGCAAGCCGTTCAAAACATATATCCCGAACAATTTTCACAAGATTTAATTAACCAATATTTAGATACACACGATATTTCCGAAGTGGACGCTGTGGCTGGAGCCACCTATTCTTCCGAGAGTTTCACCAGCTTATTTACAGCCCTGGAGCTACAGATGCAAAACGGAGACAGTGAAACACTCATTGTGGAAAACACTTTGGAAAAATAATGATACATTAGAAAGGTTTTTACTATGAATCGTATATTTACAGGTTTTTGTGTTCTTTCTCTCAGCACTATTTTATTGGCTGGTTGCTCCTCTTCTTCCTCCTCTTCCCTCACACCCGCTTCATCCTCTGCGCCGGTCTCTACGGCCTCTGTTTCAGCGCCTGCTGCAAGCTCTGCAATAACCGAGTCTTCTTCCTCTGCCACATCCGGTGAAGTGGAAGCCATGCTTGCCACCTTAAGCGAAGCGGCCGGCGTTACAGATGGGATTGCTTTAAGTGAAATAGATTTGCAAGCGAACGGCCTTGATACCACAAATGTACTGGTTTTTGCGGGAACTGAATCTCGCTTATCCAGCGAAAACGGTGGAATTGTAATGGTTTTTCAAGTGGAGGCAGGTAGTGAAGCCGCCACAGTAACCGCCTTGGAAGCTTATCGTGATTTACGTGCCTCGGACGACCGCTATGCAGAGTTTGCCACAGCACGCGAGAACACCGCGCAAGCTCGCATCGGCTCTGTAGATGATTATGTTTATTATGCAGTAAGTTCTACCGGAGAAAGCGGTGGTTATGACACACTTGACGCTGCCATAGCCACACTCACTGCCAAACCAAACCACAAGACATGATGCTGCAGGGTCCGGCATCGCCGGGCCCTGCACTTATGTAAAAAGTATCTGATGCGCATATACGTATCCCATTACTTTTTTCGTTATAATTGCATATTTGTATAAACCTGGAGGGTTTTATGCTATTCAGTTCCATTGTGTTTTTGTTTCGCTTTTTGCCCTTTGCTCTGTTGCTCTATTACATCAGTCCCCCAAAGCTTAAAAACACCACTTTGCTGCTTTGTAGCCTTGTGTTTTATTGCTGGGGCGAAGTGCGCTTTTTCTGGATCATGCTCTTCGTTATCGTGGTCAATTACATTTGCGGCTTATTGATTGCACGGTTTATTAACAGTCGTTTTCTCAGCCGCTTCTTTTTGGTTCTTTCCATCATCGGCAGTTTGTCGATGTTGTTTTATTACAAGTATGCCAATTTTTTTATATTCAACCTTTCAGAGGTCACCGGGCTCAATCTCACTTTAATTGATAACCTCGTTCTACCCTTGGGCATCAGCTTTTACACCTTCCAATCGATGAGTTATTCCATCGATGTATACCGTCGCAGTGTTTCTTGCGAAAAGAACATCATCAATTTCGGGGCCTATGTATCGATGTTTCCCCAGCTTATTGCCGGGCCTATTGTGCGCTACACCGACATCAATGAACGGCTGCACATCACAAAAGGGCGCGTAACACCCGATCGCATCGACGAGGGCATTACCTTATTCATTTTGGGCCTCGCCAAAAAAGTGCTGATTGCTGATAACGTGAACCGCTTGTGGACCGATATCATCGGCCAATACAGCGCGGGCTCTTTAACCACCGCTGGTGTGGGGCTGGAAAACGCCTCTACGGGCCTTGCCTGGCTTGGCATTGCCGCATACACCCTATATATCTACTTCGATTTTTCCGGCTATTCTTTGATGGGCATTGGCATGGGTAAAATGCTGGGTTTTGATTTTCCTATGAACTTCAATTTGCCCTACATCAGCCGATCTGTCACCGAGTTTTGGCGGCGTTGGCACATCACTTTATCCTCGTGGTTTCGCGAGTATGTGTACATCCCGCTTGGTGGCAACCGCAAAGGCCGCGCACGCCAAATTTTCAACCTCTGTATTGTGTGGCTGCTTACCGGCTTTTGGCACGGAGCAAACTGGAACTTTATTCTTTGGGGAGTATACTATGCTATTTTGCTCATTATTGAAAAAAACTTTTTGCTGGATAAGCTACAAAAAGGACGCGTATGGCCACATCTCTACACCATTTTCATCTTCACACTTGGCTGGGCATTCTTTGTAGGCAGCGACCCCGGCGTTAGCCTTTCTTTATTGATGCAAAAATTATTCATTCCGCAAGGCGGTGTTAGTGCCCTATATTTTTTACGCAATTATGCTGCTATTTTGGCACTGGGCGTTTTATTTTCCACCTCTTTGCCCGAAAAATTATGGAACCGTGTGAAAGGCAATATTTGGGTGCGTGGCAGTGTGTTGGGTGTGCTGTTACTGCTCTCTGTGGCCTATATGGAGGCCGGTGGCTACAGCCCTTTCCTATATTTTAATTTTTAACGTTGTTTCATTTTTTAAGAAGGAGATTTTATGAAAGAGCGGATTTCTCAGTTGTGTAAATTCCCTTTAATATTCTTATTTTTTGGGTTTATACTTTTGTTTACCTTCGCAGATATACTAACACCCGACCGCGAAATGAGCGAAATGGAAAATCGCACCCTCACCCAAAGTCCGCCTTTTTCACTGGCTTCTTTCTCCAGTAACGAGTGGACACGCGAGTTTGGAGAATATACAAAAGATCAATTTTTGGGGCGTGACTTTTGGATTTCGATGCAAAGCTTTGTAGAAACCGTGCAGGGAAAACTGGAAAATGGTGGCGTTTGGTTTGCCAAAGATGACTATTTAATTGCAAAAAACAGTACATTTAGCGACACACAACAAAATACTTTCAACCTAAATACCGAAGCAGTAAGCACCTTAGCGGCAGAGCTTCCGGGCAAAGTAAATGTAATGCTGGTGCCCTCACCGGCCAATATTTTGCAAGACAACCTGCGCTACGATCCCCCTCAGGTTGATGAAAACGCCCTGCTCGACACAGCTTTTTCTCAAATGGAGCAATCCGGTGCCAAAGTGATTGACCTGCGTCCTTTATTTTTGCAAGAGCAAGCCGATGGCAACGCTCTTTATTACCGCACCGATCACCACTGGACCACCACCGGTGGCGCATTGCAGGCCTATTTGCACTTTTGCGAAACACTGGGCATGACGCCCACTCTGCCTGATGAAAATTTGCTGCGCACAGTGCCTGATTTTTATGGCACAAACTATGCCAGGGCCAGACGTTTTGGCACACAGCCAGATATTTTAGACTATTATGATCTTAGTAATCATTTGGTTGTCTATCGGCCCGAAGGAGATACGTTAACGGCCGAAACCGGCCCTGTGATGGACTCTACCCAACTTGAAACCTATGATAAGTACGCAGCTTTTTTGCGTGGCAATAATGGATACAGCGTTTTAGAAGGTAGTGGTGAAGGTAGTATCTTAGTGGTGAAAGACAGTTATGGCAACAGTTTCATCCCCTATCTTGCCGAAAATTACGAAACCATTGGCATCATTGACTTACGCTCTTGGTTTGAAGTAAAGCAAACCTTTGCTGAAGGCAATTATGACGAAATTCTGGTGCTGTACAGCTTTGATAATTTTTCCACTGATCCAAATGTTGTGCGTATGCTACGCGATGAAGCATAAAGGCCACAGCAACCACCTAACTTTCCGGTGAAAATGTATGGTTTACAGGAGCAGCTATGGACATACAGTTAGGCATGAGTATCCGCCTAAAGAATCTTTTAAAATTTGTTTTACCCAGCATGATTTTGATGGTTTTTTTATCTCTATATACCATGATTGACGGCATTTTTGTGGCACAGTTTGTAGGCACTGATGCCCTTTCTGCCATCAATATCATTTATCCAATTATTAATGTAGTGCTGGCCATTGGGCTAATGTTAGGCACCGGCGGAAGTGCCATTTGTGCACGCAAGTTGGGCATGGGAAAAACAGATGAAGCAAAACAGGACTTTAGCTCTATCTGTCTTTTGGCATTATTCTTAGGGCTTCTTCTTTTGGTTTTAGGCCTGTTGTTTCAAACCCAGCTTGTATATTTGCTTGGCTCAAATGAAACTTTATTTTCTCACTGTCTTGACTATCTCATCCCCACTGTAATTTTTGCACCGGCTCTAATGATGCAATCAACCTTTCAGGTATTTTTAATCACAGCCGGAAAACCAAACGCTGCTTTTGCACTTACGTTAACCGGTGGGTTAACCAACATCCTGTTTGATTTCATATTTGTTGCACTACTTGACCTTGGCACTCTTGGCGCCGCATGGGCCACAGGACTTGGTTGCCTATTTGCCGCACTTTATGGACTTTGCTCATTTATATTTTCAAAAAATAGTCTTTTGCATTTTATGAAACCGATTTTCCGCCCTTCGATGTTGTTACAATGTTGCGCCAATGGCTCTTCCGAGATGGTTACCAATTTATCACTTGCTGTCACCACCTATCTATTCAACACAACCATGCTGCGCCTTGCCGGTGAGGATGGCGTTGCCGCTATCACCATCATTCTATATTCACAGTTTTTGCTAAGCGCGCTTTATATGGGCTATGCCAGCGGGGTTGCCCCACTAATCAGCTATAATTACGGCAGACAAGACCGTGCAAAATTACATCGTTTATATCGTTTCAGTATCTGTTTCACTTTATTTTTAGGCATCTTTTGCTTTGCATTGGCTCTACTGTTATCCCAGCCTATCACCAATATCTTTTCAGACCCGGAAAGTGCGGTAAACACCCTTGCAACCGAAGGGCTGCGTATTTTTGCATTGAGCTTCCTTGCGGCAGGTGTGAATATTTTTGCTTCCTCCATGTTCACAGCCTTTTCAAATGGACCAATTTCTGCCCTTATATCTCTACTTCGCACATTTGTGTTCTTGGTTAGCCTTTTGTTATTATTGCCACAGCTTTTGGGAGTTTCGGGTGTATTCCTTGCAGTTCCCATTGCGGAACTACTGAGTTTATTGGTATGTATTTTTCTTTTTTTGCGCTACCGATCTGTTTACCATTACGCAGGTGGCACTTAAATTAGCTCATACCATTGCAAGGCTAAGCATTTGCAAAACAAAATCTTTCAACCCTATAAGGGCAAGATACTTAAACTCAATGGCGTACGCTCATACAAAGGCTGTGTCCTCTTATTAAAAACACAGTTGTATTATGTTGTCTAAATTGAATCAATTCTAAATCGTAGCAATTTCAAAGCCCCGCCATAAAATATGGCGGAGCTTTTCTGTATTATTCTTTATGATTTTAAGCCTATTTTGGGCCCATTGGGCGTATCTTCCACCACATATCCCAGCGCATCTATCTTTGCACGTAACTCATCTGCCAAAGTCCAGTTCTTATCTTTTCTAGCATTGGCACGCTGATTTGCCAAATCTTCAACTTCCTGAGGCACACCCTCTTGATGCCTCTCACTCAGAAGCCCCAAAACCTCACACAAAATATCAAAAATATTTGCCACCTGCTTTAAAGAGGATTCGTTTGTTTTTAAAGCATTTGTGTTGATATCTCTCACAAAATCAAACAGCACTGCTAGCGCATCGGCTGTGTTTAGATCATCATCCATCTTGTCACAAAAACGTTTTTCGTAAATACGTGCATTTTCCAGCAGCTGGGTATCACCATTCTCATCTGCTTTTTCCAATACAAAAGCCAAATTTTCACGACAGGTATATAGCCTATCCAAGCTGGCTTTACATTGGCCTAAAATATCCAGTGTAAAATTGAGAGGACTGCGATAATGTGCACTAAGCATAAAATAACGAATGGGCTCATAACCAATTTGCTCTGCCACCTGACGCACAGTGAAAAAATTTCCAAGTGACTTACTCATTTTTTTATCATCAATGTTTAAAAAGCCATTGTGCATCCAATATTTGGCAAAGGGTTGCCCATTGGCACACTCACTTTGTGCAATTTCATTTTCATGGTGTGGAAAAACCAAATCTTGCCCGCCAGCATGAATATCAAATGTTGCCCCTAGATGTTTTTTTGCCATCGCACTGCATTCAATATGCCAGCCCGGACGTCCAGATCCAAAAGGTGAATCCCATGCAGGCTCTCCCGGTTTTGCAGCTTTCCACACTACAAAATCGGCCATATCCTCTTTAATATCACCACTGATTTCAGAACGCAAATCACGATTATTTTCCAAATCATCTAATACTTTATGAGATAATTTACCGTAATCCGCAAATTTTCTAGCTCTAAAATACACATCCCCATTCTCTGCCCGATAGCCATAACCATGGCTAATAATATCTTCAATCAATGCAATAATTTCAGAGATATGCTCTGTTGCACGCGGCATAACAGTAGGACGAAGCACCTGCAATCCATCTGCATCGTGTAAAAACTCGCGTTCAAACTCCTGCGCAATTTCCTTTACTGATTTTCCCATGTCATTTGCTTTTGTAATCAGTTTATCATCTATGTCTGTAACATTGCTCACAAATAACACATCATATCCACGATAAGTTAGATAGCGCCGCATTGTGTCAAACACACAAAGAGGACGCGCATTACCCACATGAATAAAATTGTAAACTGTTGGGCCACACACATAGATTTGCACTTGACCTTTATTCAGCGGAACCAGTTCTTCTTTTTTTCGGCTCATTGTATTATAGATTTGCATTCTATCTCCTCTTTTCTCAGCATTGGGTACCCTGTCTGAGTGGTTTGATTCTACAAAAAAGTGTCCCACTAAGCAATTGGAATCCATTTTACGTCATTATTTTTTATATCTACTGGCACATTCTTCAGGCACTTCGCCTTCTCCTGTATATTGAGCATTTTGAAAATACTGCCAAAAGGGCAATTTCTCAAACCAAGAAATTTCCAAAACTTTCCAGCGATAGGCCTGCACTGCAAGCCAAATAGAAAAACCTAAAATAGCCAATGTAAACACTGTATACAGTATATATATAAGGCCGGCAAAACCTAAAGTTAAAGAAGAAATTAAAGTGAAACTGTCAAATGCAAGGCCAAACCCTCCTGTGAAGATACGCATCACAAACATAAATATGCTCTCTATCAACCACAAAACGAGCGCAAACCTAGCACACTCTTTCACAAGTCCACTGTTTTTTTCCAGCACTAGGGCCAAAATAATGACTATCAACCCCACTACATTCAAAAAAGGTGCCATTAATAACACAAGCATAGCCACTAAATTGGCAGACATTGCAAAAAAACTAGAGCTATGCGGCTTATATTCTTTATATTTCACACTAACCTTTCCTTTCATCATGAAGTATAAATGAGCGATTTCCCCACAAATACTGTATACCTGACAAGACAGTTATCACTGCAACAACCCAACATAGTACCTGAGTAGTAAATACAACCACCCCAGACATTTGAGCAGGAATAACATGAATTTCCACAAGTCCAGCCATGAAGTAATAATAAATAATGCTCACCATTTGCAAAACTGTTTTTATTTTACCAAATAAGTTTGCGGCAATCACTTTTCCATCTTTAGAGCCAGCAGCTATCATCCGGATGCCCGACACTGCAAACTCTCGTGTAAGGATAAGCACAATCACAGCCGGATGACAAACACCATCTACCAACATATAAAGAAATGCCGTTGTTGTAAGTAACTTATCCGCCAAAGGATCTGCAAATTTACCAAAATCTGTTACAAGGTTATATTTTCGGGCGATATGCCCATCAAAAAATCGGTGAGGCTGGCCAATGCAAACACAAGCATTGCCAATAAGTAATGACTGTGGCGGGGGGTCCGTCGGG
>CAYJJK010000066.1:0-15016 GCA_964370445.1 uncultured Oscillospiraceae bacterium | reverse complement strand
AATGATAACTACAGTTTATTATACTATGCTGTGGAAAAATTCACAAGTGTTAGAAGAAAAGTTATGTAATATATTTTATTTTACACAATTGTATGAGAAGTTTGTTGAGCAAATGAAAAGCACGATGGACAAAGTGAGCATATGCACAACCCAGCGCATGAAGCCGGTGCCAGATTTTTCATTGCCCCTTTGATGAATCTATGGTATCATAATTAAATATGGAGTATTTTGTTTTAATGCAAAAAAAGGGGTGGAAGGAAAAATCATGCAAGCTGTTCAATCGCACAGTGCCATGGCATTTCATACAGAGGATTTTGATGGGCCGCTAGACCTTTTGCTGGCACTTGTGATTAAAAATAAGATGAAAATTTATGAAATTGAAATCTTGACACTTATAGATCAATATCTGGAAGTGGTAGACACCACCGGCCCCGAGCATTTAGACAATGCATCGGAATTTATTACGATGGCAGCACACCTTGTTCAAATGAAAAGTGCACTTTTGCTACCCAAAAGTGACGAAGGTGACCGTATGCGAGAAGAACTAACGGGTCTTTTGGTAGAATATAGTGCTTGTAAAGAGGTGGCAGCAAAGCTAAAAGATATGTACGGTAAAGTGTTTTTGGCCGTGCGCGAGCCTCTGCCATATGAAGGAGATAGTGCCTACACATTTCAGCATGAATTGCAAGAATTAACCAAAGCGTTGGGTGCAAGCGTTGGCAGGCGTAGCTTAAAAAGTGCACCGGAAAGAGAGCGCTTTACTGAATTGGTAGCTGCACCGTTTGTGTCGGTTTCATCTAGGGTGATACATGTTTTGCGGGGGCTTACTACCGGCAAAGT
Source organism: uncultured Oscillospiraceae bacterium (assembly GCA_964370445.1). Classification (GTDB taxonomy): domain Bacteria; phylum Bacillota; class Clostridia; order Oscillospirales; family Ruminococcaceae; genus JAAYCI01. Next base: position 14,176 of record CAYJJK010000066.1, on the reverse strand, counting down.
GGCACTTTTAAAAGAATTGTTTGTGAAAGGGCGCAGCCGCAGTGAAACAGTGGCCACTTTTTTAGCGCTGCTGGAGCTTGTGCGCGGCGGACGAGTGCAGATTGATGAAGAGGGTAAAATGAAGGTGCTACACCGCCATGCACGCAACGAAAAACCAAAATCTGCACAGGGGTTTTAGGCGTGCAAAGGTAAGTTTGTAATAGAGATGCCCCAGGCAGTGAGGAGGGAAAGCGTATGGATTTGAACGAAGTTAAAGCGAATATGGAAGCGGTATTGTTTGCCAACGCCGACCCTTTGCCCGCCGAGCGTTTGGCCGGTATTTTGGAAATTGAAACCACTTTGTGCGAGCGTTTGCTCATCAGTTTGCGTGATGAGTGTGAAAGAGAAGGGCGTGGGATTCAGCTTATTCGTTTGGAAGGGGCATGGCAGTTTGCCACAAAAGAAGCTTGTGCAGATATGGTGAAAAAAGCATTGGATACGAAACGTAATGCCCCTCTTTCTTCTGCGGCGCTGGAAGTGTTGGCGATTGTGGCCTATAATCAGCCGGTGTCTCGTTCTTTTGTGGAGCAGGTGCGCGGGGTAGACTCCTCCTCTATAGTGAGCAAATTAACGGAAAAAGGTCTTTTGGCAGAGGCGGGACGCTTGGATTTGCCGGGCAGACCCATTGCCTATAGAACAACAGATTTGTTTTTGCGTAGCTTTGGTATCTCTTCTTTGACACAGCTTCCGGCTTTGCATAGCGAAGAGGCGCAAGAAGATGAAGGTGCGTTGTATGCCCATTTAAACGAGACAAACCATGAAGAAGCGTTGCCCGATGAGCCACCCACAAGAGCACTGCACGGGGGTATGTTTATCGAAGCCGAAAAGGGTGCGGCTGCCTTTGCCGGAGCAGAGGACTGAATATGGAAATCACGGTGGCAAGCGTTGTGCTGTGTTTTTTGGGAATAATGTTTGTGTTGGCCTTTGTACCGGCTGTTTTTTCTGCCTCTGTGCGAGGGCAAAGTATTTTGTTTCGTGTGTATATTTTGGGTGTGCGCGTTTTTCGTTTAAAGGGTGAAGGCTGGCCGGACTTGATAGAACAGCTGAAAAAAAAGATTCCAAAAAGAAAATCAAAAAAAGAAAAGCCTCCCCAAAAAACAAAAAGTACTGCTAATAAAACAGATAGTAAGAAATCAAAAAAGCAATGGAGTGTGGAAGAGCTAATTGCTTTGGTAAAGCAATTGGCCACTACCGCTGATGCGACTATACGGCTGTTTTTACGCCTGATTTGGTTTTATGATATAGAAGTGGTGATACCGGCTGAAGGCAAAGATGCCCACGCTGTGGCGATGGAATATGGAAAGATGCAAGCTTTGCTGGGCGGTGCACACGCTATTTTGAACAATATTGCACACTTGCGTTTTAAAAGAATGATGGTTATTCCGCACTTTGCAGGCCCAAAGGTGCCGGCCGAATTTGCAGTAAAAGTGGCTTTATCACCGGCGGTTTTGATGATGGTGTTACTTTATGCTGTTGTGCGCTTTATAAGGGAGAGCCCAATGGTGGAAAAACGTAAGAGACGACGCAGGGTGAAAAAAATATTGAGGATGCGCAAAAAGAGAAGAGGAAGTTTACAAAAACAAACGAAAGCAAACTGATTTTTGTTTTGTTATAGAATTGATTTATAGAAAAGGAGAATTATGATGGCGAACACAACAAATCAAGATCACCCAATCAATGGATTGATGGATGTTACTTTGGACAAAATTCGGCAAATGACAGATTCCAGTACCATTATTGGAAACCCAATTTACACGCAGGATGGCACCACCATTTTGCCGGTGAGCAAAGTGAGCATGGGGTTTGCATCAGGTGGTAGCGATTTTGTGTCGAGTAAGGCGCCAAAAGATCTATTTGGTGGTGGTAGCGGTGCAGGGCTTTCCATTCAACCGGTGGCCTTTCTTGTGATTCGTGAAGGTGAAGTGCGTTTGATTCAATTGGCCGACCATAATGCCACCATAGACCGCGCTTTGAATATGCTGCCGGATCTTGCGGATAAAGTAAGTTCATTTCTAGATTCCAAAACCAAAAAAGAGAAAAAAGAAAAGAAAGATAAAAAGGATAAAAAAGAGGGCGCTAAAGCAACAAAAGAAAATAGTTATGCCGAGCGCGCAGAGGTGCTAGACATCCAAGAGGTAGAAGACACACAAAATAACGAAGATGTATAGATTGATAATAAAATGCAAAATAGCGAACGGAGAAATGCGTGAAGGAAGAGAGAATTCAAAAAGTGATGGCGGCCAGAGGTATTTGTAGCCGAAGAGCGGCCGAAGCCATGATAAAAGCTGGGCGTGTGCGTGTCAATGGACGCGGTGTACAACTGGGTGATAAGATGAACCCGGCCAAAGATGATTTGAGTGTGGACGGTGTTACCTATCGGCATCGTCGCAACGAGACACAACTGTATGTGATGTTGTATAAACCTCGTGGATACCTGTGTACGTCCAGCGACGACAGGGGCCGTAAAACTGTGATGGAGCTGGTGCGAGATTTACCGCGGCGTGTGTTTCCTGTGGGCCGTCTTGATAAGGACAGTGAAGGTCTGCTTTTGCTTACAAGTGATGGTGCGTTTGCCCAAACAGTTACACATCCATCGGGTGGGGTATCAAAATTGTATCGCGTGACGGTAAGGCCAAAAGCGAGTGAGGAGCAAATTGCACAATTGGCTTCTGGGGTTGTGCTGGATGACGGACATAAAACTTTACCGGCCACCGTGCGGGTGGTTTTGGAAGAGGATGGCCGCAGTGTGCTAGAAATTGTGCTAAAAGAAGGGCACAATCGCCAAATTAGACGCATGTGCGAGGCTGTGGATTTACAGGTGATACGGCTGAAACGCAGCGCCGTAGGCCCAATTAAGCTGGGAATGCTGCAACCGGGAAAGTATCGCCAGCTTACTTCGCAAGAAGTGGCCATGCTGGTGCGTGGCAGCAAACAATAGGGCCGAAAGTAAGGTGAGGAGCATGGTTCAAGCTTTTTCAATCACAGAGCCACAGGTGGTAGCGCAGCTGAATGCAGGGCGTTTTGAAGGCGAAATAGAAGGTTTTGTGGTGATGGAGGGGGCAAGCTACCTAGGCTATATGTTGTTTTGTAAAAGGGATAAACTGGCCGAAATTTTAGAGAGTTCTATTGAAAACCAAGAGGTATTGGATTTTGTGTTGAGGGCTTGCCTTTGCAAATGCCTTCGCCTTGGCGCTGTGTGGTTTTGCATGAGAACGGAGCAGGCGGCGTTACAAGCATTTTGGAGAGATAGTGTTGGTGTACAAAGTGAAACTGCAAGCATTGATGTGTATCTTACAAATACGTCTTGCTGCAAAGCCTGCACACAAAAATGTGACAAAAACGGTGAAAAGTTGCAAGGATAGAATCTATGAGTGGAAGGATAAACAAATGAACCAGGCCGACACCTGCCAAATATGTAAAAAAAATTTCACAAAACAGGATCAGGTGGTGGTGTGCCCCCATTGTGGCGCGCCATACCATAAAGAGTGCTATGATAAAGAGGGCCATTGTGCGTATGAGGCAAAGCACGCAACAGGGTTTGAGTATCAATCAGGAGCACAAAAGGATGCAGAGCGAAAAGAACAACAACAAACTGCAGCAAGCGGTGTAAACGGGGTAAGCCAAACAGAAAAAGGCGAAAATACGACGCAAAGCAATGGCGGAACCTTGTGTCAATCTTGCAACACCATCAATGCACGCAGTAATATTTTTTGTGAGAATTGCGGCCGCCCATTGCACCAAAATGCCACGATGCCAAACCAAAGCGCAGCATCTCCTTTTGGGGGGATGCCCCCATTCATGCAAGGCGGGTTTTCGGCGCAAATGCCAGGTATGGATTTACAGGGCGAATTTGACGGCTTGAGCAAACAGCATTGGAAATCATATATTGGGCAATCGGTACCGGCGTATTTTATACGCATGAGTCAACAGGATATGAAAAAGACAAAGCTCAGTTTTTCACTAAGCGCTTTTTTCTTTTCTTATATTTATTTTGCCTATCGTAAAATGTGGATGTGGGCTGCCATTGCATTGCTTGTAGAGCTTGTTTTGCTGGTGCCGGGATTTTTGATTATTTATTTAGACGCCGGGGTGCCATTTATGCAGGGAATCAGTGTGCAGTGGCTAGGCCAATTACAGAATATTTTTTATATTTTAGGCCTTGTGCGCAATGTTGCATTTGGTGCATTTGCGCTATATCTTTTTCGTAAAGATGCAGTAAAGAAAATTAAAAAAGTGCAACAAAATGCCCCTCCCAATGAAGCAATACAGCTTTTGTTGGCAAAAAAAGGAGGGGTAAGCATTTTGGGTGTTTTGGTTGTTATTGCCATTCTCTTTTTGTATTCCACCCTTTGGATGTTGGGCGGTGGCGATGTTTTAATGGATTATATGATGAACATGATGAGTTTGTGATACAAATCAAAGAACAAAGTACAAATTATACTTTTTGTATAATTTGTGGGCCGTGAGAAACCGGCTGCACCACAAATACTTGTGATGAAAGAGAATGTAAAGCAAGCGCAGCTTTTTGGGCCGCTTCTTGTGTTTCAAAAAGGCCAAACACAGCGGCTCCGCTTCCGGTCATCATAGAACCAAGTGCACCTTGCGTATCCAAACAATGTCGGATTTTCACGGTGATATCGCCACCGTTTGCATGCTCTAAAGCATTTTGCATCTCACGGGCAAAAGCCTTCAAATCTTGCGCTTGTAGAGCGCTTAAACCGGCTTTCATATCAGGGTGTACGGGGCTTCCCATTTCGTCGTAGCGCTGGTAAGCAACCGGGGTGGATGTGCCGTTTTTTGGCATGGCAACAGTGAAAAAACAAGAGGGAAGACAAGGGACAGGGTGCACTTTTTCACCAATTCCTTGTACACGTGCGGTGCCGCCTTGCAATGCAAACGGCACATCCGCACCCACAAGAAGTCCGATTTCTTGTAATTCTTGCCTTGTCAATTTGGCGTTATACAGTTCATTGAGGCCAAAAAGTACACCGGCTGCATCTGCGCTGCCACCACCCATCCCTGCACGCGCGGGTGTTGTTTTATGAATTACAAGGTCGGCGCCGGCCAAAAGGCCTGTTTCTCTAAAAAAAGCCCGGCTGGCTTTTGTGGCGGTATTTTGCTCATCTGTGGGCACTTTGCTGCCGGGGCAACGTAAAGAATATCCCATGCTACGTGTGATTTCTACTGTTTCATACAAGCTGATACTTTGCATTAGCATATCTAGTAGATGATAACCGTTTGGGGCTGTGCCCACGATATCTAGGGTAAGGTTTAATTTGGCCGGCACACGCACCACCACTTTTTTAAGCGCTAAAATAGACATTTTCTTACGCTCCTTTTTTATCACTCAATAAGACGATATTACATGCGGAATAGGGGAGATTGGCGTATATCGATGGCTTTACAGGGGCAGATTTCGTGGCAACAAAAGCACCGAATACAGTCCTTTTGATGAATAGAGGCTCGTTTATGACGCATATTAATGGCATGTGCCGGGCATATTTTAATACATTTTGCACAAGCGATACATTTTATGCGTTTGACAACAGGGTGTGGAGCGGTGAAGGTGGCAAAAAAAGAGGCAGTACTTTGCAAAAAGTGCGGGATATTGCCACTGAAGTCCATAGACCCTTCAAAACTGGAAGGTAGCTGAAAATTTTCGAAAGGTGGCGGTATTACATTGTTATTTGTGTGCAAACAGCTTGTGTCGAACTTATTTTTGCAAAGGCCTCTTTCAAATGCTGCAACCAAAGTGGGCACATTGCCCGGTGAAAGCCCCATATAGTGGCACACACACAAATCAAGCAGATGAGGGTTTTGACAAGCCAAAAGAAGGCCTGTGTTGCGAGCGATTCCACCGGCAGGGCCATCGCCTTCCATACCAATAATGCCATCCATTAGGTGAAGCGAGGGCTTTAGCCCCTCACACAAATCTAAAAGCATATGGCCAAATAGTGCACGTTTTGGAAACCGCATGTGAAACTCGGCCTTCATAAGCCCCGGCACACAGCCAAACAAATTTTTGCAAGCGCCACTCATTCCGGTGAGCACATGGGTTTTCAATTTGGGGAGATTGATGATGTAATCTGCCTGTGCAATGGGTTTGAGAATAGTAAAATGTCGCACAAGCTGCCCTCTTTCACAAGATAGGGCAGCATTTTCATTTTCTGTGTAAAGTGTTACATTCAGTTCCTTACACAGTGCTTCGATACCACAGCCTCGATAAATTTCTAAAAGCCCCGATGCGGTATGTGGCCCTGCGGGAGAATCAACTAAGGTGATGTTGAAAATTCCGCGTTTATGTAAGGCCAGCACTACGCCACGAACAACATCTGGATGTGTGGTAACACCTTTGTTTGGGGCATGTTTTGCAAGCAGATTCGGTTTTAGCAAAACATGCATGTCTGTGCTTGGCAAAGCACTGTCTTCAAATTGCGAAAACAGCCGTTCTATAGCAAAAACGGCTGCATCTGTATCATTTGGGGTTACTGTTTCAAGAAAGACATGTTCTTTCAAGCCTCGCCTCTCTCTTTTTGAAGCACCTGTAAAAATTGACCAATGCGGTCAAAAGCCTCTGATAGATGTTCAAGTGAGTAGGCGTAGCTGATACGAATGAAGCCTTCACCACACTCACCAAAGGCGGTGCCAGGCACCACAGCTACCTTGTATTCCATCAGCAGGCGCTCGCAAAATTCATCCGATGTGATTTTAAGGCTTCGGATATCAGGGAAAACATAAAAAGCACCTTCGGGCTCAAAACATGGCAATTCCAGCTCCTCAAATTTTTTCATAAGGAATAAACGGCGACGGTTGTATTCTTCGCGCATTCTGGAAATATCACTATTGCCTTCCCGCAAAGCCACAATGGCAGCATATTGGCTTGTGGTGGGGGCACACATGATGGCTGATTGGTGGATGGTGTTCATAGCACTAACAAGTTTAGCGGGGCCACATACATACCCAAGGCGCCAGCCTGTCATAGCATAAGATTTAGAAAAACCGTTTACAATTATGGTGCGCTCGTACATGCCGGGTATTTGGGCGATGCTCACATGTCCTTCATCGCCGTAGGTAAGCTCGGCATAGATTTCATCGCTCAGCACAGTGATATCGGTGCCACGCAGCACCTCAGCTATTTCTTCTAATTCTTCCCTTCGCATCACGCCGCCAGTGGGGTTGCTGGGAAAGGGGAAAACAAGGAGTTTGGTGCGTGGGGTAATGGCCTTTTTTAGCTCTGCGGCTGTAAGTTTGAAACGATTTTCATTCTTGAGGGGAATGGATACCGGAATGCCACCAGTTAAGGTGGTGATGGGATGGTAGCTTACAAAACATGGTTCTGGAAGAATCACCTCATCACCGGGGTTCACTAAGGCACGTATACATAAATCAATGCCTTCACTGCCGCCCACTGTAACAAGTGTTTGGGTCTTAGCGTCATACGAAAGCTCAAAACGATTTTGTAAATATCGGCAAATCTCCTCGCGTAGCTCCATCATGCCGGTATTGGAGGTATAAAAGGTGTGCCCCTCTTGCAGGCTTTGAATGCCGGCCTCGCGTATGGCAAGCGGGGTGTCAAAATCTGGCTCGCCCACACCAAGGGTAATGCAGTCTTTCATTTCGGCTGCAATATCAAAAAAACGGCGGATGCCGGAGGGCCTCATTTGCCCCGCACGCTCTGAAATCAGATTGTCATAATTCATCATAGTATATAAGCTCCTTTTTGTGTCGGCCCTAAGATGGAAACATCTGAGATGGCATTCCTGCAAAAATCAAACATTTGCTTTTGCAAAATAAAACTGGCAAATAAAACAACCTTTTATCATTATACCGAAAAGCAATCATGAAGTAAACAGCCAGCGTGCTGATAAAAAATAAACAGGTGCTTTTACACTCAAAAGGCTATTTCGGTTTGCAAAAATGCCAGTACTTCAGAAATGGGAAGGCGAATTTGCTCCATGGTGTCTCGGGTTCGGATGGTAACAGCACCATCTGTTTCACTATCGAAGTCGTAGGTGATGCAGAATGGGGTGCCAACTTCGTCTTGGCGACGATAGCGCTTACCAATAGAGCCGCTCTCATCAAAATCTACCATAAAATGGGCACTGAGGGTATTTTGCAGTTCTAACGCGGCGGAAGATAACTTTTTGGAAAGCGGCAAAACAGCAGCTTTAAACGGAGCCAATGCCGGATGTAGGCGCAGCACGATGCGTGTGTCCTCCTTGCCCTTATCATCACGCAGCACCTCTTCGTCATAAGCGTCCACCAAAAGTGCCAAAGCAACACGGTCTGCGCCAAGAGAAGGCTCGATTACATAAGGGACATAGTGTTCGTTTGTCTCCTGGTCAAAATATTCCTGGGTTTTCCCGCTGTGTTCATTGTGACGCATAAGATCATAGTCGGTGCGATCGGCAATGCCCCAAAGCTCGCCCCAACCAAAAGGAAAGAGGTATTCAATATCGGTGGTGGCACGCGAATAAAATGCCAGTTCTTCAGCAGCATGGTCTCTAAGGCGCAAATTTTCTTCTTTCACACCAAGGTTTTTCAGCCAATTGTGGCAAAAGTCTTTCCAATAAGAAAACCATTCAAGGTCTGTGCCCGGTTTACAGAAAAACTCGCATTCCATCTGCTCAAATTCACGTGTGCGGAACACAAAGTTGCCCGGGGTAATCTCGTTTCGGAAGGCTTTGCCCACTTGGCAAACACCAAACGGTATTTTACGGCGTGTGGCGCGCTGCACATTGGCAAAATTCACAAAAATGCCCTGGGCTGTTTCTGGCCGCAGATACACTTCATTTTTAGAATCTTCTGTAACGCCAATAAAGGTTTTAAACATTAAATTAAATTTGCGAATGTCGGTGAAATCATGTGCGCCACAGCTTGGGCATTCAATCGCATGTTCGTCAATATATTGTGCCATATCGGCTTCATTCATACCTGCGGCATCAGCACCGGTGTCCTCAATCAGTTTGTCGGCGCGGAAACGGCTTTTGCAGCTTCGGCAATCCATAAGAGGGTCAGAAAAGCCGCCCACATGTCCAGTGGCTACCCAAACATCGGGGTTCATTAGAATTGCACTGTCCAGCCCAACATTGGTGGGGCTTTCTTGCACAAATTTTTTCCACCAGCAACGCTTTACATTGTTTTTGAATTCTGCACCCAAAGGTCCGTAGTCCCAACTGTTAGAAAGCCCCCCATATATTTCACTGCCGGCAAATACAAAACCACGCCGCTGGCACAGCGACGTGATGGCATCCATAGTTTTTTCAGTGTTTTGCATATTATCCTCCATAAACAAATACTTTGTTATTTTTGATACAGATATTAATCCTTATTTTATTATTGTACGAGCAATTTATATTTCATGTCAAGTTTTATAAAATGTTTACAATGAATTCAAACATGAAATTTGGCAAAAGTGCTAGATAGTGGGTGAAAATGTGTGATATTAGCTGGTTTTGACATTTATTTATACCGCCTATGTGAAGGGCTCATCCTCCTGAGCTGCTCTTGGTAAAATAAGGCTAACACAGGTTCCCTCATCTTTTACAGACTTTATTTGCAAATCGGCCTGTTTTCCAAAAAACAGCTGCAAGCGGGCTCGCACATTTTCAAGACCGATGCCGCTTAAGCGCATATGATCTGGTTTTTTGGGGGATAGTTTATCAACGCCAACCCCATCATCTTTCACGGTAATCAATATGTTTTCGTCTTGTGCTTTGCACACAATGCACACCTTTCCGGGGCGGTCTAGGGGTTTGATGCCATGATAAATGCTGTTTTCTGCCAGTGGTTGTAAGATGATTTTGGGAACAAGCACATCTTTGATTTCTTCATCAAGCAGCACTTCATATTTTAGTTTTTCGCCATAGCGTTGTTTTTGTAAAAACAAATATTGCCGCACATGTTCCACCTCTCGAAAAAGAGGAATTTGATCTTGCCCGCCACTAAGTGAAATACGAAAAAATGCCGCAAGCGATTTGGTCATTTCAATGACCTTGCTGTTTTCTTCAAACTCGGCCATCCAAACAATGGTGTCGAGGGTGTTGTATAAAAAATGGGGGTTAATTTGCCCGATAAGGGCACGGATTTCAAACTCTTTTAGGCTTTTTTCGTTTTGCGAAAGCTGCTGCATGAGGGATTGAATGCGATCTAGCATTTCATTGTAATTTTGCCCCAGTTGGCGAATTTCTTCGCTACAACCTTTTCCGGCATCGAAGTAATGAAATTGCTCTACATGTTGCATCTGTTTTGCCAGCCGCTGCACCGGGCGGGAAATGCGGCTGGCAAAGTATAAACCTACAAGCAAGCTGCCGCTTAATACAAGTAAGCCGGTAAAGATTACAAGTTCTAGCAGCTGACTACGCAAAGTTTCTAATTGCTCCAAAGAGACCACGAAAAGCAAAATCCAATCGGTTCCCTCGATGGGCACTTGATAGCTAAGCTGGTTGAGCTGAGGATGATACCCTAAAGGCATTTCACTCATTTCTAAAAGCTCTTGTTGTTTTTCAAGATCAGTAAAATAGGAGACGTCGGCATGGTAGACCAAGTTTTTTTGATTGTCTAAAATATACAGATAGCCAGATTCGCCTAGGGTTTCTTGTTCTACCAATTCAGCAATAAATGAATAGCGCAAATCCATCACAAGCACACCAATGTTTTGCCCTGTAGAATCGTGGATTTCCCGGCTTAAAGAAATGACCCAAGTTTCATCATCCATGGTGAAATTACGCATATCGGCACCCGTTAAAACAGGCATTTCGTTTTCGATGGCATTTTGATACCAAGCATCGCTAAAGTTTTCTTCAGCCACTTCGCTTTCATTTACAGAGGAACTCGATAAAATGCGTCCATCTCGGCTAACGAGAAAGATGGATTGTATGTAAGGGTCAGAGCTGAGTACAATATCCATTTGCTCTAAAATATGTTGGGAGCTTTGTGCTTGGGGATTTGTTAAAAATGTTTCTACATCTTCGTTTTGAGCCAAAAGAGCAGAAAGTGTTTTTACATTTTCGATATACAAAGAGATGCCAGAGCTACTTTGCTCTAAATCTTTTTCGGCGTCTAAAACGGCGTTTTGCACATATTCATTTGAAATGCTTTGGTAAATAATAAAACTAAACACAAGCAAAATAAGCAGACTTCCCACTGCATACAGTACGGAAATCTGCGTTTTTGTTTTGTGCAACCAGCGGGTAGATTTAGGTGTTTTTGGCATATTTTGCCCCTTGTTTTAGCCGAAATTCTGTTGGTGTCATCCGATACTCTCGCTTAAAACATGCGCTAAAATAATTGGGATCTGCAATGCCAACGGCTGCGGCTATTTCATAATTTTTACTCTGGGTGGACAAAAGCAAAAATTTACTTTTTTCCAGCCGCAAATGCAAAACATACTCTCGAAATGGGACACTGAACCATTTTTTAAACAGCTGGCTAAAATATCCTTCGCTAAACCCTGTGGCCTTTGCCGCCATCGAAAGGCTAAGCGAGGGGTTTGCCAGCTGCTCTTGTATAAACCGTAAAATCGTTTCTTTTTGAGTATCGTTTTCTTCAGTGTTATGCACAACCAAATCAGAAGCAATTTGCAAAAGTTCGGTTTTTTGTTGTTCTTGCTGCTTTTTGTCAATCAGGTTGCGCAAAATATCGATAACATCGGTGCGGCTTACGGGCTTTAGCACATAATCATCCACACCGATTTTCACGGCCGATACTGCATAGTCTAAATCATCATAGCCGGTGATAAGGGCTATTTTCATATTCGGATTTTGCAATTTTGCCTGCTTTGCAAAGCTGAGACCATTCATCTTTGGCATATTGATATCAGCAAGCACAAAATCCACAGGATGCTTTTGCAAAAGCTCAAGTGCTTGTAGTCCGTCTGCCGCTTCCAGCACCGTCGAAATGGAAAGGCTTTTAAGGTCTATCAAAGTTTTGATGCCTTGACGAATTAGGTCTTCATCATCCAAGATCAGTAAAGTATACATTGGTGTCCTCCTCAAGGAAGAGGTGTTGTAAATAGCCATAGCCTTCTATGGCCATTTCATTGTAGGGGATAAAGCGGAGGGAAGCGCTGTTAATACAGTAACGCAAGCCGCCTTGCTCTTGTGGACCATCTGAAAACACATGCCCTAGGTGAGAATCACCCACATGGCTTCGAATTTCTGTGCGGACCATACCAAAGCCCACATCTTCGTGTTCATCTACGGCCTCGGGGATAATGGGCTGTGTAAAGCTGGGCCAACCTGTGCCAGAATCGTATTTATCAAGCGAAGTAAATAGGGGCTCGCCGGTTACTATATCCACATAAAGGCCAATTTCTTTGTTATCGTTGTATTCATTCTCAAAAGGAGCTTCTGTGCCATCGCGCTGTGTAACATCGAATTGTATTTCGGTTAAAGTGGTTTCAAGCTCTTCCTCAGAGGGCACAACATAATTTTGAGACATAATCATCTCATTGATGGTACCCACTTGGTCTAAATCAATGTGACAATATCCATTCGTGTTCTTTTTAAGGTAATCTTGATGGTATTCCTCGGCTTCACCAAAGTTTAGTAGAGGCATTACTTCTACCACAATAGGCTCTTCATATTCTTCTTCAAGTACTGCCATCTGCGCTTCAATTATCGGTAAATCGTTTTCGTTAACATAGTAAATCCCAGAGCGATAAGAGGAGCCAATGTCATTGCCCTGTTGGTTTAAGCTGGTAGGGTCCACCACCAAAAATAGTTTTTCAAGCAGCGTTTCAAGGCTTACTTGCTCTGGGTCATACAATACACGCACGGTTTCGGCATGGCCGGTGCCGCCATGTAAAACATCTTCATAGCTTGGGTTATCTGTGGTGCCGTTTGCATAGCCTGAGGTGGCGTCATACACACCGGCAATGCGAGACATATATTCTTCAACGCCCCAAAAACATCCACCTGCAAGGTAAATAAGTTCTAAATCACGTTCTTCTTGTAACGCCTCAATATCGATAGGGTTGGTTTCGTGTACAATACGAGCGGGAACTTCCGCTTGTGAGGAATTGGCTTGTGTGCTGTTGGACGTGGCTTGCACAGAACAGGCAGCCAATAGAAATGGCGCTATTAAGGCAAGCGCCCATTGTTTTGCTTTTAGTTTATTATACATAATGTAACCTCCGCTGTATAGCATAAGTGGTTTTCTTATCTTAAGTATAAAAGAAAAAAACAAAGAATTCCATAGAAATAAGCTGGGAGATTCTTTGTTTTGCTTAGGTATTTTAGGGGGGTTACAGTTTAACTATTGGAAGCTGGCCGAGCCAAAATCCTCCGAAAATTCATGGCACCAAATAGAAACAGCTGTATAGGCTGTAGAATCAACCCCGTCTTCAAGCGGAAGCACAACGGTTTCGTTGTTGTATTCACCCTCTATAAGTGCAGTGGCCAGAATTTCGTATTGGAAGATACCATTTTCATCCATGGAACCGAAGGCTACATAGACATCCGGTGCGGCACCGTCATAGCTAAAATTCAACAGTTCTAAGGTGCCGTTTTCATATACATGCACTGTGCCGGACACATCATGCGCTATGCCAGAAAGGGTGGCTGTTTTTAGCGGTGTTGCCTGTGCGGGTTCAGAGGAGGTGTCCATCTCTGAAGATACAGCCTCGGAAGAAATGGCGGGCATTGCAGAAGATATTTCTTGCGAAGAAGCAGGGCTATCTTGTGAAGCATCTGTGGCGCTTGAACAGGAAACCAAGAATAAAAAACTTAGAACCAAAATAGATTTTTTATAATGTTTCATGCAGAAGTCAGCTCCTTTTGGATTAGAATATGTTTGGTAAAATAGGGTTACTGGTTCGTCTTATTTTGTGGTGGCTGGTTCTCTGTTCTATATATTTTCAAAAATTCGTGCAAAGGCAAAGGCCTATAAAACAGATACCCTTGGCCATATTGGCAGCCGGACTTTAGCAGCAATTCTTTCTGATCGGCAGTCTCCACGCCCTCGGCAAGGCAATCAGAGGCGCCTAAATCATGTACCATTTGGATGATATGTTCTACCACAATACGGCTTTGCGGGCTATTGCAAATGCCGTCCACAAGGCTTTTATCAATCTTTACTTCATAAAAACGTGCGGTGGAAAGCATCAAGAGGTTTGAATATTTTGCCCCAAAATCAT
>CAYJJK010000065.1:4725-15090 GCA_964370445.1 uncultured Oscillospiraceae bacterium | reverse complement strand
GCAAGATATGGAAGCCATTTATCGCATGGCAAAGTGTGCCGAAACCGATTGATGTGCGTAAGGGTGAATATTAAATTTTAAAATAAAAAAATTAAAGAAAGTTTTTATAGCCTACGAAATTCTACAAACATTTACAAGGGCTGGGTGGTATAGTAATACCAAGGAAAAGACGTGGACTTACCCACAACGGCTATTCTATACCCCCCGATTTCGGTTGTTATGTGCCAAACAATCGAAGTTCCTTCTTTTTCCCTTCCTCTTCAGAAAAGCGGCGTCTGTATTGGCAGATGCCGCTTTTCTATGTAAAAACCACAGCAGCCAGCCTTTGTAAGATTAACATAAATGCGCATATTTTCAATATATATACACAAAACTGCAAAAAATAAACAAACAAAAATGGCGATTTTATGATGGTTAATAGAGAATGATGGGTGTTACCATAGGGCGAAATATAACATAAGCAAATGACTTTACTTTACCAATAGAACAAGCTATACTATGATTAAGAGAAAGAGAATTTAATTAGGATGGCAAGAGGGAATCAAAAGAATGAAAGGTAGAAATAAAACACGCACTTTAGTACAATTTTCGATATTACTGGCACTGGAGGCAATTTTTTGCTTTACGCCACTTGGGTCTTTGCCGGCGCTTGGCCCTATTGTGGCAACCTTAGCACACATTCCCATTATTTTAACGGCCATTTTGATGGGGCCTTGGATAGGAAGTTGCATGGGTTTTTTTGCCGGCATTTTCAGCTTGTTAATTTGGACATTTCTGCCGCCGGTTCCGATTGTTGCCTTTGTTTTTAGTCCTGTTCACTCTTTTGGCAGTTTTTCAGGTAACTTTGGCAGCGTGCTTATCTGCCTAGTGCCAAGAATTCTGGTTGGCACGGTTACGGGGCTTTTATATCAAACGTTAAAAGGCAAACAATGCGCCAACTGGCTTCAATATGGTCTTTCCGGATTTTTGGGTAGCCTCACGAACACATTGGGCGTAATGGGCGGTATTTGGTTGTTTTTTGGAGACGGGTACGCCTCTGCAACGCAACAGGTAATTTGGGTGGTGATCGGATCAACCATTATAACCAGTGGAATACCAGAGGCCATAGTGGGGGCTTTGGTAGCCTTATATGTTGGGCGTCCGGTGCAAAAGGCTTTGCTTCACCATAGACCATCATAGGAAAAATTGATAAAATATAGAATAACTTGGTTTTGTATGAACAATATGAATTGGTATGAAAATTAATGAAATATTAGTGATACAGGTTATTTAGTGAGAAAATATAAGATAATGTAAGCATGGGCGCCATACAAAATGGAAAAATAATTTGCAAGCAAGCCTGATAATGTTTACAGCAAAAAGGAGAAGCCGCTTAGAATATAAAACTTGCCTTGTTCCTCTTTTGGGGTGAATACCATAATAAAAGGTAAAATGGGCCGAGGGGTTTAGTGGCAGAAGAGGGCGTATGAATATAGGCATACTCTAAGGCGAAATCTACCGTAAGCTTAAAAGGCTTTGCCGCCAAGGTGGCAAAGCTTATGATAAAAAAGATGGGGTTGTGGGTGCAGGTGCCCGATGACCTATAGCCTAGAAAAAAATGAAAAATGTGAGCACCGGTTTTGAAAAGTGAGTAAGAGCCAAACGGCGATACGCACTGTTAAAATATTGTTTGAGGATAGCATATAAATTTAGGGTGTGTAAAGGGGTGCTGAGGGGAGCTTAAAAAATGGATTAAAAAGGGGAGAAAATCAAAAATATTAAAAACCAGAAAAACCCAAAAAAGGAATAATAAATGGATTTTGAAGATATTTTTAAGCAAATAAATGGTGAAAAGCAAGCGGGGTTTTGTTACGAAAAAGAAGGCAATGGCCGATTTAGAGATGTTTTAACAATCTGCAGAAATAAAACATGTGTTTTTGAGCGTTTTTGCTATGGAGAGGCCGCCGGCATTGTGTTTCAAGCCATGGGAAGTATCTCTGAAAGTGAGCCAAACTGCCTGAATTGGCAGCTGGAGGATAGTTGCTATAGTGATAAAAATGACGTACCTTTGCGATTAATAAAAATAGAAAATAATGATTTATTTTTTGATAATAAACCTATAAAATGGTGTTTAAAAGACAAAATAAAAAAATTAAAATATAAAAATTCAAGAAAATTATTTGGGTTTTTAAGGATATAAATGCTATTTAACACGAATAAATCTAGCCTGACAAAAAAATAAAAAAGTAAGGTGAAAACATGAAAAAATCAATGGTATGTGTGGCTTTTGTTTTGAGTGCGTTGTTGGCTGTTGGTGGTGGCATCAGCGCAATGGCCTCTGAAGCAGGGCCGGTAAGCTCTGGCGCTACAAGCGCGCCGGCGGCAAGCTCGCAAGCTGCAAACTCACAGGCCAGCAGTGCCGCTACTTCAGCGCCGGCTGCTACAGTGCCGGCCGCTACCGCTGCTGCTGCACCGGCCGATCCCGCCGGAAGCTATGCGTCTTATGATGAAGAGCGCTACCCGGATGATCGGGCACCTACCTTAGAATTGTCTTCGGGTGGGGGGTTTGTGTTTCAGTTCAATTTGGGTGATGGCCGCTTGGCTGTGATGACCGGAACCTATGTCAACAGCGGTGGTACGTTACAGCTAGAGGTTTTGTATTCAGACAGTACGGATTTTTTGGGTGAAGATGTGACCAGCTTTGCATTCACACAAGATGGTGCCACGAGCCTAATTTACCAGGGAGAACCTCTTGGTATGTCGCGTTCAGGTGATGTTTTCACCAAAGAAGGTGCCGGTGGAAGCAGCAGTGGTTTAGGCCAAAACATGTATATTTTAGGCCCGGGCGAAGTTGTAGATTTATAGCCTAGCAATTTGTAAATAAAAAATAGGCTGGTTTCAAACATACAAAGCAACAAGAAGGGGCAATACCAATTATGCTCCAACTGGCATCATGCTATTATGTTTGAAATCAGCCTATTTATTTTTTTGTGCTCAATTCGATATTAAAAATCTTGCGATAGATGTATTGCATCATTAGCCCAATTCGTTTTGTACCACGGCTACAATCTCATCGGTAGATTTTTGAATGGTGTCTAAATCCAAGCCTTCGGCCATCACACGGATAAGTGGCTCTGTGCCGGAAACACGCACCACAACACGTCCGTTATCACCCAAAAGTTCTTTTTGTTGCTCAATGATAGAGCGAACGGCTTCATTATTGTAAAAAGCTAAAATGCCTTCGGGTGAAACACGAATATTTTTCATCACTTGAGGATAGCGTGTCATCACACTGGCAAGCTCAGATAGTTTTTTACCACTGCTTCGCATGTGGCAAAGCAACTGAATGGCGGTTAGCTGCCCATCTCCTGTGGTAGAAAAATCTCGGAAAATCACATGGCCGCTTTGCTCGCCGCCAAAACGATACCCCTCCAGCTCCATCTCTTCTAAAACATAGCGGTCTCCTACCTTAGTAGCCACAAAATGCAAATCATTTTCATCGCAAAATTTGTTAAAGCCCATGTTTGTCATGATGGTGCCCACAACTGTGTTTTGGCGCAATTTTCCGCGCTGTTTCATGTCTAAGGCACAAATGGCCATGATAAAGTCACCATCTACGATGTTGCCTTTTTCATCCACACAAAGGCAACGGTCGGCATCTCCGTCAAAGGCAATACCGGCATCATAGCCACCTTCTACCACATACTTTTGTAATTTCTCCATATAAGTAGAGCCACATTGCTCGTTGATGTTGACACCGTCCGGCTCATGGGCAAGGAAAGTGGCATCTACAGAAAGTTCTTTAAATAAACGAGGTGCTGTTTTAGACGCAGATCCGTTGGCACAATCCACCACAATACGCAAGCCCTCTAAATTGGTGGGCAAAGTGGTTAAAAGGTGCTCAATATAGTCATTAATAGCATCTTTTTTATACGATAGTGCGCCTAAGTTGTCGTTGCTGGCAAGGGCTGGTTCCTGTGTTTTATCTAGCACACAACTTTCAATGCGCTCCTCTAAATAATCGGGCAATTTAAAGCCGTCGCCACTGAAAAGTTTAATTCCATTGTAGGTATAGGGGTTGTGGCTGGCAGAAATCATGACGCCTGCATCGGCTTTATATTGCCGAACCAAATGCGCCACAGCCGGTGTGGGCACCACACCTACACTGTAAACATCTGCGCCCACAGAGCATAGCCCAGCCGCCAGGGCACTTTCCAGCATGTCGGACGAAATGCGGGTATCTTTGCCAATCAAAACAATGGGCCTTCGTCTGCGTCCTTTGGTTAACACTGCTGCTGCTGCACGGCCAATATGCATGGCTAGCTCTGCCGTAATGTCTTTGTTTGCCAGGCCACGAATGCCATCGGTTCCAAATAATCTTGCCATAGTGTGCTCCTTAAAAAATGAAAATGTAAATATTGAAATGAAATAAGGGAAATTTAGGTTATAAACCGGTGCTGCGTAATGAAAATAGATGTAATAATAGGAAAATTAATAAAAATGAGAAATGTGACCTTGTGGATGTTAAAATAGGTGGGGTTAACAATCTATCATTTTTACCACTTCACCAGTATTTTTCCAAATGTGTTTTTGGGGCAAAACGCCACGCACGCAGCTGGTGGGATAAACCATGCAATGAGGGCCCAAAACAGTGCCGGGGTTTAAAACACTGTTGCAACCCACCTCCACAAAATCTCCCAATATGGCACCCACTTTTTTGCGCCCTGTTTCCAGTGGCCCTTGTGGTGTTTTAATAACAACAAGGCTTTTATCACTTTTCACATTGGAAGTAATGGCGCCGGCCCCCATGTGGGCTTTGTATCCCAAAATAGAATCGCCCACATAATTATAGTGGGGGACTTGCACGCCATCGAACAACAACACATTTTTTAGTTCTGTAGAGTTTCCAACTACGGCCCCTTTGCCCACCAGAACATTTCCTCGAATGAAGGCACAGTGACGAATTTCGGCGCCGCTGTCGATGATGCAGGGGCCGGTGATAGAAGCATTTTGTGCAACTGTAGCGTCTTTGGCTATCCAAACGTTTGGCATTGGCTGCGAAAACAAATCATCACTTAGTGTTGCACCCAGCTCTAAAATGGTTTGTCCCAGCCCTTCCAAAGCTTGCCAAGGGTATGAAAATGAAAAAAGATAGGATGCGGCAAGGCTGTTTTTGGTGCAAAATAAATTTTCTGTACAGCAAATAGACATATAAAAAACCTCCTATAGAGCAAGACCGTTATGATAAAATAAATACAAAATGAGCCTCACAAGTGCCTTAGTCGTCTATTGCATCCAAGTCATAAGCGTCCCCTTGTGAAAAAGGCATACGTGCGGGCCGTCCTGTGCGTGCATCTCCAAGTTTTGGAAGTGTAGTAGAGTTTTTGTCAACAGCAGAGGGCAAATCGGCTAAAGTAGAACCGGGTAAGTGCACGGGGGAAATCAGTTCTTCTGAAAGTGTGGCTGGCAGCTGTGTGTTGCCCGAAAGTACAGGATCTAAAGGAGGCTGTATGGTTTTCTTTTCGGTTATCAGTGCATCAATAGCCTGCAAGTCCTCTGTGTTAAAAGCACCTTTCACATCAATCATGTTTTCTTCAGAAAAGGCATCGTCACCTTCGTCTAAAGGAGAATCTGGCTCAAAAAGAACGTCTTGAAATTCTTTTTCTGCCTTCTTTTGCTTTTTGCGTTCTCGATGTTTTTTGCGAAAACTTCCCGGTGGTGGGCCCAGAGAAACCAATGTCCATAAAAATTTTAAAAATAGTAATGCAACAAGAACTAAGCTACAAAAAAAGATGGTTTGGCCCAAGGTGACAGAGGCAAAAAATGCAAAAGGACCCTCAGACGAGGATGCTTGCAAAAAAGAAAAAGATGCCAATGAGGGTAGGGCGGTATTTGAGTGGTTATCCTCAGCTACAGCGGCAGGTAAAGATTCTGGCGCAGAGGAAGGCACAGAAGTGCTATCTGGTGCAGTGCTCGTAGAAGGTAAAGCAGCAGACGATGCGGGTGTGGAATTTGCAGATGAAGAGGCAGCACTGCTTGCTGAAGAAGCAGTGCTATTGGTGGCCAGTGGGGCTTGTGCCATAAGGTCTTCTAAATCGTCTACATCCTTACCTTGCACCTCATAGAGTGTTACAAAATAAGCATTCAGCTCTCTTGTTTGCACGGCGCTTAATTCAGCTCGTTGCTCGTCTGTAAGGTCTTGATAGCTTAAAAGTAACTCTTCTACCAAAGCTTCATTCGCTTCAATATCGGGTGGCCATTCTGCATCAATGTCGTTGTTTTGCAAAGTAGACAATTGGGCCAAAACAGCCTCTACATCCTCTGAGGCAGCCATAACCGGCACAAGAAAAAAAGAACAAAAGAAAACAAATGCGAAACAAATGCCAAAAAATGTATACGGTCGAAAGTGATCATACGTCTTCATAGAAACGCTCCTACGTGGGGGAATAAGCCGCTTTATGGGCAAAGTATAAGCCGCTTAACAAAAGATGCTCGCAAAATTCAATATCGGCCTTGCAATATGGAACAACCAAAGGGGCTGCACCACCGGTGGCCACAACGCTGCGTAAAGAGCCAAGCTCTTTTTCAAATGCCGCAAGCAAACCGTCCAGCATGGAGGCAGATCCCAACAACACCCCACTTTGAATGCTTTCAGTGCTGTTGCGACCAATGGCGTTTTTAGGTGGAGCCAAAGAAATGCCGGGCAAAAGGCTAGCACGGTTTAAAAGGGCATCTAAAGAAACAAAAAGGCCGGGTGCAATGGATACACCGCGCAAAACACCGTGTTCATCTAGGGCAGAAAGCTTGGTGGCTGTGCCCATATCAATGACAACACAAGGCAGGGCATGTGTGTGCCGAACAGCGATAGCCGTGGCCAAAATGTCCATGCCAAGCTCGGACGGGTTTTCAATATCGACCTTTATCCCATTTGCATCTTGCAAAGAAAGCACATGCACAGGCAAAGGGGTAAAATGCTTAAGTGCCTGTTGAAAAATGAGGGTGAGCGAAGGCACCACAGAAGAAAGGACAATCCCATCAATGCAGCTGGCATCCACACGATGCAAACCAAAAACACCGGCCAAATCCATGGCGAATTGGTCGGCCTCCAGTTTGGCATTTGTGGCAAGGCGTGCTGTAAAACGGATCTTCCCGTTCACAAAACCGCCAATAACAATGTTGCTGTTGCCGATGTCGATGGCCAATGTCATGAGAAATCTCCTTTTTGGGTTTTGCACAGCAAGCAAATGTGGAAAAATGAAGCCAAATTACAAGCTTACTGTAATTTGTATAAAACCCAAGATTCAGGTATACTATTACAAACAGAAAGGGGAGCATACATGGAAAAAGTATGTAGCAATACAAACAAGTGCCATTGCCCACAGACGGCTTGCCCAAACCATCAGGTTTGTTGCCAATGCGTGCATGCACATAAACAAGCAGGCAATTTGCCATTTTGCCTTCGCAATGTACAAACCAAAAATTAAATTTCATCTATAAGCTTGCTTGCATATGCTTTTTAGATGGTGTTTACACAAGTTGAAGCTGGCCGATTTTGAGGCATTTTTTGTCAAACGAGACAAAAAACGGTGCACTCTTTTATGGAATGTGAGTTATGCAGGCGAAGTGTGGCGAAAAAAATGGCCAAAATCAGACGATTGAACACCCAGCGTAGATGCTATCTCATGTAAACAATATGTTGATGTGTTGTCTTAACAGAAAAAGCAAGTGTAAGGCGGCGAAGTTCACTTATCGGGTTTTACAAAGCTTGTAAAAGGTGAGCTGTAAGAAAAACACAGGCCATTTTTGCCCCATGTTAAGCAAGCAAAAGTGGAAGCTAGAGTGGCCAATCCTTACTCGCCTTAGGCGAGTTTTTTTAGCTTTGCTCCAGGTAAAGCACATATTCCTCTAAAGAATTCATGCCAAGACGTTCATATTCAAGGGCGTGGTTTGCGCCAATAAAGCGGTAGTGCCAGGGCTCCCAATTGATATGTGTTACATCTACAGCGTCTTGAGGATAACGATAAATAAAACCGTATTGCGTGCAATTTTCTTGCAACCAGTTGTAGGCAGGTGTGTTTGCAAACGAATCGTCAATGTGGCCAATGTCCATGGCAAGCCCGGCCTCATGTTCGCTGGTACCGGGGATGGCATAGTATTGTTCCGTAAGGCGAATCGCCTCCTCTTCTGAATATCCAGAAGAAAGGTAGCGCTGTATGCTGTTGTTATAATTTGTGGTTTGCGTGTTGTTGTTGCGATAACCGGAAACCGGTGTAAGGGTGATACCATCGGCGGCGGCGGCTTCATACATGGCATTAAAAGCGGCGGCGGCTTGTTCTTCCATTTGTAAATGGCCCGCAGGTGCCAGCACAAGTGCGTCCAAAGCCTCCTGAGGAATGGCATTAAAGCGATTGTAAAGAGGGGGAATGCCCTCTACATCCATTTCACCGGTAACAGGTGGAATGATAACGGCGGGAACGCTTACAGGAGGTGTGGAGACTGTGGGTGTTGAAACAGAAACGGAGGAAGAAATCACAGCCGAAGAGGCAAGAGGTTCCTCTGCGGGGGGTGAAAAAACCTGCAATAAAGCGATAATGCCGAAAACAAGTAAGGCAATAAGCAATAGGCCAACAAGCAAAATGAGTAGTCGCAGACATTGTTTTCTTTTGCGGCGACGACGCACTTCTGCCACACGTTGTGCCTGCACAGAGGAAGGGCGAATATGTCGGCGTTGGTTTTGCTGTGAGGAAGATGGAGGTCTTTTGTGCAAAATAGCATCCCTTTCTAAGACGAAAATAGCCTCTATGCGTTGGTAAAGCTATCCACAAGCCAAGCTCCGTCTTGGTAGATCATGCGCACAGCTTGTGTGTTGGTAGAAGTTTGTGCTTCGCCCGGGTTTTCGCGTGCTACATAGCTGAAACTACAGCTGGCGGTAAATTCAGCGGTTGGCACACCATTTACGTCCGAAACTGCCAAGGTGGCAGGATCTATAGCGGCGCTGACATAGGTGTAGGTGTTGGCCTGGTTTGCAGGCGAGGTAATACGCGTTTGCAAATTGGCGTTATTGGCCTCGGTGGAAAGCTGAATGCCGCTTAAGCTTTGCTGGTTGATGGCCTCCAGGTAGGACTGATAGAAAGTGGTAAGAGCAGTGTTGGCAGTGGCTTCGTCCAACGTTTGGGTTTCGGTAGAAGCTTGGGACGAGGCCTCGCCAGTTTGTGTATATTCGCCAAAAGCCAAGTTGGTTTGGTTTGGATCACTAAAAGTAACATTGGCGGTGTGTGTGGCCCCATTGACAACGGCTTCGATGGAGATGGTTGCACCAAGCGCTACTTGTTGCAACTGCACCGCTCCGCTCACCGGTAGGGCTGGGGTTAGCTGGCCGTCGATAAAAATTTGTGCGTCGTCAGAAATACAGTTTTGTACCGTTATATTTGCATAATTTGCAGTGGCGCCTTCGCCGCTTTCGGCACTTCCTGTGCCAAAATCTACCACGTTGGGCTCTGTGGTTAAAAAGGCTGAAACCGTGCCTTGTTGTATTGTGCCGTCCGGCAGGGTGACAGTTGCAGAGTAAAGGCCGGGCATAATGCCGGTAAACAGCATCCCGCCTGCGTCGGCCGTGCCGGTTAAATCTGTAAATTCTTCTCCTGCTGTCAAGCGTAAAGCAGTGCCCTCTGCAGCATTTGGCACCAGCACACTCACACCGGTTAGACGCACGTGATATCTTTGGATGAACAAAAATAGCGGGTCTCCCTTAAGGCGTATAGAAGGGTAGAGGAAGCCGGATGTGTCGGCATTTACTGAAACGCGTGAAAGCTCTTGAGAGAGGGCTACACGTGTTTCCTCTGTGGCAAAGGCATCGCATAAAGCAATCCAGCCTTCTGCGCCGGAAGCCGTTATCCCGGTTGCCGTTACATTTTCTGATAAAGTTTGGTAATCGCGCGCGGCCAAGGCGGCAGAAAATTCATCAATCACCGGTGCCGGACGATTTTGCCAATATAAAAAGCCAAGAATAGCAAGCAACAAAACAATCAATCCAGCCAGAACACCAAGCAATACATTGCGCACCAAGTGGCCCTTGTTGGGTTTGGTTTGCATAAGGTCGTAATCTTCATATGCGCTAGATTGTTGGCTACGCCGGTTCATAACCGGTGCATTATGTGCAGAAAGTGATGCAGGCATGTCTGTTACAGGGGTGGCCGGCATTTTTTGCAAGGTAGAATTGGGCTTAGGTGGCGCAATTTTTTGCACCGGTGCAGCAGCAGATGCCTGAGAAGGTACATGGTGAGAAGCAGGCGTTTGCAAAGCGGCCTCAGAGAAGAGGTCGGGCGCTGCAGGGGGTTTTTGTGCAGGCGTTTGCAAAGCGGCCTCAGAGAAGAGGTCGGGCGCTGC